>JABAZT010000021.1:0-1652 GCA_018608565.1 Candidatus Altimarinota bacterium
TCCCGATTACGCTTGATATTGATATGGCAGAAAAAAAAGTAATGGAGGGACAGGATGAAGTTCTATTGCTAGATGAGAATAATCATCCTTTTGCACTTCTAAAAAATCCAGAAGTATTTACTTATGACAAGGAATCTTGGGCTAATGATGTTTTTAATACGACTGAAAAACTCCACCCCGGGGTCGAATATGTCTATGAAATGAAAGAATTTTTAGTGGGTGGGGATATTTTTCTCATCAATAATAATAAAACTATTTTTCCAGAACATAATTTCACTCCCGCTGAAACACGACGAATTTTTCAGGGACGAGGATGGAATACTATCGTCGCCTTTCAGACAAGAAACATTCCACATAGAGGTCATGAATTTCTTCAGAAGGCCGCTCTCTCAAAGGTTGATGGATTATTTATTCAACCTGTCATTGGTGAAAAAAAACTCGAAGATTTTAAGGATGAATATATTATTAAAAGCTATGAAGTTTTAATTGAAAAATATTTCCCAAAGAACAAAGTACTTCTTGGCATCCTTCCACTCAAAATGCGCTATGCTGGTCCAAGAGAGGCTATATTCCATGCACTGATTCGTCGAAATTATGGATGCACCCATTTCATTGTTGGAAGAGATCATGCTGGAGTTGGTAATTATTATGGTCCATATGAAGCCCAAGAAATATTTGATCAATTCACTGAGGCAGAGCTTGGAATTACCGTCCTAAAATTTCCTGAAGTTATTCTTTCTAAAACAACGCAAAAACATTGCTTTATCGAAGAATGCCCTGACCCAGAAGAACAAACCCACTTCAGTGGAACACAACTTAGGGCCATGATAAAGAATAAGGAACTCCCTCCAGAATATGTTATTCGACCGGAGGTTTATGAAATCCTAACACAGCGAAAAAATGTACTGGTTGATGATTTTTATCGTCGTCATCAGCATAATCCATATCAAAATCAAAAAGGATTTGTGCTCTGGTTTACTGGTCTTTCCCAGTCAGGAAAAAGTACTATTGCTGATAGGTTGTATGAAATACTTGAAGATAAAGGCATTCGAGCAGAACTTCTAGATGGTGATATTGTTCGAGAATCTCTGACTAAAGATTTAGGCTTTAGTAAAAAGGATAGAGATGAAAATATTAGAAGAGTTGGTTTTGTGGCGAAGCTCCTTGCTAGAAATAATGTGGCGGTCATGGCTTCTTTTATATCTCCTTATAAAGCCGAACGAGATGGAGTTAGAATTAAAGTAGAGAATTTTATAGAAGTATATGTGAATACTCCTCTTGAGGTTTGCGAGAGGCGTGATCAAAAAGGATTTTATGCTAAGGCTCGATCTGGAGAGATACAAAATTTTACAGGAATTTCAGACCCATATGAAGTTCCTGAAAATCCTGAAATTGAAGTTTTTCCATCAATACAAGGAGTCGATGAATGTGTGGAGATAATCCTTCGGTACTTGACTGAAAATCAGTTCATATAGCCTCAGAAGAAGTAATTTTTGATTATCGAACCTCGGGCTTATAGTAGGAATGAAGCCATTCTTCTTTTATATCTTCTCCCTTTGTGATTTCACGTTTCCACGAATAGGTCATTCCTTTTCGGTATGGGCCTTCAACGGTTGTGTTTCGATCCTTGGTTCCGTAAAGAAATGTGATTA
>JABAZT010000021.1:1662-2881 GCA_018608565.1 Candidatus Altimarinota bacterium
ATAAAATCATCTCCCGCCACAACAAACTGAATCATAACATCTCCAGGGGTGGTATTAAGGAATTTAAGATCCTGTTGTCCAAGGTAAATCGTTGCATCGAATCCTTGTGGATCATAATATTTAACTGGAAAAGAATGATTTCGTCGTGCCGTAACCGGGAGTCCTGCATTAAATATAGATCTAAATAATGTCGTTGAAACCTGACACACCCCACCTCCCCAACCCCATCTACTAGCCCCTCCGAGGATTACCTTGGAAAGTACAAATCCGTTTTCTGCTGTCGCGCTTTTGAGTAATGCATTAAATGAAAACTCCTCCCCCTGATGAACAATCTGTCCATCGTATTTTGTAATAGCATTAAAAACATTATGTTTCCTAGATTCAGTTGAGTGTGCAAAATTTGAAACTCCAACCCCAATGAGTTCTTTAATTCCTTGGGATCGTAGTTGATGACTTTCTACTTTGTGGTTTATTTCGTTTAGTATTTCTCCCGTCACGGTCCCTGATTTTTTCGAATATTTTGGATCGAGTATTTGGTCTACCAACTCTATCGGAATATTGAATCCTTCATAAAAATCAACGGGCAGTGTTATCTTTTCTACTTTTGGCTTTTGTATTTTTTGTAATTTTGTTTGTTCTGATTCTATTTTGGGATCTTGTTTCTTTTCTTCTGATTTTTTATTTTCATTTACTGTTGGCTCTAATATTGAAGCTTTTAAGTCTTGAGCATCTACATTTTGGATGCTAAGTGAAATTGAACATACACACATAAGAGAGGAAAGTATCACCAAGCTGTTTTCTATTTTTTTCATTGTTTGACAAATTTATTAAAACAAATATTACACTATTTCTTAGGTACTTGCAATACTTTATTTACTTTTTTCTATTACATCATAAAAAGCGCTATTTAATAACGTGATTCCTGAAATAACATTAAGACTACACTTCTATATATCGCAAAAAACTACCCCGCCACGATAGCTTTCATCTCATCAAGCGTCAACTGCCCCTCTTGTGCTCCTACATAGTGGATGACTTTGTTGGCATTTTCATTGGCCCATCGGATCTGTGTTTTGAGATCGTGACCATGAATTCGTGCCGAAAGTAATCCCACCGAAAATGCATCTCCAGCTCCTAGGGTATCTACCCTTTCCCCAATCTGACAAGGAGAAAAATAATGCTGATTTGAATCAAAAATCTGAGCCCCACGACTTCCATC
>JABAZT010000021.1:2891-40357 GCA_018608565.1 Candidatus Altimarinota bacterium
ACTTCCATCTGTTATTGCTACTGTATGAATTCCTGCTTCCATAAAATGCTTGGCAATTTCTCGCATGTCCCACAAATGTGATATCTCCGTCTGAGATGGTACCGAAATTAGCTCCCCACACCTTACTTGATCGTATTCTTTTCCTTCTAATGAAATTTTGGTAGCTTTTAAATTGGTAAATTGTTCTGCCTCCTCCTTATTAAGAATAAGAACATCCACTGACGGAAGAATTTCTCTGAAATATTCTAATCCTTTTTTAAATTGTGTTTTTCCTGGATTCCAACCCCAAACAGGAGTATTTCCATTCGATTTTTTCCATTTTTCCGTTTCAAAAATTAAATTTTCACTGCAATCATACAGATGTGCTATATAGGCCCCGCGTGCATTTGGCATTTCTATTGCCTTTGTATTACCGAAATCACAGCAAGTTGTCCGCTTATGAAATATGGTCCGTTCTCCTATATGTGAATTTAAGATGACTGAAAAACTACATGACTGGTCCTTTGCTATTGTTAGATGCGATGTATCCACTCCTGCTGCCTCTAATTCGTGCAGGATAAATTTATGGTTGGCTTGGTCTCCAATTACTCCAAATGGAACTGCATTAAGCCCTAGTCGCTGAAATCCAGTGCTGCTATTACCAGATCCACCACCAAGACTCATAACTGACTCATCAACTCGGATCTTATCTCCCAATGGAATTTCCCATATCCCCTCCTCGATATCTAATCGTGTTGGACTATCCTCAGGAACTCTGACTATTATGTCGACCACGATGGATCCAAATGTAAGTATGTCGTATTTTTGTTTTGGCATTTCCTCTTATTATAGCAGATTATATGATTTATTTCTAACCTGAATTATCAAATATATTTGACCTATCACCTCAAGAGCAATATTAAGAGAATGATTAACTTAATTTTTTTAAAAGTGAAAAAAACATCAAAAGAGTCTGAAATTTCAAAACTTAAGCCTGGTGACGATATTGTCATAGATGAAAATCCTTTCAAAATTTCTGAACTAGAACTCTCATTATTAGAGTTAAGATCTCTTGGTGAAACTAAGGTATTAACACTCAAAGATTTAACAAATGAAGAAATTCGTCGAAGAGTTTTTTTTGATCCTAGCTCTGAAACTTTTAAGTCTTTACAATTGGGAAATGAAATTCACCTTGTAGATATTAATCAGATGACAGAAACAACTGTGAGTTTTGTAGATTCAGAGAAAGAAAATGAAAGCTGGTATGACCATGTCTACTAGTTTTTTATTCATTTCTTCCATAGATTTCCCGTGGTTTTGCTCCACGCGCAGGTCCTATGATCCCACGAGACTCCATCTGATCAAGTATCCTCGCAGCACGTGCATAACCAACCTCCAGCCTTCTTTGCAGATAACTTGCAGAGGCCTTGTTAGTATCGAGTATAACTTGAACTGCTTCTTCGTATTTTGCATCAAGATCATCATCTGAAACATCCTTATCCATCCCTGCGGTGAGAACCCCTCCTTTTGCCATTCCTTCGATAGATTGTTCTGTTATTTCATCATTGGCAATCATTTCAGGGAACTGGATCTTGATATGGTTTGTAACTCGATCAACTTCTTCGGTCGAGACATAGAGTCCTTGAACTCTCGATAGATCCCCAGAATTTCCGTCAAGATATAACATATCTCCAAATCCAAGAAGATCCTCGGCCCCAATCCCATCAATGATGGTTCTACTATCAATCCCTGTATTTACTCTGAAGGCAATACGAGCGGGCAGATTGGCTTTTATCAGACCTGTCACGACATCAACCGATGGACGTTGTGTTGCGACAATAAGATGCATTCCAACCGCTCGTGCCATCTGTGCTATTCTACAAATTGCCGCTTCTACATCTTTTCCTGCCACCATCATTAGATCGGCTAATTCATCAATTACTATAACGATGAAAGGTTCTTTTTCTTCTGGAAATTTTTCATTGTATTCTTCGAGATTTCTTACCCCTTTTTCTGATAACCTTTTGTATCGTCGATTCATCTCTGCTACTGCCCAGGCGAGGGCTGAAACTGATTTTTCTGGTTCTACAATTACGGGAGTCAGTAGATGTGGCAGATTATCATAGGGCTTGAGCTCCACTCGTTTTGGATCAATAAGAATCAGTCGGAGCTGATCTGGAGAATTTTGCCAAAGTAGTGAAACTAAGAATGCATTCATTCCTACTGATTTTCCAGAACCTGTTTTCCCCGCGATAAGGAGATGTGGCATTTTTGCAAGATTGGCAACCACTGGTTTCCCAGCTACATCTCGTCCAAGAGCTAAGGTAAGTCTGGATTTCTTTGATTCCTTCTCCCAGGCCTCTGATTCGAGAATTTCGCGCATCGAGACAGTAGCCCGTTTTTTATTTGGAATCTCTATCCCCACGAGCTTTTGTCCTCGTATAGGGGCTTCTATCCGCAAGCTTGGAGCGGCAAGGGCGAGCGTAAGGTCATTCTTGAGAGCGGTAATCTTATTGAGCTTCACCCCTGGTGAAGGCTCAAGCGTAAACTGTGTTACCGTTGGCCCCACATGGACGGACTTCATAGTAACCTCCAAGCCAAACTGCTCTAACTTGTCTCTTATTGCTTCTGCTTTTTCTCGTAATTTTTTTTCATTAACAGTTATGGTAGCACTCGCCTCACTCAATATATCAAGACTTGGAGGTTCCCACTCTCCAAATGTTTGGTTTTTATTTTTTGTTAATTCATCCTCTGGCTCAACCTTTATCGTATTTTCTTTTGGCTTTACCTTTGACTGATGGATGCTTGAATCCACAATTTCTAATTCATTTTTAAATCGTCCTTTTACTTCTTTTTTAGTCTCTACCTTTGACTCTTTTACTTTCTCTTTCTTTATTTTTGGTCCTTTCACTTCTATTCCAGGTGATTTGATAGAAGATTTTGTTGTATTAGATTTTTGCCGATCGACACTCTGTCTTACTAATATAGAACGACGAATGAGTTCTATGGGATTAAGCCCAAAACCGATTACTGCAGAAACCCAGAAGCCAGCCAGTATTAAGACCCATGCAAATAGATCCCCAAAGTATTCTCGAGGGAAAAATCCTATACTAAACCCGGCAGCTCCTCCGTATCGATGCGATTCGGAGAGTGATTCTGAATGAGGCACAAGTAAGTTAAAAATTCCCAGTAAAAATATATAAAATCCAATAAGAGCCACAATTCTCTGTGGAGGGAATATCTCTTCTTTTCGGACAAACAGCAGAATTCCTAGTCCGACAAATATAACAGGAAGCACCCATATTCCCATTCCAAATACGGATAAGAACCCACGAGTCACTGATTGACCAACTGAGGCCTGACTTGAAAACAATGCCACAAGAGTAATAGCCACAAAAATCCATATAGAAGCCCAGACCTCTCTTGAAACGCCTCCATAATAATACGATTCCCAGGTAGAGTCTTGATCTTTTTTTATTTCAACCTTACGTTTAGCTCTCTGCTTTGTTTTTTCTCGAGCGATACGGTTTCGCTCTTTTTGTTCTTCTTTTTTCATGATCTGCTTTGCCATTTTTTGTGCTTCTTTTTTCAGCACCGCAGAAGGAATCTTTACGCTTGGAGATTTTTTTCGTTTTTTTGCCATGTTGTTTCAATTGTACAGGAAAGATACAAAATAGAGAATATCAGAATCTTAATTTTTTTGAATATTAACAAAAAACATTCTCTTCTATCTTAATTCTTTATGAAACCACTGTTTTACAAAAATCTGACTTTGTGTTATATTGCTATATTAATTTTATACACATGAAAGTATTTTTCTTCTCATTTATCATAGTAATATTAATGAGTTTATCTCATTTCCAGATTGATTTATTTGGCAACATCCTTAGTCTTGACATTGGCCTTAAGGCTGATGCAAATACCTCAGACTCTCATTGATTTCAATTTTCTTACCGCTTCTGCATTTGTTTTAAGGAACTTAATTTTCCCAAAATCAGATGGAAGAACCCATTTTATTTTTTGTTTTTCTAGTGGCGCTGGTTCTCCGGCTTGGATCTGACATCTATGAAATGTGAGAATCAGTTCTACATTTTCAAATTGATGTACACACTGAAGAAAATGTGGTCGCACTGAAACATTAACCCCAATTTCTTCTTGAATTTCTCGTTTTACACACTCTCGATAACTCTCCCCTTTCTCTCTTTTTCCTCCTGGAAACTCCCACCATCCAGCAAAACTTTTTCCTTTGGGGCGTGACTGAATGAGATATTTCCCATCTTTATGAATACAAGCTATCCCCACTTCGATACGTTTTAGATCTGTATTAGGTACTAATTTTGAATCCGTATTTTTCTGCAGCTTTTTTCTTTTTGGTTTAAATTTTGGCAATATTTCTGGAGGAAAAAACTCATGTAAATCCCCCTCTATTGTGATACCTCGACGGAGACTGTCAGCAAGATCCATCATCGCAGAGTTCCAGATCCAACTGTCGGATGCATCTTTTACAAGTGTATGAGCCGTTTCTATTATATTGAACTCTGACCAAAGAATCTGAATTATCTTGGAAATATTTGTGTCTATGGCCGGAATCTCCTGATGAAGTGCAAAACTACAAATCGCACTAGCCGTATACTTCCCAATTCCTGGTAGTTTTTCTAAACCTTCAGGCGTTTCTGGAAATTTTCCTTCATAGTGTTTTACGAGTATTTTAGCTGTTTTCAGTAGATTTTTTCCTCTCGAGTAATATCCCAACCCGTCCCACAAAGGAAATACGTCCTCCCATTCTGCTTTTGCTAATGCAAAAACATCTGGGAAGCGCTCAAGAAATTTTGGATAGAATCCGTCAGCAACACGTGTTATCTGTGTCTGCTGGCTCATTATCTCTGAAATCCATATCTGGTAGGGATCCTGAGTATGTCTCCACGGAAAGTCTCTCTTGTTGGCTTCGTACCAGTCAAATAAAGCTTGGTTGAACGAAGTAAAATTCGGATTCATTTAGTCTTCTTTATCTTGGACTATCTCTTATCAAAACACAACTGTTTTCTCTTTCTATCTCTTCTATTTTTTAATACAATAGGTGAGAATTAAACACTATTTGATGTCTCGACAAATAATAATCGGTGGAAACTGGAAACACAGCATGACAGAAGCTGATACTGTTGAATTTTGTGAAGAGATGAAACCACTCATCGAACAGAAACCTACCTCGGTAAAACTCATCATTGCGGCGCCAGATCTATGCATTCATATACTTGAACGATATTTTGGAAAAGATGACCGAATTGAAATTTCGGTACAGCATTTTGATATTGGAGTTTCTCCTACAACTGGGGCTCGCACTGGAGCTACCACCCTCAACCAGATTGAAAAAAGTGAATCAAATATACAGTGGGTCATCATTGGACACAGTGAAGTGCGTGAATATTCACATATTGATAATCGATACATTAACCAACAGCTCTTAGAACTTCAGGAATCAAAATCAGGGATTAGACCAATTTTATGTATAGGAGAGGATTTTGATATTAGAGAACAAGGAACTGAAGTCCTTAAAGACTATCTTAAAAAACAGCTAACCGAAGGATTGGCGGATATTTCTGCTGAGTTTATGAAGAAAATTGTTATTGCGTATGAGCCGATCTGGGCTATTGGTAAAAAAACTGATGGATCTGCCAAGGAATCCGCTACTTCAGATCAAGCGCAAGAATCTTGCAATATTATTCGAAGCATAATCATAGAACTCTACAACCAAGAACTGGCGGATGGAATCACTATCCAATACGGAGGAAGTATGAAAGCAAAAAATGCAGAAGAACTTCTGTCTCAAACAGATATTGATGGTGGTTTGATTGGTGGTGCGAGCAAAGAGGCTCAGAGCTTGATAGATATCACGAAAGCGGCAAGCTAGTTTTTCTTTCTTTTATTGAGCCCCCAGAGTCCGAAGAGAATCAATACTCCTCCGACTATTTTTTGGATGGACAATGGATCTTGCCACAACAGATATCCTCCGAACAAAACTAATACTGGCTTAAGTAAAAGGAAAAAATTAAGTCTTGAGATAGGAAGATATTTGTGTGCTTCGAAGTGAAACATTTTAGCCAGAAGTGCATTACACATTAATGCTACCGTAAAAAGTCCCCATGGTCTCCAATCTAGCGGCTCTAGATAACCAAGACTATAAAATATTAATCCCAATAGGATCGTGATAATTCCAGTACGAAGATATCCAAAAGAGTACCCATCAATATTTGGAGCTAACTTCTTGATGAAAAAACTCTGTAAGGCATAAAGCAATCGAGTCATAAAAATTAACCCAGCCAATTCCCATGTAATCTCGCCCCTTAGATTCGAAATTATTATTATCCCGGCAACCATAACTGCCATAAACCCAAGTTCTTTTTTTGAAACTTTCTCGTGTAAAAATATACACCCCAGAAATAATGAAAATAGCACTTCTGAATTACTCAATAAAGACACTAATCCTGAGCTTGAATTTGATATTACAAAGAACCATAAGAATACTCCAAGAGAGGTTGTGAAACTGGTTAATAATAATACTTTCCCATCTCTTTTTATTGTAGTTTTAGTTTTTTCTCTTTTCGATTTTATTCCAAGGAAATAGGGGCTCGCGACAATAAAAGATCCTAGGAATCCCCAAAATACAGCATTTTGTGGAGTCGTTTCTGGATAGGTCCGAAATGCTAAATCAGAGAGTAAGTACATAAGTGCCCCAAACAGAACACTTAACAACATTAGTATCTGACCTTTTTTTATTTCATCTACCATTCCAAACTTTTAGTAGGACTTTCATAAGGCCCTGACTCTTCTTGATATTTACTCAAGAGTTGAATCGAGGCGGATCCCTCAAAACTCTTAGGAACCTGAATTTGAGCAAATTTAGTAACTTCGTCGATCTTTTGATAGAAGACGATTTCCCCTTCTTGCGAGACGATGATTTCTGCAAATTCGATCTTTTCTGGAAAAGGAAAAACAAGCTCAACCATAGCTGAAGCTCTATAAGCATCTATCTTACTGATCATTGGCTTACTTTCGACAAAAAGACGTTCTCGCTCAAATATTACTGGTATAGATTTTTCAGTAATATTTCCGTGTACATCTATCGCCACTGCCTTGATCGTATGCCTTCCCAACCTCCCTTGTGCTACAAATGAAGCTCCGTAGCTTCCGTTAGGGTTATTGTTAAGTGGGACTTCATCGAGGAAAAAGGAGAACTCTCTTACCGCTGAAGATCGGTCAAAAATGTTGGTAAGAATTTGGACGGTTGTGTTGTAGGGGATTTTTTGTCCTCCTAGTGGTCCAAGGAAAATTATCTCTGGACCAACCGTATCTACATCAATCTGAACCTCCACCTCGGCCTCGCTCGAACTTCCAGCTCTATCAAAAACAACCGCCTTAATAGTATGAATTGACCCTAAATCTGTCTGAGTAGGAATTTCAAACTTACCAGTAAACGGGGCTATACTTGCACTATCTGCCAACCGACCATCATAATAAAACTCTACCCCTTCAACTCCAAATCGTGCTGATGCGGCGACTTGTATTTCCACCTCTCCAGGAGCAAGATTACTTCCTTTTTTGGGCGAGATAATTGAAATTTTAGGAACATTTCTTCCTGATGGATCTATCACACTTGGATCTCGCGAAAGAATACGGGTATCCCATCGAGAGAGCCGACGTTTAGTTGGATTTGATGGATCGAGACTTGCCAACTCATCATCTAAGAGTGCTAGTTCATCATCGCTATCTTCATCAAATATCACCCCGAGACTTGCAATGAATTTTGGATGATTCTTAATCCATTCATCTACTGGGTTTTGCCAGTTTGCCATATCCGGTCTTATCGATTGAAGCTTTAATGTCTTCCTTTTTACCGTTGAAAAAGAAGTAAATCCATCCTCAATAGGACGTCCAGTTCTTCTATCTATTTCTATTTCTTGGATTGAATCATCTAGCTCCGTCGGAATATTGAAACTCGCAAAATATTCATCAATTCTGAGTTCTTCTGGTGTCTCTTCTGTTGCTAACTTTCCAGAATACTTGTTGATGGTTTTGACGGTTAGCGGTTTTGGTTCGTTGTAGAGTTTCTTCGGATCGGCTCCATTCTTGACTAGGATTTCGTGTGCGGCAAGGTTGAAAGACTTCCATATAGGAGCTGCCACAGCCAATCCAGTAGCTCCTGGATTCATTGGTTCTCCTCGATTATTCCCAACCCAGACCCCCGTCACCAAATGTGGCGTAAACCCAACGGTCCAAGAATCCCCAGGGACGGTTATTAATTTAGGATTTTCGTCTTCATCCTCTGGCTCTTCTGGGTTAAATTCTGGATTTGCTGCAACCCTATTTGAGGTTCCTGTTTTAGCTCCGTTGTTATATTTTCCGAGATCGAGCAACTTGTTCCAGCTAAAATCATCGGTTGTTGGTCGTGTCGATGCATCCGTAATAATATTTCGTACGAGTGCAGCAATTTCTGGATCAAGCCCCTCTTTTTTCTTTTTCTGATGATCTATTTTTTCTAGTACATTTCCTGCTGAGTCGTGTATCTCAAGAATGAAAGACGGTTCATAATACGAACCATCTCCTGCAAATGCCTGCAGTGAATTTATATGACTGAGTGGCTCTACCTCTGCCACCCCAACTCCGAGAGCTACATTGTGTTGCTTTGCGGTCCCTTCGTACTTAATTCCAAGCACCGTTGCTGTGTCTAATATTTTTTGTGGCCCAGCGAGATATGCCGCCTTAATGGATGGAATATTGAGACTTTCGTTCAGTGATGTTCGTAGTGACACTGGACCTTGGTATTCTCCGTTGAAGTTAGAGGGGCGGTAGTTCCCACCAAAATCAGTCTCTACATCAAACAATACACTTGCAGGACTGTATCCCTGCTCAAAAGCACTAGCGAAGACCAGTGGCTTAAAACTTGACCCAGGCTGTCTTCGAGAGGTCAGCACATCCACCTGTCCATCAATCTCCTTGTTAAAAAAATCTCTTCCCCCGATATAGGTTAGAATTTCTCCGTTATTGTTATCAATTCCGACAAGCGCTATATTTTGTGCTCCAAATTCTGGTCCGTAGTATTCGCCTTTTTGTGAGACAATTAATTCTGCCTCGTCTTGCATTTCACGATCTAGTGTTGTATAGATTTTGAGCCCTCCTTGTCTCAAAAACTCTTGTCCGTATTTTTGTTCTAGTCTCTCTCGAACTTGAAATACAAAGTGCGGCGCTTTTATATCCGTCCGATAGGTAGTAAACTCCTTTGCTTTCGCCTCCCCCCAAGCCTGACTAAATTCCTCATCAGTGATCAGCCCCAATGCCAACATTCGCTGTAACACTAGATCTTTTCGTCCTTTTCGGTATCCGTACTTACCTGTTTCTTCATCATAATAGTTAGCCCCGAGAAGTAAGTCCTTATTCGCCCCAAAAGGACTAAATCGAGTTGGTGCGACTGGTAAACTGGCAAGAATTGCTGCCTCGGCAATAGATAGGTCTCGTGCAGATTTACCAAAAAAGGTCTTGGCTGCTGCTTCCGCCCCATGAGCGTTATTTCCGTATGGAATTTTGTTGAGATAGAGCTCTAGAATATCATCTTTGCTATAGGTTGCTTCGAGCTTAAAGGCGAGAAAAAGTTCTTTAAATTTCCGAGAAAAGGTTCGATCTCGGCTCAAAAACACATTCTTAGCAAGTTGTTGTGTGATAGTAGATCCTCCTCGCTTTGGCCCAATACCAAAAACCTCATGCATCACCGCTTTTACCAATCCTCCGATGTCAAATCCCAAATGACTATAAAAATCATCATCTTCTATGGCCATAGTCGCTTTTGCCAGCCAAGGTGAAAATTCTTCAAGAGGAAGATACTCTCTATTTTCCTCTCCGTGAATGGTATAGAGCACATGATCTATTGGATTGGCTCCTGGCTCTAGCGCTCCACGATCGTAGATAATTGTCGACTCGGCAAAAGCGAGTTCTTCTGAATTTTCACGATCTACCGGGGGGAGAAAATACATCGTATATATAACCCCTAGAGCTATAAAAAATATGGCAAACCCAAGTCCTAGGAGGAGTATTTTTTTCCAATTACTTGGATGAAAAAATCCTATTAAACTAAGGAAATTATTTGGCTTGGATTTATAGTTGTGTCGCTTGAGGCGCATGTGATTTTTGTTTTAACAGAAAGATATTAGAGAAAGATGATGATTTGTGAAGCCTAAGCGATTATATGACTCGATTCCCAATTGGTTTAGTTTTTTATATTTTCCTCTAGAATCTAGTTATTAGTTTTTAGAAACGCTTTTATGAAAATCTCGCCCTCTATATTAGACGCAAACTACCAATATTTTCAGTCAGAAATTGATTCAATTTCTACCGCAGACCGTATCCATTTAGATGTTATGGATGGTCAGTTTGTCCCAAATATCAGTTTTGGACCGCCCGTTTTCAAACAGATTAAGTTTCCGGTAGAGATTGAGGCGCACCTGATGGTGGATAATCCTGGTAACTTTTTTGATATGTTTGAGGGCTTAGGATGCGTGGGAATTACGTTTCATATTGAAAACACAGGTGAGACGAAGGCTATTGAATTGTTAAAGAATTTAAAAAATCGAGGACTCAAAGCTGGGATTTGTGTGGACGGAGATACAGAGATAGAGGTTCTAACGCCTGAAATACTAGAACTCTCGGATCAAGTATTACTGATGTCAATCAAGGCGGGATTTGGAGGACAACAGTTTCGTGACGTAACCTATGACCGGATCAAGTGGGTTCGATCTCAAGGATTTACAGGTGAAATCGAAATTGATGGAGGTGTAAATCTAGATAATGCACCGAAGCTGGCAGAAGCAGGAGCCGATATAGTAGTGATTGGTTCTGCCTTGCTAAAACAACCGATTGAAGATCGGGCTGGAATTATTGAGCAGGTGCAAAGTTATTAGTAATGAAAAATAATACACCTGCTTGTTGACTTTTTTCTATAACTTGCTTTATTGTTCACCAATGGCATTAGAACTTGTTATTGATAAAGACGCACAAGAAACCGCAGTAACCTCTGGAGGGGGAACCTATGAACATTTTCCTATGTTTATTCGTGTTCCAGATGAAAATGAAAATCCTATCGAGATAGATATTCGAACACTCGAACCAAACCTAGATCAAGAAGATATTTCTCAAAATGGCGCAGAAACAGCAATATTTATACGCGATAATGGAATTGAAACATCCGTATTAAACACTCTAAATCAAACTCCTTATCGAGAACGAATAATTCAAGCTGTAACATTTGGAATGCCAAGTGCTATCCAAGACTGTAAACACTTAGCCCAATATGTGGCGGGAATTATTCCTCAATCTCTATTCTGTATGAGTAGTAAGGAGTGGGAATTCACACGAAGCGAATGGGCACAACTTGAAGATCATGATTTTTTTGCAATGACACCTGATGATACACCCAATGCAGACGAAGAAGATTCTCATGTTGGAATGCCTGTCGGTGATATTACGATTTCCAAACTTAGTTTGAATCAGCTGGATCACATCATGGCCATCGCTCCCACCCAACTCGAAAATATATATCAGAAGAAAATACTTTGGTCTGTAACCCCTAGGCCCTCTGTACAAAAACGAGTGAATAATCTTGTTTTCCCTGAAGTTGTGGCTTATCAATCCATGATGGCCAAGTTCGATAAAATTACGGAGCTTACTAAGGATGAATTAATGAATCTTAAATTGGAATTGGATACCTATCTATCTGCAGGATACAACCCTCTGCCAAACCCATTAGATGAATATATTTAAAATATGGATTAATTCTTCTTTTTTCCCACAAGCACGCCTCACTCAAGAACTCAATCTGGGCGAATATTGTAGTTATTGGTTCGACGTTTATGAAGCCGCCAATTAGAATTCTTGAAGAGATACAGGTTTTTTAGTTTATTTTTGACAAGCCACATGGGTCGTACTAGTTTTGATGCATGCTAGTCATTGGAGATACTCACGGACAATATGATAAATATTGCCGGATTATAGCCGATTCTGAAGAAGACACTTCTATTCAGGCTGGTGATTTTTCTATGAACAAAACTCATTGGTTGGATCATGAAAACTATCTTGATTCAAGCAAACACAGGGTTCTCCGAGGAAATCATGATCCTCAACTTTTTGCCGCCAAGAGAAAATTTGATCTCGGTGATTATGGCGAATTTAACGGCGCTTTTTATATTCGTGGGGCTCAATCTGTTTCTCGTCCCCAGAAATCGAAAGGAATTAAATGGTATGAAGAAGAGGAATTGACTGAGAAGGAAGGAGTAATGGCGTTGGAAGCTTATGCCAAAGCAAAACCAGAAATAATGATAACGCATGATTGTCCTTGGGAAATAGCTCATGCCTTGTTTAATATTTCGATCAAGACACGAACAAATGTACTCCTTCAGCAAGCTTTTGAAATTCATCAGCCAGATTTATGGATTTATGGACATCATCACAAATCTGTCACAAAAACAGCAAATGGAACCCTGTTCCAGTGTTTGGGGATATTGGATTCGACGGTTATTTAAATTAACCCCCTCAATATTTCAACCAACTCCTTTCGTTTCTCCTCCAAACCTACCTCATCCTGTGCCTCAATCCGCACCGATATTTTCGGAGAAGTATTGGAGCATCTAATAATTGCCCATTCGAGATTGCCGTAGTCTATACGTATTCCATCAACCGTCTTCGCTTCTGGATATTTTTCAAGCAATTGGCTTGTTACTTTTTCTAGGATTTTAAATTTATCTTCATCGGGAACGATGAATTTTTCCGCATATTCATAGAGCTCCGCCCAGCCAGTCGTCACCTCTGTTATGAGTGATGTATTTGTTTCTACTGCACTGAGAAATCGAAGCACGGCTAAAATCGCATCATCGTGCCCGTAGAAATTTTCCCCAAACATGAAATGTCCTGATTGCTCTCCTCCTAGGAGTGCTTTTTCTGATTTCATTGATTCTTCTATGAAGGAATGTCCAGTTGCACACTGGATTGGGTTCCCTCCTAATGCCTTCACTTTTTCGACCAAAACAGAAGAACTCATAATATCATATATGATCTTTTCTCCTGGATTTCGACTCAGAAAATCTGCGGCGAGGACGTAGTTGATTTTGTCGGCATTGAGGCACGTCCCTTCTGCCAGGATAATCCCCACTCGATCTCCATCTCCATCAAAACTAACTCCAAAGTCAGCTCCTACTTCGAGGACTTTGGCTCGACAATGTTCTAAATTTTCTGGTTCTTCGGGATCTGGCTGATGGTTTGGAAATCTAGTATCTAGATCACAGTAGAGTTCCACGACTTCATACCCAAAAGCCTCTAATATTTGTGGATACCAGAGCCCTGAAACTCCGTTCCCTGCATCTAATACTATTTCATTTTTTTCTTTTATTTGAATGATTGATTCTAGCTTTTGCAAGTATCTTGCTTCATATACATACTCCCCTAATTCAAGATCCTTGATACTTAATTCTTCTGCACCAAAAGTCTTTGCTATGTCTTTTATCTTCTGGATTTCATTACCACACACTGAACCGGATCGATCGTGTAGTTTGAGCCCGTTGTCATACCAGGGATTGTGCGAGGCAGAGAGTTGTATCGATGCATCAAAATCACCTGCATGAAACGCATAATAATTCATCGGTGTTGTTATGATACCTCCGAGCTCAACCTCACATCCTACATCTTGAAGCCCAGAAACCACGGCTGGAAACAGATCTTCCATAGACTGCCGTCCATCCCCTGATACAAATACTTTTATTTTTTTAGTCTTTAGTTTTTCCTGTTCGTAAATTCCAAATGCTTTTGCAATACAGTAAAACCCTTCCGCATCATAGTCTTCATAGGCTTTTCCTCGGATATCATAGGCACGGAATATTTTGTCAGAGAGAATCATGGATGAGAAATTTTAATTCCCTTGAATCATAACTGATTCTTATTCTTGATAAAGGAAATCCTTATATATTATTTTTTAGGAATTTAGTTTTTCCCCCTGTTTAAACTTCATTCGATAAATTGTATTTCCTTCTGATACCTTTGCTGATTCCCAGTCCGTCTGAAGTCCATAAGGCGATGTATCAAAATACTCAATCGTTGAATATGAAGATTCCTGCAAAACTTCGACCGTTTCTTCAAATAAAAATTGCTGATCGGTCTGAAAAACAAATTCTGTTTCTGACGGAAGCCACTTGGCCGTTTTTTCTAAAAACTTAGAACTTATAAATCTTCGTTTTTTGTGTCGATCTTTGAACCAAGGATCTGGAAAATTTACAAAGATTTGTTCAATTTTTGCTCCTTGCTGAATACAAGGCTCAAGAATATTTTGAAAGTTTAATCCGGCATCTCCATGAAAAATGACACAGTTATCTCTTCCTTCAAATCTTTTTCTCAAATCCTCAGCGATTGGACGTCGAATCTCAAAAAGAATAAAATTGTGATCTGGGAATTGCAGAGACAAATCATCCATAAACTCACCTCTATAGGCTCCAACATCAACAAACACAGGATGATCATTTCCGAATCCTTCAAAATGAAATTCTTCTGTAATCGAAAGTGGATTTACGTGTGCGCGAACTCGTTTACTCATCAAAAACAAGCTAACTATTAAGTAAAAACTAGCAACTATTCACTAGTCGAAAATCACATATTTAAAGTTTTGATTAGCGACTTCTTCTTTGAGTTCTATTTCAATTTTTTGATTAAAACTCCCTAGATCTACGACCTCTGCAATGATTGTATAATAGGGAAGTGGAACATCCTTGGAGGTCTCAATAACATATGGAATCCCTCGCATTTTTTTCCCATCCGTCCCTTCAAACGAAACAAGACCTGTATTGAAACTCACCATAAAATCTTTGTATGGGGCATCCGGGGGAGCTCCTCCATTTTCAAATTCTCTTCCATTTGTGAAGTCTGTCATCTTGTATGGAGCTCCGCTGTTGGATTCGTCTAATTTATGATTCTTTTTAAACCCAACCGTCCCACCACCATTAAGGCCTATTTCATCATCCAATGTGATTTCCATTATGGCGCCTTCATTATAATCCGACTTGCAGAAATTATGAGTTTTGGCCCCATCTCCGCAGTGTTTCCTTGTTTCCTCATCTTCTGCTACCGCAAACTGCTCTGTTCTTCTTTTGGAGATACGAGTTAGACCCCAATCAAGGAAAATCCCATCATCGGGCTCATTGTCCGCATTTTCCTCTGGAAAATTTATCACCCTTGTGAGTTTTCCATATTTTTTTTCAAATGCAGCTTGATCTGTTCCTAGGTCTCCGGAGGTTTTGTGAAATGAAGCTGTAAAATTATTTTTTCCAAACTGATCTTTACTTCCCTCGCTGTCTTTGTTTGGATAATTTATAGGCGCATCCTTGAGACTTGTAGCGCCATCCCAATGCAGTGGTATATCTACGGCCTCCCCCTCTCCCAGCAGGCCTAAATATTTCTCATTATGCCCTCCTCGACCATTTACCGTCCATTTCACATCCATATTACTGCTATACATCTGTAGTATCTGTTCTGCATTTTGATCTGGAAAATGAACCCCTCTTCCTCTGGCCTTCTTATGAAATAACGCCGCCTCAATTCCAGCCTCAGATCCATAAAAAAACTTAATTGAATTTTCAATGTCTTCTGATCGCTGATGGGATCTTTCCACAGAGGTTATTACAGCCATAGCCATAGCCATCACTAGGAGAGAGGCTCCAAGTGATACCAAGAGTGATATACCTTCTGCTTTTTGTTTTAGGTTCATTTTGTTTGCTCCATTGTAATGGAAGGTGAAAAGAAACAACAGATTTTCCTTGTAGGTGATGAAAGAGCCATTTAAGATAGAGGTATGAAGAAAAAAATAATGCTTATCATCCTTGATGGTTTTGGAGAAGGAAAGCCTACTCCAACCAACGCTGTACACATGGCTAAAACTCCATTCATTGATCAACTTCGAAAAGATTATTCAAACACGCTCATAGAGCCTGGAGGTGTTCACGTTGGAGTACTAGAAAAGATGTTTGGAAGTAGTGGCGTCGGACATAATACAATTGGAACTGGAACTTGTGTGAGACAAGCGATTAAGGTGATTGATGATGCTCTCAAGAGTGGTGAATTTTTTGAGAATTCAGCCTTGATAGGAGCTATAAAACATGCAAAAAAGAACGACTCAAATCTTCACCTTTTTGGAATTGGGGCTGATTCTATGCTTCACGCCTACAAGCCATTTATTTTTGGTCTTTTAGATATCTGTAATCAGCAAGATTTCCCCGGAGATAGAGTGTTCCTCCATCTAGCTACTGATGGCCGAGATAATCCGCCCAACCAAGGGATTGAGGATTTTGCACATATTGAACGCGTATGCCAAGAAAAAGGAGTGGGGAAAATTGCTTCTATTGTTGGACGAATCTTCTACGACCGAGGACAAGATTGGCCTAGAACAGAAGCTCTTTATGATCTTTTTACAGACCCAACCCATGAGACTATAACGGACCACCAGGCCTTTCTCCGAGAGGAATATAAAAATCAAACATGGGATCAGATGCACCAACCAAAAGCGATTGCCGATGAAAATGGTATACTTCCTCGAATGAAATCTGGAGATGCTATTATAAATTTTGCAATTCGAGCTGACCGTGGAAGACAACCAACTGAGGCGATTGCTAATCCTGATTTCGATGGATTTGAAAGGAAACACAAACTTGAGAATATTTATTTCACCGGTCTCATTCCCTATGACCATGCCTATGACAAATTTGCCCATTATGGATTTGAGGAAGACATCTGTACGATCTGTCTTTCAGAGGTGGTAGATAAGGCAGAATACAGACATCTTCATATTGCTGGAAAAGAAAAATTCATCTTCGTAACCTATAATTTCAACCGTTGTGCGAATTTGAACCTCCCAGGAGAAACGTTTGTCCAAGCTGATCAAACAAAAGACGTTGATACATTTGATCTAAATCCTGAGATGTCAGCCCCAAATGTAACTAAAACGTTACTAGAAGAGCTGGAAAAAGGAGAACAAGATCTGTATTTCATTAACTATGAAAACCCTGACCAGGTTGGACATACGGGAGATCTACAGGCGGCGATAGAGGCTTGTGAAGCCGTAGAATTAGGACTTTCTCAGGTAGTCCCAAAAGCTCTTGAAAAAGGATTTGAAGTACTGATAACCGCGGATCATGGAAATGCGGACGAAATGGTTGATGATCAGGGACGCCCACATGTGGCTCATACGTTCAATCCGGTTCCGTTTATCTTTGTTTCAGATACAAGAAAACCACAACTCCGATCGGATGGAGATCTAGCTGATATCGCTCCGACCATTATTGATATGTTGGATCTAGAGGTTCCGGAAGAAATGACTGGATCGAGTTTGATTGATAAGAGTGATTGACTTTTATCTTGAATTAACGCATTTGTGTGCCACATGGTTTACACAGTGCCTTCTTCACTCGATTCAATACAGGATGTCCGATGGGCCAGAAAATCTACAGATGAAATTCTTGTAAATTGGAAGGATATTTGTGACAATGATTTCCATGAACAGAACGAAGATGCTGAGACCTTCGACTGTATTGAAGTGTGTCCACATCGACCTAAAAGTGGTTTATGTGCGCACCCCAATCATCAGGGAAGTTTGAGAAAAGGTCGTTTGGATCCTTATTACACCTTTAACTCCAAACAAAAACTATTAGATATTGTGACGCTTTTAGTGGAAAAAGAAAAATTTAAGGATGATCTAATATTGAATAATGCCGAACAACTGTACGGATATAATTCACTAGCAGATGGTATTAAAGCCTTTAAAGCGAGAGGGCTAAGGACAATTGATCCATCGGAGGATATTAAACCTAAGAATTCTATCCTAACCTCATCGGGAAACTTTGTTCCACAATTCGAAGATAAACTTCAATTTTTGCTCTATCGATGCTGGATGATCGTGGACGAACCTTCTCAGGAAGAGGTATTTGAAGCACTTTATAATCAGATAAAGTACAGCCTTTTTGCTCGTATATATTTACTCAAACAAAGAGTATTAGAAGCGCTCGATGAAATTGAAAAAGAAATGTTACAAACACCTCAGCCCCAACCAATAGAACCTGATTGGACAACTTATCGTAATGACATGCTATGCCCTTAGAGCTCTTCGTTGACATTTTATTGAGCCCCAATATATTGAATCATGAAATGAAAAGCACAACGACGACTACCACAACAACGACCGAATAACATCGGAGGTTTTAGTGCAAGTTGCTCAAGACCTCGACTCGGAGGTTTTTTTATTACCATAATTTCAATCTTTCCCCCCTCTCTATCTCTCAATCTAAACTGTCTATGTCAAAAAAACCTGCCGATTACGAAGGACGACGAAAACACACTGCCTCACATGTAATGTCTGCGGCCGTCATGATGCTCTGGCCAGAGACAAAGCGTGGAGTTGGTCCTTGGACGGATGACTCATTTTATCAAGACTATGATTTTGGGGACGCAGAAGTTTCGGACAAGGATTTTAAGAAAATTCAGAAAAAAATGCGATGGATTGTGAATAAGAATTTCAAAGTAGAGAAGCGAATGCTCAAAGAAGCTGAAGCTCGATCTGCTTTTCCGGGAGATGAATATAAAGAAGAATTGATTGATGGGATTGTGGAACGAGGGGAAGATATTTCGTTTTATGATTTTGTGGATGAAACGGGGCGGATCGTTTATACAGATCTCTGTGCCGGTCCGCATGTGGAATCTACTGGAGAAATTGGTGTTTTTGAACTTACCAAGCTCGCAGGATCTTATTGGCGAGGCGATAGTGACAATGCAATGTTGACGAGGGTTTATGGAGTGGCGTTTGAAAATGAAGAGCTAATGGCTGAATACAAGCACTTCCTCGAGGAAGCCGCTAAACGAGATCATCGAAAACTCGGAAAAGAACTCGATCTCTTTACCTTTAGTGACAAGGTTGGTTCTGGGCTTCCACTCTTTACTCCAAAAGGAACGTTTCTCCGAGAAACTATCGCGAACACAATTCAAGATATTCAAGCAGAATTTGGATATGAACGAGTCAACATACCGCATATCTGCAAGAAAGATCTCTATGAAACCTCTGGTCACTGGGATAAGTTCAAAGAAGATCTCTTTCACGTAAAAGGGAAGGGTGATACTGAATTTGTGATGAAGCCAATGAACTGTCCGCATCATACGCAGATCTATGCAAGTCAGATGCGATCGTACCGAGATCTTCCAATCCGATACTCGGAAGTAACCACTTGTTACCGAGATGAACAACCAGGAGAACTCCTAGGTCTTTCAAGAGTTCGGTCTCTGACACAGGACGATGGACATGTGTTTTGTCGGATTGATCAGGTAAAGGAAGAAGTAAAAAATATTACAAAAGTGGTGCAGGCGTTTTATGGAAAACTGGGAATGTACGAACCAGGACGATTTTGGGTATCGCTCTCTGTCCGTGATCCGCAAACTCCAGAAAAATATCTAGGAGATCCTGCAGAATGGGATAAGGCGGAACAATTCCTCAAGGAAGTTTCTGAGGAACAAGGACTTGATGCCGTAAAAACCGAGGGAGAGGCGGCGTTCTATGGTCCGAAGCTTGATTTCATGTTCAAGGATGCGATTGGTCGCGAATGGCAGCTGGCGACAGCTCAGATTGACTTCGTACAACCTGAACGATTTGGTCTGGAATATATCAATGAAAAAGGAGAGAAAGATCGTCCGGTCATGATTCACCGAGCCATTGCTGGATCGTTGGAGCGGTTCTTGTCTGTCATTATTGAGCACTTCGCAGGAGCATTTCCGGCTTGGCTCTCTCCAATACAGGCTCATATCATACCAGTAAATGAAGCGCATGAGGCGTATGCGAAAGAACTTCAACAAAAGCTTAAATATGCTGGCGCACGGATAGAGTACTATGATGCGTCTGATAGTCTGGGGAAACGGATCCGAAATGCTCAGAAATCGAAAGTCCCGTTTTCGATTATTATCGGAGATAATGAGGTTGAGTCTGGAAATCTAACGATTCGAAAATATGGAGAACAGAAGGATCAGAGCGTGAGTGAGGAAGAGTTTTTGGAACTACTTGAAAGTTAAAAACCAAACAGATAAAAGTGAAATCTAAACCTCCCGGTCTTCAGTGTCGGGAGTTTTTTTAATACTTTTTCGCCAACTCCGCCAAAATCTTCTCCTCTTCCCATGAGATATCTTGTCCTTTCAATTTTGCCGTAGTAAGAGAATCTACTCCATCACCTTCTACTACATTTCGAGACATTTCCCCACCCATTCCTGTGGCGAGCACGACATCTCCTTCCTTGGCTATCTCAAGTGCTTTCTTGAAAGCATCCATTCGATTCTCGATCCGTACCACTTCCCCGTTGAATGTGTCTGGGATTCCAGACTCAATCATGTCCAAGATCTGATCCAAAGGTTCTCCATAGGACTCATCATCCGTGAGAATTATCGTGTCTGCGTAACGTGAAGCTATTTCTCCGAGAATAGGTCTTTTTTCCGTGTCTCGCCCTCCTCCTGCCGAACCAAATACATGAATAATTTTTCCCTCAGGATAATTTTTTCTTGTCGAATCATAGATCGCCTCAAATGCTCCTGGTGTAAGAGCGTAATCTACGAATATATGCCTCCCTTTTGTATCTGGAACTCGTTGCATCCTCCCCACGATTCCTTGGAAAGTTTTTAACCCGTTCAATATTTTTTCCTCTGAAATTTTTAGAATTCTTCCAACTTCGAATACTACGGCTGCGTTCTCGTAATTATACGAACCCTCCATCTGCAATGTATTTGCAGGTATGTTTTCTGAGTGGTAGTAATGGACCTTGGTCACTCCATTTTCCCAATGAGCGAAAGCCGAAGGAAGTACGGCAAATTCTGCGCCCCACATGATTTTTCTTTTACATTCTTCATAGTGCTCCATAGTTCGATGATAGGCGAGCTCTTCACGAGTTATGTTAGTGAGGCATGCAATGCTTGGTCTCATTCCGGCAATCCGCTTCTGATGTAATGCGATACTACTTGCCTCAACGATGACGTATTCTACTTTTTCTTCACGACACTCTTTTAGAAATTTTTGCATTGATCTCGGAGGCAATGACGTCATTTTTGTTTTATTTCGATACTGTCCTTTTTTTGGAGTGGCAAACCACACCGTTGAAGCAAGGGCGACTTTTACTCCACTTTCTTTGAGTACATGATAGATCATATTGCAGGTGGTGGTTTTTCCATCTGTTCCTGTTACTGCAATGATTTTGAGATCTTTGGCGGGATATCCATGAAGCACCGCATAGTAGTGACTTCGAGCGGAATGAAATGCAGGCCGAAGGTGATGTTTGATGTTGGAAATAAGACTCATGTGTTAGGAGTATAGTAAAACTTATTCGTCCTCAGAAACCATTGTTATTGCAAAAAATATATAAGTTTTTATTTTATCACTCGATGAGCAAGGTAAACACTACTATTTCTGTTGCAGAGGCTTATACGAAAGGCATTAATGGTTCTACTGAAGTATGGATTATCCCCTCTGATACAAAGGGGCCCAGAGCTGCTGTTTTTAAGCTCATTGATTTTCCAGAGCTAGAACAAGACTCTGTATCTGATTTAGTTGGAAGAACTATCTCTTACCAACGAGCTAGTTTTGGAGATAGAAATCCTCAAGTTCTATAACTGTTTTAATAGAATTTTTACTGCATCCTGAACATGCCTAAATCGATCCCCTTGTAATTTTATACCACCAAACCATCGAGTTACACAGACAACTGAATTTATCATTCCTGCTTTTTGCATTTGTCTAAGAATCACCATACCGGCGCCAGTCTCCCCGTCGTCATTTTTGGTCTCAAAAATACGTCCGTCTTTTTCTAATCTTGCTGCCCAGCTATTATGTGTGGCTTTTGCATATTTTTTCTTTGATTTGAGTTGCTTGAGAAACTTTTGCACATCTTCCCTATTCAAGGCTTTTCCTCCCGATACGGAATATTTTGATCCTCGATCCGTTATTATATTTTCAAGCAGTATAAATTCTTCTGAAATTTTCAGATCTTCATCGAGTGCGATTTTGATCTGAGTGTCGTTGAGCATTTAGGACTTAATTATGATCAATTCCTTTGGTGTATTACTCAACACTTCACATCCATCTTTTTTCACAATAACCAGATCCTCAATCCGTATCCCAAACTTCCCCTCGTAGTAAAGTCCTGGCTCCGAAGTCACGACTTCGTTTTCGAGCAATATTTCTTTTGACCTTCCTGATAGATTTGGTGCTTCATGAATCTCTAGCCCGACCCCGTGCCCATAGGAATGTGTAAAACTTTTTTCCTCTTCCCCAAGCAGCTCTCGGCAAATTTTGTCTATGTTTTTCACTTTCACTCCAACCTTTATTTCTTTCATACTTTCTACCTGAGCATGAAGTAGCAGATCATACTTTGATTGAAACTCAGGATCTACTTTCCCACCGAACCAAAAATTTCGTGTCATATCACTGCAATATCCATCATATGTTGCTCCGCAGTCAATTAGGACATTTTCATTTAGTCTCAGTTTCCGATTTTGAGCATGATAATGCGGACAAGCAGAATTTTCACCAAATGCGATTACGTACTCAAAAGCATGTCCAAATTTTCCTTCAGCCTCAATTGCGTGTTTAAGCTTATATTCAATCTCTTTCTCTGTAACTCCGACTTTGAGATGTTTTTGAAAAAAGTTGCGAAAAATATCGTCGACGTTACTTTGTGCCGTTGCAATTTTTTGCAATTCGTCTTTTGACTTTGATCTCCGAAATCCTTCGATCTTTTGTGAGAGAGACCTCCACTTTATTTGTGGAAAACTCTTTTCTATATTTTTGAGTTGAGCAATCGTAAGTGAATCCTCAATGGCATAAACTGATCCAGAAAATTCTTTTTTAATATTCTCTTTGAAGTTCTGGTCATAACAAAAGAAATCAAAATCTTTTCCTTTGGATAATTTTTTTGCAAAAGTCGAATACCGACTATCGGTTATGAGGAGATTTCTTCCTTTCTTTTGAATCAACACAATCCCAAAATGTCCTTCATAACCGGTTAACCATCTGACATTCTCAGGTTTTGTAACCCAGTATCCACTGAGTCGTTTTGTTTCGAGCCAAGATTGTATTTTTTGGATATTAGTGATCATGGATTTTGCTTGATTATTAGGTCTCTAAGTTCTGGAAATGAAGTATATCCCGCAGTTGCGTTAAAGTGTCCTTGTCCTGATTTAAAGTTTAAATTTACTCCTAGCTTTTCTGCTATTAGTTTTCCGTTTCCCAGACAAATATAGGGATCATCGTCTGAGTGAAAAACCTCTATATTTTTTGCATTTTTTCGAATCTTTTCCCATTGGAAAGAATTTTCAATGAACGGCTGATCCCCTTCCCAGTTTAGTATTGGTTTTACTCCTGCTGGAGCAGAAATGAGATAGGCAGAATAAATTTTAAATCTTTCTAATACTCGCAATAAAAATGCCCCACCAAGACTGTGACCAATAAATACGGTGTCTTCGTTAATTCTATCTTTGTAGTTTTCTAATACCTTGAACCAGTTTGCAGGAGTTTGCTCTACTCCAGGAGTTGGAAACTGTGGTATATAAACTTGGAATTTTTTAGTACTTTCTAGTTCCTTTTTCAACCATGGAAACCAATTTTCCCCTGGATGGCCCTCTGTCCCGTGAATGATGAAAAGATTTCTCATTTTCTATAGTCTAGAAAAATCCCAGCAGAATACGAAGATAATTTCCCGATTGACAATTCCTTCAATGCAAATATTTAAACGCTTGAATTATGAAAGAAAATGCAGAAAGAACCGAAGAGTTACTCGACTGGCTAGTGGCCCAACTGAACGCAATATCGGCTAGTATTGCTACTGGTAACCATTTCGACCCACTCCCTATAGACATAGCTCGCGTAGAATCTCTTGAAGCCGCAATCAGATTATACCGAGAGGCGGTGGCAATTTCTGGAGATGTAAGCCCGAATTTGAGCGCGCTCATACATAATCCCCCAAACACTCCGTCGTGCATTGGCTGGGTGTCACCCGTGACTATGAGTGAGGCGATGACTAACATGTTCTATCCGTTTGAAAATTTAAAGATCAATGAAGCTATTTTACTGCTAATGGTCTATTTCGAATGGCTTGAGGAAAAAAAGATACTCGACGCAACAACCATCAGAAAATTTCTGTCAGACAACTTTGGGCTCATGACTACCAATATCAATGGAATGTTAAATGCTGAGTGTGAGAAAGGAAATATATTAAAAATACAGGAGGATCCTTTGCAGTTTACTTTAACAGATCAAGGAAGAATTTATACCGCTCAAAATCTTTGGAATCCACAGGTAAAAGATGCTGATGATAAATATTATATTCCTCCCGACCAGTGTGTGAAAATGAAAAATTTCTTTGATTTTCCTCGCATTCAAATTGAAAAGAATATTACCCTTGGGGATTATTTTTTGATTGCATTGTACTACATGCAGGAATATGACAACGAGAAGGACCTAACTCCCACTAATATTGGAAATTTTATGAGAGAAAAATTTGGTAAAAAAATGACAAATCCCTGCTCACAGGCTGATCATCTGGCATCAGACTCGAGCAAAAGGGGTGGTCCCAGTCTCTGTTTTCTTGAGAACTCTCAACACAAAATATGCAAACTGACTGAGACTGGTAAGCAGTATTTAGCTCGAGAACTTTGGAATTCAGCGGTAATAGATCCTGCTTATAAAATAAAACTTCCTTCTCCCTAAGAATCGCTACGGGGAAAAAGCCATGTATTTACTTCTGTCTTGAATTTGTTATATATGGAATGCTCTTTTGGATGATGTGTCGCTCTGCATTGCAGAGAGGAAAGTCCGAGCTACGCAAATCGTACATTTACGCCTAACAGGTGTTGCGTAGGGCTTCGCCCTACGACGGAAAGTGCCACAGAAACTACACGATCCTTCGGGAGGTCGGTGAAAAGCACAGCGGTCATACGTTGTTGGCCTATGGCTCAAGTCATAGGTTCGGTAAACCCAAGTGGTAGAGAGGTCGGTGGCTTGAACTCTGAGAGTAATACGATTTTTACTTTGACCAGAGGAATATCCGACTGCTAAGATAAATGACACACTCGACAAAACTCGGCTTATGATTTCGAGAGAGTTCAAAAATTTCCTCCTTGGCAACAGGGAGTTTTTTTTGTACAAGTAGTATAATGAATGATCGTTTTGTAGAAGACCTCAAAAACCGTGTGAACCTCGTAGAAATTGTCGGAAAATATACCGAACTCAAGAAGTCTGGAAAAAACTTCATGTGTCGAAGTCCTTTTAGAAATGAAAGAACTCCCAGTTTTTCTGTAAGTCCTGACAAACAGGTTTGGTATGATTTTGGAGCGAGTGAAGGGGGGGATGTGATTCGGTTTGTAGAAAAGATTGAAAATCTTAGTTTTGGAGAAGCGATAGAGTTTCTTGCCGATATAGCCGGAATGGAAATTCCTAAGAACGTAAAACTTGAGGGACCTTCTCAACAAGCCAAGAAAGATATTTATGCGTTACATGAGAAAGCGGTGGAGTATTTTGCCACAGAACTGAAAAATGATCCAAAAGCCTCAGCCTATCTCAAAAAAAGAGGATATAGCGCTAAAGCCATTAAAGACTGGAATCTTGGATATGGAGGAGAAGCTAAAGACGGACTTACGAAATTCCTACTAAAAGCTGGATTCAGTGAAGCTATGATTTCTCAGTCTGGAGTCGCATTCGAACGAAGTTTTGGAGATAAAAGTATGATGGATCGATTCTGGGGACGAGTCATGATTCCCATCTGTGAACCAAGAAATAGTGATATTATTGCCTTCTCTGGACGAGATATCCTCGAACGGGAAAAAGTCGGGAAATACGTAAATAGTCCTGAAAACCCGGTGTATAACAAATCTGCTACTCTTTTTGGTCTTGATAAAGCACGGAAATCAATCCGAGACAAAGACTATGTGATATTGGTAGAGGGAAATTTTGATGTGGTGACGATGCATGACAAAGGATTTGATATGACGGTGGCCACCTGTGGAACTTCATTAACGGAGGATCATCTGAGAATTTTACAACGACTTACCAAAAATATTGTTCTTGCTTTTGACAATGATGTAGCTGGGAAAAAAGCAACGCTCCGATCGGTTGAGATGTGTCTCGAAATGGATTGTAATCCATTTATCCTGAGTACAGACGAAGGAAAAGATCTAGATGAATTTCTACAAACAAAAGGAAATGAAAAGGTATTGCAAAAAAACATAGATGAAAAACAGAATGCATTAGAATTTTTACTCGAACGTTTTGCTACTAAGTTTATTCCACTCGGAATCGAAGGACAAAAACAGTTCCTGGCGCACTTCTTCTATTTTCTTCAGATTTGCCCTCGTCCGATTGAAGTTGATCATTTTTTAGGAGAATTGGCTAAGAAACTCAATACGGGAAAATCCGTTCTCCAGGATGAATTTGCCAAACATCAAAAAGCGAATCAAAAGCCATCTGCGGTTCAAAAGAAACTACAACCTGAGGAAAATGAGGTCAAAAATCTATCAATTGAAGAAAGTTTTGTTGGATTTGTTTTGTCGAACTGGGATACGTTTGCTCCTACCTTTCATCCAGAAGGAGAGGCCGCAGAAAAGATACTCGATCTGCTCAATGGTCATACACAGACATTACTTCGAAAAAAGATATACGGACAAAAGATTTCTGAAGCACAGGCTGATACGCTCCGTGGCTGGGAACTCTATAATGATAATCTCTATGGGGCTGATATTGATGTAAAAATCCTCAAGGAAGACCTTGTAACTTTTGTACAGCAACTGACCGCCATCTCTATGAAAAAACAACGAGAGGAGCAAGCTGAAGAGGTAAGAAAGAAGTTAGGAAAAAGATAGGGAAAAGGAATAATATTTTATGCCCAGCATCCTTTCTTTGTTATCATTTAAGCATTTTAGATCCTATCACACATCTGACACAGGCCGTCCAAGACAGGACGGAAATTCCGGCGAATACTAGAGGCGCATAAGGCTGTATTTCTGGTGGAATGGAGAGCCCGTCTAGATCAGGTTTTTCTATGCACGAATAGACAGATGCACAAGTTGAGAAAAGAGCTACTCCCCCTGTAGAGGGAACCCCAAGTATATAGACTGCATCCATTATTGATCTCAATCTTTCTTTTTGCTTGTATAGAATTTTATCATCGATGTCACTCTCAGGAGCCTCATAAGGATTTTCTTTACTCATTATTAAATCATTAATTTTAATCAAAATAAACTATAAATAAATATTGTCAATGCCATTGTTTGTTATATTTGTACTATTATTAAACTATGGATTCACAAACACTTCTCTGGGTTATCCTCGGAGCGCTCATCGGAATAATGGTATTGATCTTGTTATTGATCGTGACGATACGATTTTTCCTAGCGACGATATTGATCCGTGTCGGTCAGAAATTTGTAAAAAAGGTTGTTACAGACGTAAAAACAGAATTTACTGATACGGTTACAGAGTTTGCTAAACAGGGAACCGAAACCGCAAAAGAAGAATTTGGAAAGGTTAAACGGAAAGGTTAGGTTGTTTTTTGAATCACACGGAAGATTCGAGATGACAGTGTTATTAATTTAGAGTATAAGTTTCCTGATGACGGTCTTATTCGATAATCGACAAGCGAGATTTCACTACGAACTCATAGAAGAATATGAGGCCGGTATTTCGTTGCTCGGATGGGAAGTGAAATCAATAAAGGCCAAACATGGAAACCTCAAGTCTTCATGGTGTAAAGTCAGTAATGGAGAAATCTTCTTGGAGAATTTCAAGTTGGGTCAATGGCGATTTAGTACCAACCCACAAGAACTCGTCCGATCTAAAAAACTCCTCCTCAATAAAAATGAAATCCTTCGTCTAGAAGTAAAATCTAAAGAGGGAAATTTTACGATTGTGCCGGTGAAAATTTTTCTCCTAAAAGGAAAACTTAAGTGTAAGATTGCTCTGGCTAAGGGGCGGAAAAAATTTGAAAAAAAACAGGTTCTCAAGGAGCGAGACCTCAGGAGAGAAGCACAGAAAGCAATGAAACAATATTGATATATCCATTAGACACTTAGCCCTGGAATCAAAAATACTTTATTGATGCGTAATCATCGAATCCCTTTATACTAAACCTATGAAATGTTCTTCCTGCCAAAGCGACCAAACAAAAGTTATTGATTCTCGACTCTCTGACGGAGGAACCTCTATTCGTAGACGAAGAGAATGTGAAGACTGTGAATTTCGATTTACGACATTTGAGCGATATCAGACAGTAAACCTTACAGTGCGAAAAAAAGATGGAGTTACGGAGCCCTATGATCGTGAAAAACTAGAAAAAGGAATCCTCATTGCCTGTGGGAAACGACCCGTCTCTGTCGAATCAATCAGAGAAAAACTAACGGAACTCGAAGAAAAATGGGGAAGAGATAAGAATAAAGTCGTGGAATCAAAGAAGATTGGAGAAGATGTCGTCGAGATGCTTCGCGAGATTGATGATATTGCCTTTATTCGTTTTGCCTCTGTATACAAACAATTCAAGGATGTTGAGAGTTTTAAGAAAGAGCTGGAAAAGATTCTTTAATCTTACTTACCCGTCAGTAATACCACTACATGTCCTCCATTGGGTTCTTTTACCACTCCCACTCCCGCATTAATAAATTCTGGATTCTTTATGTTATTCCAGTGTATGGCTGATTTTTTCCACCAATCAATAGCCTTTACTGGATCTTGATTTCGCCATACGATACTCTCGGCTACGAACTTTGTATATCCTGCATCTTTTACTCTATCAAAAGGATCGTTTCCATACATATCAGAGTGAGAATAGACTCCATTTATAACTAGATGTTCTGCGAACTGTTGTGCTAATTGCTGAAGCAACTGATTATTTTTCATGGCTGATGCCGACGCGCCAACTCTTGCTTGATTTACGGATTTCAATATTTCATCCCTTGTCGAATTAATGCTTTCTGGCTGAGTTGCAATATTATTGAGACTTGCTGGATAGGATGCTTTTTGCCATTGAGCATAACTCGTAATATATCCTCCTGTGACTTCCTTTCCTGGGTGCCGAGTTGTTACTACTTTTAGTGGTGCCATAGAAAAATCATCTTCCATATTTCCTATTTCTACTTCTCCAACATTCATAACTTGTACCATCATGTATGCCATCTCTCCACGGGTCATTGAATCACTTGGCTTCATCCCGTTTCGAGGCGTCGCGCCAAATTGCTCCATCAAACACGTATAAAATGCGTACCAGGGCTGATTTAATGAATGATTTTTTATATTGGTACAAATCGAGGGCAAAGAATCTGATAATTGATTTTCAAGAACTAGATAGGTTATTTTACTGGCTTCTGCGTAGTTGATTGTTTTTGATGGTTTAAAACTTCCATCTAGGTAGCCCTCTACTATGTCTAGTTCTGAGGCTGCAACCACATACACTCCATACCAAGATCCAAAGGGTGTATCTGAATAATAATCAGGAAGATCGTGTGCTACGAACCGATTATGAATATCTAGAAATGAGTTTGATTCTAGGAGTATTTTTAGGAATTCTACTCTATTGATTGTTTGATCTGGTCGATAGGTTCCATCACTATAACCTTCTACGACATTTTGTGATTTGAGTTCTATAATTTCGTCTCTATATGGAGAGGATGATATATCTTTAAAGGCATGTGCTGATACGAAGCTGAATGTGAGAATCAGAAATAGTAATTTTTTCATTAAAATAAGGCTATTGAGTGAAGACTAGTACGCAACCGCGAAAGCTTTTAATTTCTGAATCCGTATTATCTAAGCTACATTCTATTTAGAATTAATTACGCTCAAATGCATAAACCAATCACGTCTCTTGTTGTACTCTTTTCATTTCTTTCTGTTGCGTCAGCCCTCCCTGCCTACTATGAACCGAGTAATGGGGAGGTTTTTAATGATGTATATGAAAGCTATGTCTATGAAGAAGCCATCAAGACGCTGAAAGCTGATGGTGCCATCACTGGTTACCCTGACGGATCATATAAACCACAAGCACGAATCAACCGTGCCGAACTTGTCACGCTTATGATGCGTGGAACGGACCAAGAACTCTCTGGAGGTGATTGTTTTAGTGATGTGAAAAATGAATGGTTTGCACCATCTGTTTGTACCGCCAAGCGACTTGGATATCTAAAAGGATATGAAGATGGAACGTTTCGTCCGACAAAGTATGTGAATTTTGCTGAAGCCTCAAAGATCATCAGTGTCGCATTTGAAGGGGCGCAAGATGAAAATGGAGCCGCTTGGTATAAAGCCTATGTCGATACGCTCGCAGCCAAAAAAGCAATTCCCCTCTCAATTACGCAAGCGGAAAATGATATAACTCGTGGAGATATGGCGGAGATCATATGGCGGATCAAACACGATGTTACTGATAAAGCTTTTCAAGATTTTGATCTTCTTTCTACTGATCTCCCAAATGCGCCGAGTTGTGACTATCTTCATGATAAGATTGAGCAGGGTTCCCAAGGTGGATTTCCTCAGTATAGGATGATGGATGACATGGTCATGATGGAGTCGGACATGGCAGCTCCTATGGCCGGAAATAGCCGAGTGGGTGGAGGAGGAGCTACTGAAAAATCTTTTACGCAGACAAATGTACAAGTCCAAGGGGTTGATGAAGGGGATACCGTCAAAACTGATGGTGAATATCTCTATATCAAAGGAGAACAATCGATACAAATTGTGAAAGTGGGAAATGACATGCAACCTACTGCGAAAATTAAAACCGCAGATAAGAATGTTCGAGATCTATATGTGACTGATGGGAAATTGATCGTGATTAGTGATCTATATCATCGAGGAGATCTCTATCCTGTTCCAATGGATGAGCCGGTATCGAGTCGAATGATATGGCCAGGATTTCGAGATCAGACCACTGAAGTTGCTATCTATAATATTAGTGATCAAAGCAATCCTGAACTAATTGGAACCCAGACTATGGATGGAAATCTCATCAGTAGTCGTCGAGTAGACGATCAACTCTATGTCGTGACCAATAAAAACGTCTACTACTGGCAGAATAACAAAAACCAGCCGGCTCCAGTTCCAACCGTGCGGATTGGAAACCAAGAACCAGAGGCGCTGGTTGGATGTGGTGATGTACGTATCTTTCCTGGTCCCAGCTATCAGAACTACACGACTGTTGCTGCCATAGATATTGATAATATTGATCAAAAACCAAAAGCTGCGGTCGTCCTCGCACCACATGGCTCTACTGTCTATGCCAATAAACAACATCTCTATCTCGCCGCCCAAACCTATGGGGATGGATACTATACTGACTGGGACTGGAAACAAGATCATACCAAGACACGAATCTTTCGGTTTCGACTCAATGGCGATAACATCAAGCTCGATGATACTGGTGTGGTAAAAGGCTCGCTGATCAATCAATTTTCTCTCGATGAGACTAGGGGGTATCTCAGAGTGGCAACCACAACTCAGGGCGAAACTATGGCCAACCATGTATGGGTCCTAGATGCTAACATGGAGGAAGTTGGGAGCATTACTGATATCGCCCCAGGAGAGAAGATTTACTCTACGCGTTTTATGGGTGATCGACTCTACATGGTGACGTTCAAGACCATTGATCCGCTCTTTGTCATAGATCTCAAATATCCAAAGAATCCTAAAATATTAGGGAAACTCAAAATTCCTGGTTACAGTGATTATCTTCATCCGTACAAGGAAGGATTTTTGATTGGATTTGGAAAAGAAGCGACGGCCTCAAAAGATGGAAAAACGGCTTGGTACCAGGGTATGAAAGTCGCGCTATTTGATGTCCGAGATGTAGCCAACCCAAAACAACTGCACGAAGTCATCATCGGAGACCGAGGGACGCAGAGTGAACTTCTGCATAATCACAAAGCCCTCATGTGGGATCCAGAAAATAATCTCATGGCATTTCCAGTAACAGTTCACAAGCTCACAGATGAACAAAAACAAGCCCAATCAGAAAACCAATGGGCGTGGGGACAAGCAGAATTTCAGGGAGCACATGTCTATAAAATAGATGAAAATTCAGGCTTTGATCTCGTAGGAGCTCCGACGCATTATGATGCGGAAACGTTGCTCAAGATGGGGGATTATTTCCCGCAGGACTACCGACAGACAATCCAACGAATTTTCCGGATCGGAGATGAGATCTATACGATCAGCCCTGGGAAAGTTGAAAAACATAATATGGATGTAGAAGAGATTGAGGCCGTTGAGTTATAAATAATTTGTTATTCCATAACAGTAAGTACTCCGAATTCCGTACTCGAAGAAGAATCTGCCGTTATGGGAACCGGATTAAACCTGTCTGGACATACCATTCGCAAATGTCCTCTAAAATCAGGATCTTCAGAATGAGTAGTAGTTTGTATCTCTATTTCAAATACTCCAACTCCTCCATTTTTTTTAATAGTAAATTCTATTTGTTTTTGAAATTCAGAACTTACATAGCCTAGGAATTGTTTTGGGGTTCCATCTTTATCCATTGGTGGGGATGAGGTTTTTGGTTCTGCCTTCTCTTCTAGTAATTTTGAAATTTCACTTGAAGGAATAACTCTGTAGGGCTTTTGTTTTTGCTGAAGTACATTTATTACCCCAATCCCTTCTCCTCTTCGGATTGGAATTCCAAATAATACACACTCCCCATATGGATCATTTTCTACTATTTCTGGCTCAACAATATCTAACTCTAAAAAACTCATTAAAACACTAATATCCTAATCTCCTAATATTGCAAATCCTATCTAAAATAAGACTATCCCCTATATTAATCGACTCACTCTATTTACTCAAACAACTCAGAATTATTGTTCTGTTGTCATTAAGATGAACTCAATTTTTTCTGTGTATATTTCATTTACCCGTCTAATTTCTGTTTCCGTAAAATCTGTTTCCTCGTTCACTACTTTTTTCCATAAATTCATTTCCTCCTCATCTAAGAGCCATTGTTGTAGACTGGTTATTACTGGGCCACAATAATTTGCCCAATGATTCGGGCTGATCCACTTGGGCCAATTTGGAAAGTAAGAATCTGAGGAATATCGTTCTCCCATCTATACATCCAATCGAGCAAATATTTCTTTCTCTACAAACTTCTTAGACCTTCCATAGGTGAGTCTTGATATCTGCTTTAGGGCAGCTCCCATTTTTGGATCTCCAGGTTCAAGCCATGGCTTTGGAACATTCATAGAGAATGGTCGTGAGGGCTGTCCGTCGATCGCGAGTTTTATCACTGATTTAAATGAATCGGTACTAATAAGATCTTGATCTGAGAAAACTGGTGCGAACTCCTTGGTCATGATCTCGGTATCTTGTGCCCCAATCTTATAGGCCATGATCGTTCCCACATTCCCAAATACCGCATCTTTTAGATTTACGCCTCCCTTCTGTCCTGACTGATCAATCTGAGAAATATACTGATGTGCCATACACAGACCAAGACGATATTTCCGTGCCTCAGAGAGGATGGATTCAATTGAGTCAGAAACGTAATTTTGAAATTCATCGATATACATGAAGAAATCCTTTCGATCTTCCTTTGCCATGGATTGTCGACGCATTGCAGCGATCTGGATCTTGGATGTGATGATGAGCCCCAGTAGTTTTGAATTTACATCTCCTACTGTTCCTTTAGACAGATTCATAAGAAGAATCTTCTGATTATTCATCACTTCACCAAAATTGAACGACGACTTCGTCTGCCCAATAATGTTCCGCATCAACCCATTGGTGATAAATTGTCCAAATTTTGCGGCGAAATATGGTACAATCTCTTGTTTTTCTCTGGCTCCAGTTTTGGCCATTTGATTGGTCCAAAAACTTTTTACGACCGGATTGGTGATATGCTTTACTTTGGCACGCTGAAATCCATCATCCGTAAATAATCGCATGATATCAGTCAGAGCCCCGCCTTCTGGATCTGCCATAAGCGTCAATACTCCATTTCGGAAATAATCCTGAATCCGTGGCCCAAACGTCTCTTCATCAAAGATCTTAAGCATTATGTTCATAGCATCCATCGCGACTGCATCCATTTCCTCTGGAGTTGCAGCTTCGAGGATGTTGATCCCCATTGGTCGCTCTGTATCTGATGGATCGAAGATGATGACATCATCAATTCGTTCTTTTGGAACATACGGTAACAGATCCTCAATTAGACTTCCATGTGGATCCACTACGCAGACTCCTTTTCCATTTCGGAAATCCTGTCGGATCATCGTCTGCATAATTGATGATTTCCCTGTCCCTGTTTGTCCGATCACGTAGAAATGTCGGAACCGATCCTCATTCTTCATGTAGATCGGCGTGGTTTTTCCTCGATAAACATTATGCCCTATCAGAATACCTTCTTTAGGAACATTCACCGGACATTTTACGACTTTAAATTTTTGCCATTTTACTCCTGGAACTTCGTTATATTTTACGTGAGGAAAGTGAAAAAGTGATGCCAGCTCTTCAGTCGAAAGAAGCATTTTGTAATGCGGCTTCCAAGATCGCTGGAATGACCTGAATAGTAGATTTTTTATAAGTGTCCGTTTGAAGTGCCATTTTTCTGGAGAAAAACTATTGAGACTTGGCGTTCCATACTGTGTAAATACATTGAGAATATTGGAAAGATTTCCTTTTGATTCATGTAATGAAGTCGCAGATGTCACACATCTAATAATCGTCTCAAATCCTGCTTTTTCGGATTTTTCTTCCATGGTTTTAATGAGATCTTGCGATTCATTGTCTTTGTCATCATCTCCTCCCGATTGATTTTCATCACCGGTTCCGCGGATCATTGTCTCAAAAAACCATCCCAACCAACTCAGTGGATTGTACCATTTTAGTGTTTTTTTTCCGCCTTGTAGCTCTTTTGATTTGTCTCTCACTTTTGATTGCCATTTGTTGGCTTTTGGTCGTATCATTATCTGTAACGCGGCTGTTGCAGACTCATCATCTGTCGCATGGTAGAGCGCATTGAGGACATTGTTTATCGGATCATTACTTTCAAATTTCTGATATGTCTTGAAAGGCGCCTCAAAAGATTTTGAAGCTACTAAGTATCCTGTAGATTGTTTTGCTCCTTTATGAAAAAGCTTCGGTGCATCAACTGGCTCCACAATTGCATCTGGATAATACGTTGTGATCTGTTTATCAATCAATCCTTGTAATTCACGAGGACATCCAACTATAAATTGGACTTCGTTCCCAGTCGCAATGTATTCGAGAGACAGATACTCTTCGGCTTTGAACACCGCCCCAATTCCTCCATCAAAAATTCCGTATAACGAGGAAAAAAATTCTTCAGCTACATTTACTACTTTTCTAACTTCTCCGGTCTGATCCCTATCTCGCTCCATTTCATCTTTTGAATCTTTCTTGGGCACAAGTACCTGAAGAAAGACAAAGTCTAAACTTCGTTTTCGATCGGCCGCACGTCTCATACCCCATATCAAAAACAATACGCACAATACCACCAGGATGGTGGCGGTAACGACTGTAATGATGAGTGAGAGTTCCATGAATTGATTATGGGAATTTCAAATTTTTTGGCAAATACGATGTATTCCCTTTATTATACCATAGAAATGACTTCTGATCTAGTTCAAATAACAATAAAATCATACGACCAAACTGTTGATCAGTATGTTGAAAATGTATCGCCGCAGCTAATGAATCAATGGCATGAGAAATTTATGGAATTATTACCTAAAAATGGTCGTATTTTGGATTTAGGTTGTGGTTTTGGTCGAGATGTAGAGATTTTTGCAGAACATGGATTTGAAAGTCATGGAATTGATCTCTCATCTAATATGATAGCCCGAGCTAAAGCAGAGGTTTTGGATGGAAAATTTCTAGTACAGGATATTCGTGATCCTGGATATGAGGATTCGTATTTTGATGGGCTTTGGGCAAGAGCTTCTTTACTTCACATTCCTAAAGCAGAAATAGCAAACACATTGCAAAAATGGAGTAAATTAATTAATAATAAGGGAATTTTATTCCTAAATATAAAAAAAGGATCAGGAGAAGGACTTGAATCTGATACTCGATACCAAGGACAAGAAAAGTTCTGGTCTTATTTTTCTGAAACAGAAATTATAGATTTTTTACAAGCAGCTGGATTTAATATTCTTGAAAAGAAAACCAAAGCTTCTGATGAAAAATATAATGCGTTTCCATTTTTATGTTTTCTGTGTCAGGCTCAATAACTAATTGTTTTTGACAATTCCTTGTTAAGATTTATAAAGTAATCAATGAGTATTGACAATGGTCCATCTATTGCGGATTTAGAACATGAACTGTTTTCCTTGGTTGAGTCTCAATCAGTCGAAGGAGTAATTGACTGGTGTCGATTAATGCACACAGTTGCAAATAATGATGAGGAACGAAATATTGTCCCCATTGTTTTAGTAGAACATGCAAAAAGTACCATAGATGTTGCTCCTGAAAAAATGAAAAAAGGTGGTGTAACCGAAATACAAAGATTTTGGTCTAATCGATTATTTTCGAGTGGGGCAGATGAAAAAACTGTTATAAATGCTATTAAAACTGATCCAACAGGAAAAATAGGACTAGACCCTGGACTAGCTCAGATAGGGATCGAAACATCCCAAAAACTAGCTCCAATTTTTGGAACTTTAAAATCTGAAGGACTCCTCTCTCGTACGTCATACTCTTCCACCCACCAACGTCCACTTGAAACCGCGTATTGGGGAGGGTTTGGGGCTTGCCATGAGTTATATGAACTCGTTGAACGAATAACTCCAGCACTTCATTTACTTACAAAGAGTGAAATTACTGAAAGATATCCTGACATTGCCAAAGCACTTAAGGATGGGAAAGAAATTGTACACCCAGATGTTGAACCAATGGATTGGTTCACTCATCGTGTCTTGAGTGGTGTCACAAGAGTTTTATATGAGCAAGTTGGAACTATAAATAAAATGCCAATTGTTCCAATTGTTGCTCATCAAACGGTTATTAAAGTCATACTTTCTCAACTATTTAATAGTGAAGTCTCACCATTTAGTTTTGATATCAATAATACAAGCTTAACTTTATTAATAATCAAAGCGAGAAAGAAGACTTTTAAAGAAATAGGGTCTGATTCAGAGCTTGATGTATGGAAACCACTTCAAGGCTCGCCCATAAAGCTAAATACTGAAGATTTAGTAAGAACTGAACATTTCATAGGTGGATTTTCTCCTCTTATGACCAACTACACCCCTGCTGGAGTTGTTGTTGATATAAATAATTTAGACCACTTAACCCCAAAGCCTGCTTAGCATTCTACGACTTAAAAAGCTCAACCTTTTATCTTTATTTTAAGGAATTTTTATATCTACTTGATTAATGCCATAATAGCTGGCATTCCCTCTGG
>JABAZT010000021.1:40367-69642 GCA_018608565.1 Candidatus Altimarinota bacterium
ACCAGCCGCAAGAATCCTAAGAAGTGAACCTCCGCCTGTGGAAATTTTCTCTGGCACAATTTCGTATTGTCCCTTGGCTTTTAGTCGATTTGCCGCATCACATGACGACCCTCCGCCTATGAGCACGTGTTGTGATTTGTTTTTTGCTATAGCCTCAAATACTGCCATTGTTCCGTTATCCAGATTTGGATTTATATCTCCAATACCAGGTGCTCCATTACAGATCAAAGCTTTGGCTGATTGTATTATTGGGCTCAAATAGTCACAGGTTTTAGGACCATAATCAAGATACATATGATTCTCCTCTATTATTCCTGATTCTAGATTTATAAGCTTAAATTCTTCTGCATTAAAACTTCTAAGATCCCCTTTTGGAGCTGAAATCATATCGATTGGAAGCACTATCTTACAGTTGTTCTTCTCTGCTATTGTTATGATCATTTTTGCTCGAACAACACTCTCAGGGTCACCGCCGAGACTTATCCCAACTTTATACCCTTTTGCTCCCAGAAATGCATTAAGCACTCCTCCTCCTGGAATAATTTGATGAGCCACTGTTGCAAAATATTCTAGTATGGCGACTTTATCTTCTATTTTTGCCCCTCCGACCAATACCGCTGTCTCTTTCATAACGGATGGATCTCGGAATGGCTTCACCTTGTTAATTTCAGCACTCATAAGCGGTCCTGCTACCGCAATTTCAACAGACTGTGGTAGTTCTTTTAGACTTGTATGCCCTCTATGTGCTGCTCCAAATGCATCTACCACCACAATTGAATCTCGACCAAAAACTTGAAGAAGTTCTTTTGCAAAAGATTGCCGCTCTGATGCTTCTTTGGATTTTTCCCGTGGATCAAGCCTTATATTTTCATAAATATTTACAGGGGCCGATCCTTTTTCTGTAAATTTCTGTATAAATTCAACCTCACAATCTAATTTCTGCTTTAGGTAGTTTGCGGCTGGCTCTACTGACTCATGATTTTTACTTCTATGAGAAAGAATGTGTACTATAGCCCCCCGCTCAATCAGGGTAATAATCGTGGGGATGGTCGAATCTATTCGTGTTGTACTTGTCAGATTTCCAGCTTTATCAAGCCCATCGTTCAGATCTGGTCGTAAAATTACTGTTTTTCCTGACAAGTCCTTCGACAGACTTTCAAATCTTGGAATTTTATTGAAAATTTCTGCGTCTGTTTTTGTCATTTTATAAAAAATTAATTGATCTATTTTTAGGGAAATTGCATCTCAAATGCAAGAAAAAGGCCCTCATATTTGGTGGCCCTTGTATCTTAAGGAAAACGATTCTATTCTTTAGGCTTTGGCTTTCTCAAAGGTACAAATTTCTGCTTTTTTATCGTAACTTACTTTTATTTTTGACTTTTCTTTTACCTCTCCATTGACGATTGCTTCTACCAGTGGGTTTTCAAGTTTTTCGAGTAACACTCTTCTCACCTCACGGGCTCCCATCTCTGGATTATAGGCAAGTTTTGCAAAGGTGTTTACCAGTGATCCACTAATCTTAAGCTCTATTCCTCTATCAGTAAGACGTGATGTAAATTCCTTGATATGCAGTTTCACAATGTTTTTGATGCTTTCTCTGTTGAGTGGTTTAAACACAACTGTTGCATCGATTCGATTTATGAATTCTGGAGGAAAGTGATTTTTAAGATCGTTTAATACTTCTCCTTTAGCAATATCAAAATCATGGTCGTGCATCGCGAGGTCTTTTTCTTTATCTCCAAATCCAATACTGTTGGCTTCTGATTGAAACCGCTCAGCTCCAACATTTGAGGTAAGTATGATAATAGTATTTCTAAAAGAAATTTTTCGACCTTTTCCGTCCGTTAGCTCTCCGTCTTCCATTATCTGAAGTAGCAAATTGTGAACTTGTTTGTGTGCTTTTTCAATTTCATCAAAAAGGACTATTGAATATGGTTTTTTTCTCACCTTCTCAGTCAACTCCCCTCCTTCTTCATGTCCCACATATCCGGCCGTGGCACCTACTAGTCTAGAGCTGTTGTGTCCAGAGCTAAACTCTGACATATCTATTTTGATAAGCGCTTTTTCATCGTGATATACTTGTTTTGCGAGCTGCTTAACGAGCTCTGTTTTTCCAACTCCGGTTGGCCCCATGAACATAAAGGCTCCTAGTGGTCGATTTGGATCTTGAAGTCCCAATCGAGCTCGTCGAACGGCTTTTGAAATAGCTTCAATCGCACTGTTTTGACCCATAATATGCGCTTCAAGATCTTTTTCTAGGTGCTTGAGCTGTCCTAGATCTGATTCTACAAGTTCTGAAACTGGTATGTTTGTTGCATTCTGCAATACTCTTGCGATATCATTTTCTTTCACATGTTTTATAGTACGAGCGTCTACTCGAGTTAGCTTTATTTTCTGAATTTTTTCATCTATCTCTTGCTGTTGTTGGTGTAGACTATTGGCTCGTTCATAATTTTGTGTTTGAACTGCATTTTCTTTTTTTACCTCTAGATCCGAAAGTTTCTTACGAAGATCTCTGATTTCTTTCCCTCCTTTTTGTGAAGTCATAGACTGACCAGCACACGCTTCGTCGAGAAGATCGAAGGCTTTGTCTGGAAGAAATCGATCGGTAATATATCGTTTTGATAGATTCACGGCTGCGATTACCGCATCGTCGTGAATTTTTACGGCGTGATATTTTTCATAGTAGGGTTTTACTCCTCTTAGGATTTCTATGGATTCCTCTAGTGTTGGCTCTGGAACCTCTATCGCCTGAAAACGTCGAGCGAGAGCTGCGTCTTTTTCGATATGTTTTTGGTATTCATCATGTGTAGTTGCCCCAATAACCTGTACGACTCCTCGTGAAAGAGCTGGTTTGAGTATATTAGCCGCATCGAGTGTTCCCTCTGCTGACCCGGCACCAATAATGGTATGAAGTTCATCAATAAAAAGAATTACATCATTTTCTGGATTACTGGCTTCATCTACAATTTTCTTAAGTCGTTCCTCGAATTCTCCTCGATATTTGGTTCCTGCCACAAGATTGGTCATAGATAGTGAATATACTCGTTTATCCATGATGTTGTCTGGAACTTTTCCTTCTGCAATTCGTTGTGCAAGGCCCTCTATCACTGCGGTCTTCCCTACCCCAGGATCTCCCAAGAGCACTGGATTGTTTTTACTCTTTCGAGATAAAATATGCATTACTCGTTCGATCTCTTTCTCTCGACCGATCACCTTGTCGAGTTTTCCATTTAAGGCTTCATCAGTGAAATCTGTACAAAAATAGTCGAGTGCTAATTTTTTTCTTCGAGTCTTTTTTCCATCCTTATCATCTGTTTGATCGGTACTATCTACATCTCCAGGAAATACTCCGTCTCTTTTTTCGACGGCTCCGCCCATGTTCATGAGTAGTCCCTGAAGTCCTCCGAGAAGCATTTCAATATGACCTTGTTCTATTGGCATAGATTTCGAGATGGTTCCTGTATTCGTTTCTTCTTTTCCTTTGGTAAATATATTTTCAAGATGTTCTACGATCTGTACTGGCTGGATCATCAATGCGTCGAGAATATGAATAGCTCCAGAATTTTTTTGTTGAAGCAAGGCATAAAGAATATGTTCACTGTCTACCATCGTTGCTCCAAAATCTAGTGCTGCCTGAGCGGCAAGCTCTATCGTCCGCTGTGCAAATAGCGATAGAATGTGATCCGGTTTCTTTTCTGCCGCTTTTGAATTCCCTCGCAGATCTTCTGCAATTCGAAACGCATTTTCATAATTTACCCCAAAATTCTTTAAAATAACGCCCCCAAGTGCTTTAGGCTGTCTCAAAATCCCAAGCAATAAATATTGTGTTTGGATCTGATTATCTCCAAGCTTTGTCATTTCCTCTTGAGCGAGGATAAATGTGTTTTTGGCAAAGTGTGTAAACGAGTCAAAATGTGAATTCATAAGCGATGTATAAGGCTAATAATTAATACGAGTTTATATCGAAAGTTATTTCAGAGTTAGCAGTCTTTTGTTTCTTTTGCTAACGCGCATCAAACCTTCTTCTGATAATACTCGAAAAGACTAAAAACCGCAATCAGTTTGGGTTGCGCTTCAGTATGAATTATTAAATTAGATACTACCTTCTTGCGGTAACCGTATTTGGTACGACTACATATGATTTTCTTGCTTGAACTACCATTGGCTTGCTCACTGAAGACTTGGCTATGTATTCGCTTGCTTGTGAGTGAGCCATTTTTGCCTCAATTTGTTCTAATTTACTAGAAATTTGAATGTGTTTTTCACTTTCTCTACTCAAAATGTATCCCTGCATAGACAGATGATTCATCAAAAATACGTACCCAATAAACAGCAATGACGTTATTATTCCGAGGAGTAACATCAGGGCTCTATGTGTGTGTATCGCCGTAAGCGACAGAGGTTTTCTTCGTCTCATGTTGGGTAGCTGGGGTAGTAACTACGACCAATATTTTAGTGATTCGAGGGGCTTTTGCAAGAGGAGAATAAAGAAAAATGATTGATAAAAAGGAATGGGTTTTCTTTTCTTGTTTTCTATTTATTCTATCCCTACAAAATGAAAGTGATATTACTCATGGCTTTGACCCTGGATGGCAAGATTGGAAAGGATTCTGATCACTTTCCTGATTGGACTGGGAAAGAGGACAAAAAACTCTTTGTAGAAATCACAAAACGTGCAGGTTGCCTCATAATGGGATCAAAGACGTTTCAGACCATTGGACGCCCACTTCCGAAACGGAAAAATATCATCATGACCAGATCTCCAAAAGAATCTGAATGGGATAATCTAGAATTTACTGATAAAAAAACCACTGAAATACTTGAGCAACTGGAAACGGAAGGGTATGAAGAAGTAATCCTTGCTGGTGGTGCGCAAATCAACACGCTCTTTGCTCAAGAAAATTTGATTGATGAAGTTATTGTAACCATCTCGCCCTTGATATTTGGTTCAGGAATAGGATTGTTTGGAGATGAAATTCAAATGAATCTAGAGCTTTTGAACCTCGAACAAAAGGGAGAAAATCTAATTGTGGCGCATTATAAAGTTGAAAAATAAATTACACATTGCATATTGTATACTGAATATTGAATATTTTTTGTTATGATTTTGACCCGACACGACATCGTAGAGCTGATAGAAAAAAAGGAACTTAACTTCATTCCCGCTCTTGATCAATTTCAAAATCAACCCCACGCGGTAGATTTGAGGTTGGGGACTGTTTTCTATCTTCCTAAAACCTGGAAGATGACAGATAAAGGCCGAGAAATAATTGCGGTAGATGTTACTGAATCAGCCGGAGACAACTATGAGAAAATTGACCTCAAACCAGGACAATACTTTGACCTTGCCCCAGGAGAGTCAATCATCGCTTCTACACTCGAACGAATCGAACTAAAATCTCCCGATCTCATGGGAATCCTCTACCCACGAAGTTCAATCAATCGACGCGGACTTTCTGTCGATCTAACTGGAATTGTAGATGCCTACTACCAGGGAAATCTAATGATCCCAATCCTCAATAAAACTACCTCTCAAGTTATCCGAATCTACCCGGGAGAACGAATCTGCCAGATTGTGTTCCACAAACTCACACAAAACCTTACTGAAGATGAATCCCTTATTCATGGGAAAGTGGCAGCAAAATATAATGGAGCTGATGGACAGAATCTAAGCTCAAAAAAGGATGCTCAAGAGGAAATTGAATATATAAAATCTGGAGATCTGGAAGGGCTTAAATCTAATCCGTACTAGCCTATGAATACCGAACAAGAATTACAAAGAATCATTGAACGAAATTATAAAGTAGAAGCGAATAAGGCTTGGGGAATTTCAAAAACCAGACGGTTCATGATTGCTATTGTGACGTATGTTTTAGCGCTTGGATTCTTACTCTTAATAAATGCTGAAAACGCATTTCTAGCTGCCTGTGTCCCAGTAATAGGATTCTTACTTTCTACTCTGGATGGCAAAGTTATTCGTAAATATTGGGAAAATAAGAATTAATATTATTATTTCATGAGCCGAGAACAAAAAATCAATCACATTATCAAAACATTTAAGAATATCGGTGAACGAGTTGCTCCACAGCTCCTTGATACCGGAATTGAGACGCTTGATGATCTCAAAAAAATTGGAGCAGAAGAGGCATTCTATAACATCTGGGCAGCAAATCCTGTAGAAATAGAAATAAATGCTATGTATCTCTATGCCCTCGAAGGAGCTATACAAGGGATTAACTGTCTGATGATTGATCGAGAACGAAAGGATGAATTGCAGAACTATGCCAAAGCGTTGCGGGAGAGTATCTAAAGATTAATCAAGGTCATAGAATGAAACGAAATGAATTTTTGAGCTGGAGTGCTGCAGCAATACTAGGAACAACCTATGTAGGACTCCGTATGTTTGGTCCAGAGATAGAACGTACTAATCCTAATAAAATAGTTGATATTGATACTTCCACTCTTTCCAAGAGTGATTTTATTAATTTAATGTCTGAAAATTCGTTAATTCATACATCGAGCATTGAAACTGTTCAGAAAATTTTTTCTTTGTTAGAACAAATAGAACAATCTAACTCGGATAATCCAGGAGATTTTAAGAAACTTAATCATGAAACTCGCTCATTTATCAGTGGTCAAAATGATATTAGAGTCTGGCGCAATGATCACGAATGGGCTACGGTGTATCCTTTTGCAAATGAAGTACTAGAGAAGGTTCGCCTAGTTCTTGAAAATCTAGAAAAAGAAGACAAAGAAAAAGAAAAAATTTTAGAACGTATTACTTATCATCAAAAATTATTTCGACTTCATTTAAACTAATAATATTCAAACATGATACATCTTCTCTCCGATCAATACTTCTGGCTTTCTTTTCTTCCCATTTCTCTTTTGGGAGCAAGCTTTTGGTTATTATTCTTTGATCGAGCGGATGGACAAAAAACCCCATTTAAGATTTTATTACTGGCCCTACTCGCTGGAGTTTTGGTCGCATTGGATTATTGGATTATGACAGAATATTTCTGGAAACCCGAACACTGGATCTCTAAGATACTAGTGGAAGAAGTATATAAAGTCTTGGGAGCAATCCTCATCATGGAAATTTTTAGATCCAGATTTAAGACTGTTGGAGAAGGGGTTGTCTATGGATTTGCACTAGGACTTGGGTTCGCACTATTTGAGAATCTGATGTATCTCTATGCCCAATATGGAAATAATGAGTTTGATCCTGCTTTTTGGATTACTTTTCAGGGCAGATTCTGGGGAAGTACGGTTTTACATGGTATCACTACTGGATTTTTTGGGCTATTTTATGCTGCTGCCTACTGCTCTAAAACACTTCATAAATCTCCTCATGAATCCCCTCTCAAAGTATTCCTTGTTCCTTTCAATCTCAAAAGACTCTGGAACGTCATAACCCTTCATGTTACGAGAGAGCATCTTTTGTTTCAAACACATGAGGCATATGACTCTCATACCGCCCGAGAGGTTGTCGCAGAAGGATTAGCAGTGGCTCTTTTATTTCACCTATTATTCAATCTCCTTCTTGGGTGGAATGTTTTATTAGCGTTTGTTATTGTTTTTATTGGAATGGCATGGTTGAAGAATCTAGTAAGTCGATTATAGTTTGGCTATGAAACAATATGCAGTTATTGGCTCTCCGATAGAACACTCCAAATCTCCTCAACTCCACACCGCTGGATTTGAAGAAATGGAAATTGATGCAAAATTTGAAGCTATAGAGGTTGATCCTGAATATCTTGGATCATGGATTGAAAAGGATTTTCGGCCCTACCTCCAAGGCTGTGCTGTAACCATCCCTCATAAAACAGAGATTCTGAAGTATGTAGACACACTCTCTGATGCGGCGATCAAGATTGGAGCCGTAAATACTCTCTACTGGGATCAAGGGAAAATAATTGGAACTAATACTGACGGAGTAGGCGCTCTACGAGCCATACAAAGTACAATGCCAAAACTAGAAAAGAAAAAAGTACTCATCCTCGGCGCCGGAGGTGCAAGTCGAGCGATCATCTTTGCCCTACAAATGGCAGGAGCCTATGTCGCCATCTGGAATAGAACTACTGACAAAGCACAACAACTAGCTGAAGAATTTGAAGCTGGATTTGTAGAGGAAATCACCGAAGAAGCTTTTGGGCTTTTTGATCTAGTTATAAATACAACATCTGTTGGGCTCAAAGAATGGAAATCGGTCGTTCCTTCTGAATACTGGTCTGCTGAACAAGTCGCTTTTGATATCGTATATGATCCACTAGAGACCAAGTTTCTCTCTGATGCGGCTGATGCTGGTTGTGAATATATCACTGGAGATCAGATGCTGGTACATCAGGCATTGGAACAATTTCGAATCTGGCATGGTGTAACACTAGAACCAGAAGTTATGGGGAATGCGTTTTTTATTATATAAAGAAGTATCACTCTTACCCCTGTTAATTTTTTTTGTATCTGAATAATCCTGATACACTTGCTTCGTATGAACTCAGGATTTTCCCGCTGGTTAGTATTTATTGGTTTAATTTTGATACCCACTCTTTTGTGGTGGCATGCTATTGATCAAATAGCACTCGAATACGATGAAATGATGTGGGTGAATACTGTATTTAGACATAATACTTTGTTTCAAAAATTTCCGTGGAATGGCGAATATTTGTATTTCATGCACTATATTGGAGCCTTGAAAGGCTTTTTTTATCGATTCTTATTCCTTTTTGTGGAACCAAGTGTTTATGCGGTACGAATTCCCATGCTCCTTCTTACGGGAACCTCTATCGCATTGCTATATCGGTTTGTATTTTCTCCGTTCAAAACAGCAGGACTCTTATTTGCTGTTTATTTATGCCTTGATCCGACCATCAGTCTATATGCCCTGATTGATAAAGGCCCCTCAAACATTGAGTTTTTTTTCCGCTCAGCGCTTCTTCTTTTCGTTATTCTTTGGGCTCAAGGACTCATAAAATATCGATATTTTTTACTCCTAATTCTCATTGGGATATTAGGATTATGGAATAAAATTTCATTTATTTGGTACCTAATCCCTCTCTTCCTCATATTCCCAACCGCACACTATCTCAAGCAAGCTAATATTCGGAATACTCAAGTAAAAATAAAATTCGATGCCATAGAAAAAGAATCCAAACGATATTATTCAATATTGGGGATAGGTGTTTTGCTTATGGTATTGGGGATTTTGATGCTCCAGATGCTTAAATCTAATCAGGCAAACCTCTTTGAACTCACAAACAACGATCTTCCCCGGAAAATAAATCATCTCTGGAGCCTTCTCTCTGGGACTTCCTCTTTTCATTGGTGGTCAAAAGGAGTTGAATTTCAAATATGGTATGGAGTCTTAAATTTACTATTACTTATTGGAGGGATCATTCTTAGTATTTGGTGTTTTTTTCGAAAAAACAAATCCTCTATATCCAGACTAGATACTACTGCATTTGCCTGTACTTGTGCTTGTATTACCGGTTTTCTTATAATCCTAATAATTCCTCTGGCGAACAAGTCATGGCATATGTATACGCTCTATCCATTCATCCCAATACTACAGTTTTACCTCATACAAAAAATATCGAAACAATCATGGATTCGTACTGGATTAGTATCAATATTAATACTAGGAAGCTTGTGGAATATAATGATGGTTAATACCGCCATATATAAAAAATCCTCAATAACACTTCATGATTGGGCTAATGCCGAGGTTTATGACCGTTTTTTTACAAGCCTTCGAAAAACCAATGATCCCGTATACTTTTTCGACTGGGGATTTCATACTCAGGCAATTTTTTATGACCAATCTAGGCAATACCAAAATATCTCCCGCCAGTTTGGAAAAGGAGATGACAATAAGTATATACAACAGATCAACCTCCTTCCAAACAATGCACTACTGGTTAGTCATGGGCCACTGACAATCACTTCTTGGGGAAATTCTATGAATGATAGATTCTATGGACTCATCTCCAAGACTAAGTTCTGTGAAGAAGAACGCTTTGTCGACGAACAGGAAAAAGCTCTAATAATAACTTTTTCCCGAAGTTCGTGTACCCCATAAAAATGTCTTACTCTTCTTTATCTTTGTCTAATATATATTCTGGAATTTCCTCTATTGTATCATCTCCCTCTTCCCATCCGTACGGACAAACGCCTCCATTTTCTCGCGCCGCCTGAAGCGCTGCGATAACTCTAAGTGTTTCTTCGTTTGTTCTACTAATGCTGTTGTCATATACGGTTGTTGATTGGATTTTGTTTTCTGGATCGATCAGAATGGCTCCTCGATACGAAACCTTTCCTGCTTCATCATATATCCCAAAATATTTTGCCAATTTTCCACCTTCATCCCCAAGCCAAGGAAAAGCAAAATTTTCATCCGTCAAATGTGGCTCCCATTCTTTGTGATCTTCTGCCGAATCGACTGATATTGGGAGGACCACTGTGTTTAATTCATCAAATTTAGCTTTATCAGCCAAAAGAGCTCTTAGCTCTGTTGGACAAACAGTTGTTCCGTCTTTTGGATAAAAGAATAAAAGCTTCCATTTCCCTTCAAAATCATAGAGATTTATGTTGGCAATACTTTCGTCTTCAAGCAATGCGGGAGCCGAGAAATTTCGCACCACCTCTCCAACCCCTGGAGCTTTGTAGTTATGTTTGTACCAAGAAGATCCTACTAAAAATCCTAGTATTAAGATCAATAGAAGGGTAAGAAGTCGATTTGTTAATTTTGAGTTCATAATAAAAGAGAGACGAATTAGTCTCTCTTATCATAATCACACAGAATTGAATTTCAATCCAGAGTCTAGCTTACCGTTGTTCCCACTCGTCGATGCACCTCTGTTCGATGGATTAAGTTTACCGTCACAAAGAACATTACACATAGCATAGTTATTACAATTCCCATCTTATTAAACTCAAGGAATGTATTGAAAATTGCATGGATAACCATTGCCAGAAGCATTCCTTCCAGCATCTTCTCCTCTCTGAAGAGGGTTACCGACTTAACGTGTAGTACTGAATGAAGAAATTGTATGAGTGGATGACGCTTGTATCGACACTCTTCCTGATAAATCTCTGAGGCAAAATGAGCAATCCCATAATAATATCCCAAAATAGCTGAAAATGAAATATGAGCTGTCACTGAGATGGTGGATCTAAGTAATATGTACACCATTAGTTCTCCAGTACTGTATCGATCTCCCCCCCATATATCGAGGAAGTAGAGGATGTTTTCAACAAAGGCGAATCCGAGTGCTACAATAATTGAAAACTGAATGGCATCCGCAACGGACTTAAGCTTAAATTCATCGGAAAATCGAGTCACGAGATGTTTTACAAACTCTTCGAGCGCTCCCACGATAATGAAAAACCACATGGCCTCACTCAATTTCATATTGAGGAAAAATGCAGCAACCCCAAAAATTACTCCCGTTGTGGCAAATAAGAATGGAGACTCAAAAATCTTCGCTGTCTTCTTTTTAAAAACACTAATGGTATTATCTCCCGAAAGAACCTCTAATATAAACATTGCCACTGCAACAAACAAAAATAATCCAAGTGAAACAATTGTAAAAGTCAGAATATAGGCAAAAAATGTATCTATATTAGGAATATGTGTTAGGTCTTCTATTTTTTCGAAAAGATTAATATTCTCTAGACTAAGCACGGCTGTATCCCAATATCGCTCGTATATTTTTATTGGAATTACGGATAACATTCCTGCCAGAAAAGTAAGGGCCACATATACTTTTTTTTCACGATGCTGTGTCTGAAAAAAATACATCCATATCAAGATCGGAATAAAGGCTACCAATGCTAGAATTAAAAACTGCGTATTCATTAATTTATTAGTTAATCAGATAATTATAACATATTTTAAAACAATTCACAACCCCCTTCTTCCTCTTTTTTTGTAAAAAAGGGGTTGCATTTTTAGACTGTTTTTTTTATGTTAGTAATTATGTTTCTATATAATTTATAACCCAATTATATCCATGTCGACCCCACAAGATTTACCATTTATCAAAGCGCAAGATCCCGTAGTTTATGATGCGATTCGTGCCGAAGAAAAACGTCAGGCCAACGGACTGGAATTGATCCCGTCTGAAAATTCTGTCTCCAAAGCTGTTCTCGAGGCAAATGGGTCAGTAATGACTAATAAATATGCTGAAGGATATCCTGGAAAACGATACTACGGTGGATGTCACAATGTTGATATAGTTGAGGACTTAGCAATCGAAAGAGCTTGTAAACTCTTCAATTGTAAATATGCCAATGTTCAGCCTCACTCTGGAGCTCCTGCCAATGTTGCAACGTACTTTGGACTCCTTGAACCAGGAGATACGATATTGGGAATGGACCTCTCTCATGGAGGACATCTGACACATGGTCATCCGGTGACACATATTACCAAAGTGTTTAACTTTGTTCGATATAAGATGAAAGACCCTGATACGGGTGAAATTGATTATGAAGAAATGCGAGAAGTCGCACTCCGAGAAAAACCAAAAATTATTTTAGCAGGATTTTCAGCTTATTCTCGAGCCCTGGACTATGGAAAATTTGTTGAAATTGCTCGTGAGGTTGGTGCCTACGCAGTCGCTGACATGGCTCATATTGCTGGGTTGATTGCTGGAGGAGCGGTCGAAAATCCATTTGATTATGGATTTGATGTAATCCTTACCACGACGCACAAATCTCTACGTGGTCCACGAGGAGGGATGATTCTTACTCGAGAAGACCCAAAAATTGCAAAAAAAATTGATAAAGCCATTTTCCCAGGACTTCAAGGAGGACCCCACATGCACCGAGTAGCGGCGTTAGCCGTGGCTTTGGGAGAAGCGCTCACTCCAGAGTTCAAAACCTACCAAAAACAGATCCTCAAAAATGCGAAAGCTATGGCACAAGTATTTCTTGATAATGACGTCCGACTCATGGGAGGAGGAACCGATAATCACTTGATCCTGGCTGATGTCTACGGATCTATGGGAGTTACCGGGCAAGAGGCTGAAGATGTCCTAGATGCGGTAGGTATTACCCTAAACAAAAACTCAATTGCAGACGAACCAAGATCAATGTTTGATCCATCCGGGATCCGATTTGGAACTCCTGCCATCACAACACGAGGACTAAAAGAAGCTGAAGCTACACGAGTAGCAGAGCTAATGATCAAAGCCATGAAAAACAAGGATGATCAGTCTGTGCTCGATGAAATCAAAGTTGAAATTGAAGGTATAGCAGCTAGTTTCCCGATTCCTGATAGTTTTGTATAAAAACTAGTATTTGATATTGAGGAATTGATAAAATCCTTGGCCTTGGCTGGGGATTTTATTTTTACCCATTGACAATTTATCTTAAATCAATTATCTCATTGTGATGAAAAATAAATGCTTGGGTACGTTTGATTGTAAAGGATGTGCTCATACAAAAGGTTTAGATCGTGCATCCCCAGAAAGAATAAGTACCGGAATTCTTAAGGAACCAGTCTCTGTTTTGTATTTTGACGATGGAAGTATTAGATGCTTGATGCTCGAAGAAGGTAATTGTCTAGCATATAAAAATCACCATTCAGTCCCCCCAGGATTTGCTGCTTCCATACTGAAGCGTGACATTACTTGTAACTATCTAGCCACTGTTAGTAAAAGAGTCGAAGATGAAGTTTCTAACAGTAAGTGAAAAACTGATTTTTTTACCATATTAATTTTTATTGCTTCTGTCCTTCCCACAGAGCCTGTGCTTTGATTCCTGCTTTTTGTACAAAATCTTCTCCGCTACTCGCATAGAGAATTCCTCGAGAAACTGGAATAATCACTCCTAGTCCTTGTTTTTGAATTTCTAAGACATCATTCATTGACCCTCCTTGTGCCCCGACTCCTGGCGCCAGTATCCAAGTATGGGGTAGCATTTCACGATATTGCCGAAGCTGATCTCCATTGGTGGCTCCTACGACAGCCCCTACTGAACTAAATCCGTTATCGGCTCTGGTGCTTTCCCCCCAGAGTTCGATCATGTTCGTTAGAGGTCCAGCGATTTCGTCTTGGAGTTCATAGGCTGATGGATTAGAAGTTTTTGCCAGAACAAATATTCCTCGATCTTTTTCTTCACATCTTTTTGTAAAAGGAAGAATTCCATCACTTCCCAAGAAAGGACAAACCGTAAGACTGTCAGCTCCGAGTGGCCCATCTTCTAGATAAGCCCTAGCATAAGCTTCACAAGTAGCCCCTATATCGTTCCGTTTTCCATCAATAAGGATTATAAGATTCTGTTTTTTAGCGACTTTTATAAGATGTTCTACCGCAAGTAATCCATGAGATCCAAGAACTTCAAAATAAGCCATCTGGATTTTTACTCCCATGATATACGGTGTGCACTCAATCATAATACTCATACAAAATTCTGCATAGAGTTTTGACCATACGGCTTCATAGGATTCTCCATTCTCTATGAGCCCTATGGCTTGTTTATGAAATTGCTTTGGCATCTTTTCTGGATTGGGATCTAACCCAAGCATAAGACAAGAATTTTTTTCTTTTATAGCGGATTCAAGACGTTTGGAGAAATTCATCACCTAAGACCTTAAAGATTAATCTACTACTTTCAAATAACACTCATCACAAAGAACTTTCTCTGATCCCTCTGGGGCGTATGTTGTGGCTATTGGTTTTTGGCAATCAGCACATTCACGATCATACAGCTTACGAAGATTTCGTAGTGCCATCCGCTCTCGATGTCGTTCATCTGGATGCAGTCGAGGAATTGGAAGATTCATCTTTTGGTAGAACTGAAGCTCTGGTTTTACGAGGCGATAGGGTTTTCCTGTGTTTTCGCAGACAAGCGTTTCTTTCAGAATCGAGTCATCAATGTCAGAGATATTATCGGGAATTGATACCGGATCTATTGAAGAAAATGTTCTGGATTCATCTCGCCACTTGTACCCTCGCTGCGAGCATTCTTCTTTTGTCATTGGGAAATACTCATGAGCTACGGTTTTATTGTAAGCAAATGGACTCAGCTCTGCTGGAAAAAACTCGCCCCATTCCCCTGTCTCTTTCATATGTGCCACAATTTTCACTTTCAAGGTTTCGTATTCATGCTTCGTATAGGATTTATTGAGAATACAGTGTTCTGATTTCTGCAAGCTACTACAACCGAGTAGATTTTTACAGTTATTAACACAAAACGTACTGTGAGCTATATTTTCTCCTCCCATTCCTACCCAAAAGGAAGCTATTATATTTTGGATGCCCTCTCCTACCGTCGCACAGTCACAGCAGAGGGATAAATTATCTCCCCAGAGATTTACATCATAACAATCTTGAGCGCCCATCAGAATATTGCTGCAAAATTTACAATCCCTTAATTTTTTACAATCATAACAATCAAAGCAATCCTTACTCTGATTGAGGTAATCCCCTGTGCAATTTTCGTTTTGTTTCCCTGATATATTTTTAACTATTCCAGAACGCCAAGCTTCTTGAGCCTGAATACGAAGCTCTGAAATTACTGAATATTTTCCCGAATCAAACTGAGACATAAACATCTCGTATTCTTTTTTTGAATGAGGTTTGTTATAAATCCAATATTGCTTGTTATGAATCCCTAGACAACCAAAACAATTCTTACATCCAACACAGTTTTTGAGAAACCAAGATTCCTGACAGTTCGTACAATTTTGTGCAAATAATAACTGATATCCATTTTCACAGTTTATACATTCATAGCAAAGCTCAGACTGATCTAAAAATAAAAAATCCATACAATCTGTCGTCTGAACAAAGGTCTCTCCATATAAACAATCTTGTCCTTTTTCTCCGTCAAATACTAAATAGCAATTTTTTAATCGAAGGACATCATTCACATAATCACAGTTCTCTGTAAGTGTTATCTGTCGAGCAATTTGTGGAACTTGATGATATAGCTCCATAAATTGAGGAAAGAATTCCCTGGTGAAATCGAATTCTCGACCATATTCTCTGCCATCCCAGTCATCTGACCAGTATTTTTCTGGCGCATAAACTGGTCCTACATAATCAGCTGCATATATTGAAAGAATTGGTTTATTGGTCCCAGTGCACTGTCTTCTGTGCAAAGTTCGTTCATTTCTCCAGGATAATCTTCTTCTTTGTCTCTCTTCTGGACAAAGTGTTGGGACCGAGGTCCCCATTTTTTTATAAAATAAAAGATCTTCGTCGGTTATGATGAATTTTTTCCCAGAAACAAGGCACGTTTTAGTGATCATCCGTATTATTGAGTGAATCGATCTCGTAATTCTTGAGGCACTATGGGACAAGCTTGCCTAGGCTGCTTCCATAGTTTTTTTCGCAGTGATGCAACCAAATCATATCCCCAGTTTCTGATGAACCGCGGAATGATCCAGATTAAATTTCCAAGCAATTTCCAACCAAATCCAAGATTTCTTAGTATAAATATAATAGCACTTGTTTTAAACCAAATCTGCTCTTCTTCAAATACGACAACACTATCTGGAATTGTTTTTTTTGATTGTTTTGCAATGATCTTGAAATACTCTGATTGAAGCGGTGTAAAATTAAATTTTTCTTGTTTATCATACCTCAAGACAAACTTTACCCATCCATGACAGAGTCCGCAGTTTCCATCGTAGGCGATAAGTGTCTTTTTCATGATAATGCGCCTTCCTCAATAAGAATTCTTCGTTTTTCATCAGAACCACCTCGATTATAGTCCCCTATTTTTCCATCCGTCCGAATAACTCTATGACAGGGGACCGTTGGATCATAATTCTGTTTCATAAGATTTCCAACCACCCTTGCGGCACCAGGATTTCCTGCTTTTTCAGCAACTTTTTTGTAGGTCATCGTCTTCCCTCTAGGGATTTCTCGGACTACTTGGAGTGCTTTTTGTGAAAATGTCATGTAATGCATTTTGAATATAGTCTACTTGTATCATGAATTCAAACTCATACAATCTCTCTGATGAGCAAAAGTTTCAAAGTAAAGCCGATCAAGAAAGATAAAACTATCTGGGAAAAACTTGTAGCATACTTTGGTCTTAGGGGGCTTTATACCATTGGCGCGATTGCACTTGTATTTATCCTTCTTTTTGTATTCATATTCACTCTCAGGAGTTCTGGAGTGATAAAGGACGGACGAACTTTCTTTTCGACGGGCCCACTAAAAGTTGATAAACACGGGAAAACTAATTTTCTCCTTTTGGGAGTGGCTGGGGCTCAAGAAGAAGGAGGAAATCTCTCTGATTCTGTTATGTTGGTTTCTCTTGATGCAAAAGCCGCCTCTCTTTCACTCCTGAGTCTTCCTCGAGATTTGTTTGTGGCGTCTGGGGTAGGTGATCGAAAACTTAATGAAATCTATGCTGCCGCCAGATATAAAAATAAAAAAGATGGAGTTAAAGGGCTCAAGGTAGTCAAAAGCGCGTTATCTGAATTTTCAGGCGTTGAATTACACTATGGAGCTGTGGTTAATTTTCAAATTTTTCAGGAAATTGTAGATTCCATTGGCGGCATCGATATGTTTGTCCCTCAGGATATAGTAGATCCGTTTTATCCAGCAGATAATTACAACTATCAGACTTTTATCATCCGAAAAGGAAAACAAAATCTAGATGGAGAAACATCGCTCAAATATGCTCGTAGTCGAAAAACCACCTCAGACTACTCTCGAGCTCAACGACAACAGGATATTTTGTATGGAATTGCTCGAAAAGCCCAGGAAATAAATCTCCTTGGTGATCCTAAAAAAATGAAAGAGTTTTTTGGGATTTATAAGCAAAATGTCGTTACAGATATAAATCTGGTAGAAGTTCTCGCCCTCGCAAAAGTAGGAATTGGTTTTGATGCTGATACGATGAAGATTTTTAGCCGAGTACTCAACGACGATTCAACTCAACCAGGAGGCCTTCTTTATACTCCTGCCAAAGAGTTTTTTGGAGGGCAATTTGTCCTACTCCCTGAAAATCTAGAGGAAACAAAACTCTTCATGCATCTCACTCTTAGCCAACCGGAAATACTTTCACTCAACCCTCAGTTTTCTATCAAAAATGGTTCTAAAATCACAGGGCAAGCTGGGCGAGCCCGAGATAGACTTCGACGACTTGGATTCCATGTTATTGATGTGGGGAATTTTGAAAGTGATCGTCCAGTATTCCAAACCTATGCCAAAATAAAATCAAATGAGAAAGACTTTACTGCTGTACTAGAAAAACTTGAACCAGTATTTAATTTTCGAGTTATTGAGCCGTTTGATGAAACGGCGATTATCACTGGAGATGATAGTCTTGTGGATATCGAAATCGTTCTTGGATCTACCTACACAGAACCGCAAGCGAGCCCCATAATTCCTACCGTTCGACCAGCTACATCGCCCTCAAATCAAGAAGTTCCAAAGGATGCAACAGAAGATGTAGTAACACCTCCCAAAGAAGAAACTATAGCTGAAAAAAGCGATATACAAAAAGCACTGGAATTATTGAACTAATAATTTTCATACTCTCGCCATAGATCGGAAAGAGCTCCATTTTGCTTTATAAGTTGATTGAAATTTCCTGATTCAACTAGTTTCCCGTTATCGAATACGTAGATGTGATCAAAATTTTTGAGTAGATGAAGTTTGTGAATGGCAGAAATAATACATCGATCACTAAATTTCCTAAACAAGGCTCTATAGATCTTTCCCTCATTTACTGTATCTACCGAACTAGTTGGCTCATCCAATAAGATCATGCTACTGTCCTGAATACTAAAAATTCCTCGAGCGAGCGCCAGCCGCTGTTTTTCTCCTCCAGATAAATTAACCCCTTTTTCTTTGATATCGGATTGAATTCCTTTGGGGAGTCTTTTTAAAACAGAACTAAACCGTGCCATATCAATTGCTTCCTTGATTTCCTTCTCTTTTTTCTTGAGCCCTACGGTTATGTTATATTCCATTGTATTCTCAAAAATTTCTGGATCTTGTGGAATTAAGGTTGTCATCGTCGTTAGTTGATGTAGATCTCTGACCTTTCCATCTATTTCCAATATACCTGCGTCTGAGTCATAGAGCCCTCGTAAAATCATCATAAGAGTGCTTTTCCCACTCCCACTCGCACCAACGAAGGCATATTTTTTCCCTTTTTCTAATACCAAGTTTATATCTTTCAAATGATGTTTTCTTTTTTCTTCGTCTTCGTATCGAAAATCTAGATTACTAATTTTTAGCGTGTTCCAGTTTTTTAGGTTTGGATATTTCGTAGCTCTTTTTATAAATTTCTTTTCGGCTTCAAGTATTGGTTTTGCCGCTTCTAGATTAGCATTTCCTAGTATTATATTTTCTTGTTCCCGTACCAACGCTACAAATCCCCAAGAAAATTTATCTGCATACTGAAATAAGGCGACCATCAATCCTATCATAATAGGATTTTCTATTCTTTGATGATACAGCACATATGCCAGTATAATAATAAACCTCAATCCGCCTGCCAGTATTGAATTAGTGAACCACTTTTGCTCGTTAATGATTACGTTTTCTCGAAATGGAGGAAAAATTTTTCCTGCACGAGAGAGCAATTCTTTTGCGGTACGTCCCTCCATTCGAAGCGTTATGATGGTTAATGAGTTAGATACATAGTCAAAAAGTCCTGCCTGAAAGAAATGCCTTTTTTCATTTTTCTCTTTAGTGGTTCGAGTCAGCCCCCTATTGAAACCTTTTATCACCCAGATCATAGCTCCTGCAGTAATCACCGAAATAATTCCTCCAAGAGGGAAAATCCAAATAATAAATACAAGTGCCATAATGATACTTATCACCGTCTGAATAAGTCCGTATCCATTATTTGAGAAGTCATGTAAGGCTTGATAAGACTTAGTTATCCTATCTATCGTACTTCCAGAATGATTGTCCCTATGCCACTGAAGTGGATAACTGACGACCAATTTATAAAGATGATCTGCATAGGCTTTGGTTGATTGAAATCCAGCGATGCGCTCTAAATATCTGGCGGGCCCATGAAACATCCAGAACACGACCCCTATTCCAGCATAGGCTCCAAGTCCCCAGAGAACTTTCTCAATCAGATCTGCTCCTCCTTGCTGTAATATATTTATTACGTATGCGAGTACTAGTGGACGAGTTGAGTCGATCAAATTCCCGATTACGAACATTACATATGCAATGATAAAACGGATCCGATGTGGTGTGGGGCAATAATTCCAAAATGTTCCGATGAGATTGAAATAGGGATTTTTGTGCATTTTTGAGATTGTATACGAATCAAAGAATACATTCAATCTCCCTGTCCCTGCTATTTGAGTCCTTCCCACATAAACCGGAACCACGTCCTAAAAGCATCCGCGACTTGAGGATTTATAATAACCGTAAGTGTAAAATCATCAGCACTAAATTGCCCTGTCTCAAGCTGTGAAGAAATAAGTACTCTGTCTCCACAAATATCTATCGATGATTGTGTTGAAAACTGAGAAGGGAGAAATTTGTAGTTATCACCTACATATTTCAATATTTCAGGACATTCTTTTTCTACCTCTGCGTCAAAAAGATGATGCATTTTAATTTGGTTTTCTTCCACTCCTTTTAGAAAAATTGGTAAATAATCTTTTACCCTTGGATCCAACCATCCCCCTTTTCCTCCAATACAATAGAAATCCTTCCCGGTACTCAAAATATCACGCATATAATTCTTCCACCCCTCCATGCCTCTATATTCGTAAAGCTCTGTCTGCTGTGGAACACTTTCAAATAACGACATCATATGCGGCATTGATCTATCCAAAACTTGTTTTTTCTCTCCCCACATATCTTCAAATTTTTGAGGAGAAACGCCTCGATAAAGATTTTCATTTCTAGAAAACGCCTCAAAAACTAGTCCTTTTTCCATCAATCGCTGCAACGAATCATAGACATTTCGGCGATGGATGCTTGATTTACGGCTAATGACTGCGACTGATGACTCTCCCTCTCTCAGTAGCACTTCATAAATAAGGGCTTCATTTTTGGCGAGTCCGAATTGTTCCAATACTGGTTCAAACATTTTTTATAATATTTTATATTTTTGTAAATACATCGTAAAAATCTTTCTACGAAAGAATTATACACCTTAGTGGTAACTAATGCAACCATGTAGTCTTATATACCACCACAGTCTTCGTAAGTAGGTTCACTTCGCAAATGAAACATATTTCTTAATCCATTTGCCCATGCACCCGTCAGACCTAGCTACCACGACTTATTGGGAAACCACGCTCTGTCTGCGAGTACGGGACTCGCTTCCTAAAATATACTTTTTTTAATCTAATCACTATGTCTACGTTATTACTGCTTTTATGTTTCTCTCTGGGAATGATTGCCCTGAGTTTCTTCGGTCGATCTTCCAAGCTTAATTCTTCCATTGAAGAGTTTTTGGTCTCTAGTCGAGATCTATCTACTTTACGTGGAGCGTTTTCTATCGCTATTTCTTGGGCCTGGGCCCCTGCAATATTCATTGCTGGACTCCAAGCCTATACCAAAGGACTTGCTGGAGCCTTTTGGTTTATTGCGCCAAATATTCTTTGTTTCTTTCTCTTTGCGTTTGTCGCCTACAAACTGAGAAACAAGTTTCCAAATGGATTCACGCTCCCCCAGTTCATCAAGTCCAGATTTAAGACTAAACGAACCCACACGGCGTTTCTGATCATCTTCTTTGGGTATCAACTAGGGGCGATCATTATCAACGCTGTCGCGGGAGGAACCCTGCTCAATCTCCTCACAGGGATGAACTATCAGCTGGCGGTTGGAGCGATTTCGCTTACAGCTCTTATATATTCGGTGATTGGGGGAATGCGAGCCTCGGTTCGAACCGATGTAATACAGCTGATCATCGTACTTGGGCTTGCTGTGATACTGGTTCCTTGGGTTATCATCAATGCAGGAGGAATGAGTGCTATCTCAGGTGGACTAGGAGGAATTGATGGACTTGGAGCTAATATCTTCGACCCAAAAATTGCTTGGGCCTTCGGAATTCCTATGACGATCTCTTTACTCTCTGGACCGATCGGAGATCAGCAATTTTTCCAACGAGCCTTCTCAGTAAAGAAAGATAAGGTAATCCCTACCTTTGTTATCGGAGGAATTATATTTGGACTCATCCCAATCATTCTCAGTTTACTCGGATTTATTGCTGCAAATCCTAGCTTTGGGATCGAAGTAGCTGATCCACAGATGGTGACACCAACCGTAATGGCCCAATTTCTTCCTTCAGGAGTACTCGTTTTATTTACGCTTATGGCATTTGCAGGACTGTGTTCTACTATTGACTCTGCCTTCTGTGCGATCTCTAGTTTTGTCGTCGCGGATATTACTGATGAAGATGAAGCACAATCCGTCAGAATAAAGAAGGCGAGAATTGGGATGATTCTTATGGGAGTTTTAGGAATAGGAATTTCACTTCTACAACCAAAACTAATTTGGATTTTCTTCCTCTACTTTGCTCTCTCTTCTATTGGATTTTTTCCAACCCTCTTTTCTATTTTCTCAGAACGATATACAGAAAAAGCTGCCTTTTGGTCAGTAATCATAGGACTCATCGGAGCATTCCCTTTGGCTTTGTATGCAAACATTGGAGAGGATGTAGATCTAAGAGTCTTGAGCTCCGTTCTGAGTATTGCTATTGGAGGGATCGTAAGTCTGTGTTTTGTTCTTCGAAATAAATCTTAATTGGAACCTAACTATGTCTCAATCTAACGGTGAAGAATTTGGAGAACTCGTTGGCACATTGAATTTAGCTTGTGCCGAACTAAAGCAACTTAATAAAGATGCATTATCAGAAGAGTTTAAAATACGAATGCTAAAAATTGTTTTAGAAATTGGAATCAAGAATCCAGATGAACTACATTTTGAGATTGAAATCTTGAGAAAAGAAGTGATAGCTATCTGGATGGAAATACGGTAAATCTTAAATTCTTTTGCCTCAGTCGAATGACTGGGGCTTTTTTCTTTACGAACTCTGGTTCCTAGGTAAAACTAAATATATGAACGAAGCTATTTGTAGTATTTCCGGAGAGAAATTCATCATTACTGATGCAGAAAAAAAATTTCGTACAAATATTGGAGTAGGAGACCCAATACTCTCTCCAGCAGAAAGACAACGACGAAGACCGTCATGGAGAAATGAGAGAATCCTCTACAAACGCAAATGTGATGCAACAGATAAATCTATTGTTTCTATTTACCACGAAGACCAGCCCTTTCCTGTGTATGATCAACATTATTGGTGGGGAGATGAATGGGACGGCCGAGACTATGGGATAAATTTCGATTTTGGTCGTCCGTTCTTTGAGCAGTTTGCTGAGTTATTCCAAAAAGTGCCCCGACTCTCAATCATCAACAAACAAGGACAAAATTCCGATTACTGCAATTACTCTCAGAAAAATAAAAACTGCTACCTGACCTTTGGAGCGCATTTCAACGAAGATTTGCTCTATGTTCACTATGCTAGCCGATCTAATACTTCGGCAGATTGTTACTGGCTCCACAACTCTGAACTGTGCTATGAATGTGTGGATTGCACCAATGGATATAATCTCCGATATGCACAAAACTGTCACGGATGTAGCGATAGCTGGTTTATGAAAAACTGTAGAGGTTGTAAGCACTGTTTTGGATGCGTAAATTTACAACAGAAAGAATATTATTTTCTGAATCAAAAGTATTCGAAAGAAGAATACGAACGGAAAATAGCAGAACTGGGTCTCAACTCTCGTAAAACTATTGAAGCTTATCGATCTCATTTTCTAAAATTCACATCAGAATTTCCTCACCGATTCATGGAAGGCGTACAAAATGAGTCCGTTACAGGAGATTATATAAAACATTCTCAAAATTGTTTTGAATGTTATGAAATGCATACCTGCGAGGACTGTATCCATAGCTATGTTTGTGATGAAAACTATAACTGTCTGGATGTAAGTCATATGGGATTTGATCGATGTGAATTGTGTTATGAGATGATTGGATGTTCTGGGAATTTTGACTGTAAGTGTTGTGAATCTTGCTGGCACACGAGCAATACTGACTACTGTAGTATGTGTTTTCATAGTGAGCATCTGTTTGGGTGCACTGGACTACGACAAAAGAAATACTGTATCTTCAATAAACAATATACCGAAGCTGAATATCATGAACTCCGAGCAAAGATTATTGCCCACATGAAGGAGACTGGAGAATGGGGAGAATTCTTTCCTACAAAATATAGTCCCTTTGCTTATAACGAGACGGTTGCGACTCGATATTTCCCACTAGAAAAGCAAGAAGCCCTCGATAAAGGGTTTCAATGGCGAGACGAAACTACCAAAAACGAACCACAAACTAAAAGCTACAAAATTCCCGACACAATTTCTAACACCGATGATTCAATACTAAGCGAAACACTTGTCTGTGCTGTTTCTGGGAAGGACTATCGTATCATTCCAACAGAACTGAAGTTCTATCAGAAAATGGACTTACCCATCCCCCATCTCTGTCCAGATGAACGAAATAATAGAAGAGAAATCCTGCGGAATCCTCAAGTACTCTATGATAGAGAGTGTAATAGCTGTAAAGAAAAAATCAGAACTACCTATCATCCGGATCGAATTGAAAAGGTGTTGTGTGAGAAGTGTTATCAAGGGGTGGTAACCTAAACCATACCCCTAAATCCTTCTTCGACACTACATTCATCTTTATCAAACTCTATCTTTCCGTGATCCAGACGAATAATCCGTGGTCTGATTTGCCCCACTAATACGGGATCATGTGTGGAGAATATTACAGTCATATTCTTTTCTTCATTCAGCTTTTGCAATAATTTTGCAATTTCTCGTGCATTCTTTGGATCTAAGTTCCCTGTTGCCTCATCCGCAATAAGTATCTTAGGATCATGAACCATGGCTCGTGCGATGGAACATCGTTGTTTCTCTCCCCCTGATAGTTGGTGAGGAAAGTGATTTGCTCTTTTTTCTATTCCTACGAGTCTTAAGAGTTCTGGTACTTTTGTTTCGATTTGATCTTCTTTTTCGCATACCTCTAGGGCGTAGGCTACGTTTTCGTATACGGTCTTTTTTGGAAGAAGGTGAAACTCTTGGAATACCACTCCAATCTGACGACGATAGGTCTGCATTCCATCAAAAGTAAGATCTTCTAGCTTGAGATTATTAACTAAAATTGAACCCAGTGTTGGCTTAGTTTCCCCTATCAACATTCTAAAAATACTCGATTTCCCCGCCCCAGAGGCTCCGAGGATAGCGAGAACTTCTCCTTCATCTACAGTGAAGTTTAGATTTTTTAATATCTTTGTGCTTCCTCGTGAGAGTGATACGTTTTTTACTTCGAGCATGTGAGGACAGGATACTGATTTTGAACTTATCTCTCAACTAAATCCCTCTAAATCTCCCTTTAACAATGGAGACTTTTCTTTCTCTCAGTTAATTATTCTTTTCAACACTTAGACTCAGCTTGTTGTTTAATTCCCCCTTTCTTGATAAAGGAAGGGGTGGGGATGGATTTCTACTCAAACTCAACTACGGTCCGAAACTGTTGATCCGTAAGGGGAACTGGACGACCTACATTGTCTGTTTCTGCTCGGAATCTTCCATTTTTTGTGGTGGATATAGTGCTGAGAAATGTTGTTCGCTCTCTTGCCGGGGTTCCCACTAGTTGTAGAAAATATGGACGCCAATTGCTTGAGCCTCTTGCAATCTTGGTGTCGTATTCGAGTGTGAACTCGGTTGACTCTCCTGGAAGGGTATTGAGGGGGATATAGAAAGCTTTGAATCTTTTATTTCCTACCAAATGTTCTGAAATTTGACCTGAAGGAACGGCCGTTGTTTTTAGTGTTGCCTCTGAGGGGACCCAGAGCCGAAGCATCGTTCTATTTTCCCCCTGTCCGAGTTTCCATCGCAGATCTCCATCAAGTAGATTCTTGACATTGATTGGCCAGGATTCAAATCCGAGGATGGATTCTAACTCTTGAGGACGAAGCACGTGTGAATATTTTGCTTTGAGTGTGTTTTCGACTGTTCCATTCTGAGAGATGTTGGAATTATGTTCGATACTACTCCAGATAAATTTATCTGACTTATTGGCTCCGATAGAAATGAAGTCAAAATAAAGCATATTATCCGCAGAGTTTTCGACCTTGATACTTCCATCCACCTCAAATCGTTCAAATAGTTTTTGTAGTTCTTTATCCTCCGAAAATGCGAGCACATTTTTGTGTTCTAAAAAGGAATCCCAGTCGGGTTCAGTTAGGATTCGTTGTATGAAATTTTCTGTAGACTGTATTTTTTGGATGAGCCCATTTGCAAATAACTCAACTGGAGCTTTGGGAGACCATCTCCCCGTAATTTTAGACTCTACTAGAAATTGTAAGACCAGATCGAAGTTGTATCGATCTAGGATTGTGTTCCATTTTTCGAGTCTTATAGGTCCGGTAATCTTGAGAATTTCTTCTATTGAATTGAGATTAATGGCAAGAATGGTGTGTGGTCTTCCAAACCCTGCTGACTCAAAGAAATCCATGTACGTACTAGCACTTTGTGAAAACTCTGGCCAAAAATTTGCATCCCTGAGTGAAATTTTCTTGGATAAACCGTGAAAGAATAAAGGAGCAGGAAGCTGTTCTTCTGCTGGAACAAGTCGGTCGAATGAATAAATATCTTTGAACTCTATAGTTGCGCCCTCTGGGGCAAAAGAAATCCAAACCAAACTCCCTGCAAAACCACCACTAGAACGAACTTCATTATTGTTTTGCAACAATATTGCTATCTTTTGATTCTTTCTTTGAAGCTCTTGAACCACTCTTGTTGTGATCTCAAAATATCGATTGTACTCTAGTATCTGAGAAAGCTGATCAAACCCTGAAATAAATTGCTCTCTTTGTGATTCATTGAGCGCCCATAGTGGAAACTGATCTAGTTTTCGGTAAATATTTTTTGATTCTGTTTGAATCTCCTCAAGATACTTTATCCAAGTCGCTATTTCTTCATTTGATATAGTATTACTGATTTTCTCAAGCTTAATTTCTGGCGTTTTTTCTAGTTTTTGCATCAATGATGCAATACTATTTGTGACTGACTTAACATTGGTAAATGGATAGAATTCAGGAAAAGATACTTCTGTTTTTTGTGCTACCAGTTCCCATTTTTTAGAATCCCGCCCCGCCTCTTTCGCTTCTTCTATAATTTCTTTGGCGATGGACTCCCATTCTCCTTTTTTGGCATCTGCATAAAATCCTCCTCCCGCTATAAGGATAAGAATTGTTCCCGAAATCATGAAGAAAGCTCTCATGTAAATTTAGTATAATTATTTCTTTGTCATTCTGAACTCATTTCAAAATCAAAAAAAGAGCCCCAAATGGAACCCTTAATTATAGTGATTAATCTTTATGCTGCTTATGCACACACTGAACATCCTTGTCCTTGAAGTCCTATTTGATACATATTTTCTGCGGATTCCCAGCTTACAATATTCCAGAATGCTTTGACGTAGTCTGGTCGTTTATTTTGGTAGTTGAGGTAGTACGCGTGCTCCCAAACATCGAGCCCAATCACACGTTCGTACCCAAGAGAAAGTGGCGAGTCTTGATTTGCAGTAGAGATAACCTTGAGTTCTCCTTCTTTATTGACCACAAGCCATGCCCACCCAGAACCAAATCTAGTTGCGGCGGCTTTGGCGAACTCTTCTTGGAAAGATTCAAAACTTCCGAAGGTTTCATTGATCGCGGCTTCAAGATCTCCGATTGGAGCGCCTCCTCCGTTTGGACTGATTGTCACCCAGAAAAAATGATGATTGCAGAGCCCTCCAACGTTATTGATGATGGCGGCTTTTTTATCTGCTGGAAGTTTGTCGAGATTCGTCAGAATTTCTTTTGGAGATTTTCCTTCCCACTCAGTTCCTTCTACGGCTTTATTGGCGTTGTCGACGTAGGCCTGGTGATGCTTGGAATGATGAATTTCCATGGTCTGAGCATCGATATGTGGAGCCAGTGCATCGTAGGCGTAGTCGAGATCGGGAAGAGTGAAGGTTGTCATGTATTTCAAAATTTAATAATTACTGATTGAGCATCACTAATTTTTATGATTTGGGGAGATTGAAAAATTTCTAAAACATTTTTTGACAAACAACCTTTATAAAAGTAAAACATCATCAAATGACTTTTGATACCTCTGATTTTGGCAAAATAGAAATACTTCCTCCTGATGAAAACCAACTACCTGAAGCTCCTGATTTAATACATGAATATATACACGTAGGAGGGGAACCTTTCAATGTTTTGCCTCCCATTCATATAGATTTCCCAAAAAGCATTGTAAAGGAGGTTGTACGTGTTGTTTCAATGGTCAAGAAAGATTGCGAGGCCCCTGATATGCCTGATTTTATACGAGTTGATATGGCTCCAACAAAAGATGGTCGAGTTTCTATGATTGAGATCAATGCACAGATTCCAGGAGGATCTATGTATTTACCAATTTCTCACGTGGCGTTTGGTGATCTTGATCAGGCCGATCAGATAGTGAAAATATTAGAATCTTCATGGACAGAGACCCCTGAGTGGATCATGGGAAATAGTGTTCGAGGAGTTGGAATGTCAGAAGCAAACATTGCTCAAAAAGAGGTATTTGGTAATAGATTTATGCTTCACGATGGTTCTCCTGATGATATAAGAGAATCTGTAAATGGTGGTCGTCCGCTTCGTTTTATGGTTGATGAAGAATTAAAATTTCTCACATCACAGATGAATGGCGAATTAGATCGTGTTATGAATAGACTTGGAACATCGATAATAGGGGATAAATCCGCATTAGCTAATGTAGATTCTGCACTTTTACCGGAAGGTAAAAATATAATTTTGAAGGCAGGAGAGAAATATACGGTTCCAAAAGGATGGGTTTGTAAGGCCCCTATTAGCTTGGGAGGGAAAGATGTCTTCTTTCCTGGTCATGAATTCGAAGTAGCAGGAAATTCTGGGGAAGAAATGACCTTTGCCCTACAGGAAATGATTGATATCGATACTTTTGACTTCAAGGGGGTAGGGTATAAATATGGTCTAGATATGTACTTAGTAAGAGATAAGGATACTGGCGAGTATGACACCTTTTTTATATCTAGAATTTGTCGTGACGGTGTAGAAGGAGCTATTCTTAATGTATCTGGTACTGATGATGGGGCCATGATCCCCGTTGTTGCGAATATGGTTTAAAAAATTGTAATAGTAGAGTATAATGAAATAATGGCTATTTCCCAAAGCCCTTTATATG
>JABAZT010000021.1:69652-86419 GCA_018608565.1 Candidatus Altimarinota bacterium
ATGATAAGAATAAGCTAATAGATTCATTAGAAACTATTAGTATTCAACAGCATTGTAATCTTTCCTTTTTGACGTCTTATTCTGAATCAATTCAGAAAAGAATATTCCAGAAACTTAGTACATTCATATCAGGTCCTGAGCTCTCCGGGAAAAAACAAGCTATGATTTCTTTTCTGATACAATCCTTAGCTATGAAAATTGCTCATGATGAAACTGAAATAGACTCTCTTGAAAATGAAAAACAACATAAAATAGACACACTTCTTTTTGAAAATCGGAACCGATTAGACTATCTCAAATATATAAATCCATCTAATGGACCTGTAGAAAAAAAATTATTTTTTGAAGCTCTTAATGATGGGATTGAATATAATCCTCAATTTGAGTATAAGCCTTCTCTTCAATTAATTAGAGCACTTCATGACTCAGCTCATGTACTAGAAGAAGTCAAAGTTCTTTTTAAAGAATTTAGAGGCAAATCATATCATCTTTTTGACAGAGAAATTGAAATACAGACCTATACTCTTGAGTTTCTTTTTAGGGTTCTAAGCTCATCTTTGAATCCTAACTCCACTAATTCTGTGAATGCCCTAGAATTTAATGACCCTACCCCTTGTGCAGAAAAAATATTTGGAAAACTAGATCCTAATTTATTGAACGAGGCAAAAGACCTCATAAAAATTATGCCAGAAGGATTTTTACCAAAAGAAGGGCACATGCTTTCAAAAGAAGATGTTCAAATAAAAGCAACGGCTGCACTTGCTGAAGTTGGAGCTGTCGATTGGGTATTTAAATTTCATGAAAATACAACGGATGGCCCTGTAGCAAGAGCTTCTGAAAAAACTATTTATTTCATGAATAGAGACTCATACCCAGAATCACTCGTAGACTTACTTATTGCTCATGAAATTCGAGGACATGTTGTACAAGACAATAATGCATTAAAACAAGATTTTAAAATTTATCAGAGTGGGGTTGGGTTTTATGAACCTCTTCTTGAGGGATTTGCATTGTATCAGGAAAGAGAGGTCAATTCTGAATTAGAAGTGCGATGTGCATTTTATTATGTAGCCATTGATTACGCATTGAAAAATTCTTTGTCTGCTACTTATAAATATTTAAGGCAATATCTTCCTGAAAATGATGCATATGCTCTTGCTTCACGAGTCAAAAGAGGAATGAATGACACAAGTAAAGAAGGCAGTTGGATGAAGGATAAAGTTTATCTTGAAGGACTAAGACTTATGGATTCTTTCTCTGAAGCAGATAGGAATTTAGTTTCACAGGGGAAGTTTGATATGGCGCTTTTTAATCCAGAAACAAAACCAAAAATATAAAAAAAGCTCCATTTCTGAAGCTCTTTAATTTAGTTTTTCTTATTTATTGACTAGGCCTCTAAGCTCTTCCGTATCTCAGTATCAATTGTTTCTGCAATTTCTGGATTTTCTTTGAGGTAGATTACGGCTTTTGCTTTTCCTTGTCCGAGCCGAAGATCCCCAAAACTGTAGAAGGCTCCTGCCTTTTTAACTATTTCTTTTTTAACTCCAATCTCAATGAGATCTCCTTCTCTGGAAATTCCTTCGTTGAACATTATATCTACGGTCGCAGTTCTGAATGGAGGCGCCACTTTATTTTTTACTATTTTTACCCGAGCTTCATTCCCCGTGGCCTCTTTGTCATCTCCTGTTCCCATTTCGATTTTCCCACCTTTTCGAATTTCAATTCGGAGTGAAGCGTAGAACTTCAGTGCATTTCCTCCTGTGGTAGTTTCTGGATTTCCAAACATGACTCCAATTTTCATCCGAATTTGGTTGATGAAAATGATTGTTGTTCCCATCTTAGAGGCAATAGCCGTAAGCTTTCGCAATGCCTGACTCATAAGTCTTGCGTGTAGCCCCATCTGAGCGTCTCCCATATCTCCTTCTATTTCGGCTCTTGGTGTCAGTGCCGCCACAGAATCTATCACAATTAGGTCTACTCCCCCTGATCGCACTAGGGCTTCGGTGATTTCAAGGGCTTGCTCTCCAGAGTCTGGTTGAGAGAGAAGTAAATTATCTGTGTCTACTCCTACTTTTGCAGCATACTCTGGATCAAGTGCATGTTCTGCATCGATAAATGCTACGACTCCTCCTGCTTTTTGAAACTCTGCCGCCGCATGAAGACACAGCGTTGTTTTTCCTGAACTTTCTGGTCCATATATTTCGATAATACGTCCTTTGGGATATCCCCCTCCAAGTGCAAGATCAATCGAGATTGAACCAGAAGAAACCGTTTCAATTCCCGCATGTTCATGATCTCCCAACTTCATAATTGAGCCTTTCCCAAAATTCTTTTCAATCTGTGCGAGTGCTGCATCGAGAGCGGCTTTTTTTCCATCTTTTGACATGTTTTGTAAAGGGTTAAGATATTTTTTATATAGGGGCAGTTTGCTCTTCTTTGGAAGCAAAGGATTTAATTAACTACTCAGGCTTCTTTTTATTTTGTGGAACCCGTTTCTGAATCTTGTTTTGCTTTTGATCTGACATTCCTTCCTTTTTCTCAACTGATTTTTCTTCAATTACCTCCTCTCTTTTTTCGACATTATAATATTTTCTCAATGCCTCCTCTCTTCCCGATGATATTTTTTTTGAATTACAGGTTCCACATACTGTCCTCATTCGTTTTCCGTGACCAGAAATCCCTGGAGGGACTATAGCTCGGCAGTCATGGCAATAGATAGCCATTCTCAGTGGTTCCCAGTCTTCGTCTGATTTTTCTGCCAGTACCGCAAGATCTTCATCGCTTATAATCTTGTGCATGACGGATATAGCTTCATCTAAATCCATTTTCACGACGCCTTGTGCTTTCCCTTCGAGCTGGGCTTCGTTGAGAAAAGATACGGGCTTATCATCCGCTGTGTTTGATGTATTTTGATTCATTTTTTGGCTCTAGGCTACTGAGTTAAAAAAGATTTAAAAGGAGGAAATCATACGATTTTTTGAATGTATAGCTTGTTGTTTGTTTTAGAAAGTAGATATCTACTTGTCACAAAGCCTAATCCTCCATTCCTATCTGTGTTTGGGTGGCTGTGTTTTTTGATTTTTGTTTTTCTTCCGGAAGCTGAAAAAAATCTCGAACCCCTTGTTGTTTTGATTGTTGCCATTCTAGAAATGTCGCTACAAGTGCAACAATCTGAGCAATCAGCGCTAAGAATAACCCAAAACGAACCTCCGAATCTCCGTAATCATTTCCAACAGCAAGTAGTACCGACCATGCTAAAATTAAGAGCAGAATTTGCTCTAGTCCTCCAATCCCATACAGATAATTTTCTGGAAATGTGAGCTTTATTTTTCTTTTGTCTAAAAGTCTGTCGAGAAAAAGTAGAAAAATAATAAGTGAAATACAAAAAATCACGTACCCAATTAGGAAAGCTGGACCTTTAAACGCATTGTAAAAAAATGGATCAGTATATTTCGGTGTTGCATTAAACCATGGAAAAAAACATGCGACAAGTGTCACTAAATGTGCCAAGAAAATTGCTTTTTGCTCAAAACTTAGGGCTCTGAAATTGCGGTGAATAAAAGCATATCTCTTCATTGTAGTTGATTGTAAAGATATTTAAGCCCCTCCGCAAATTTACTATTCCCCCTTAAATCAATATGAAGTTATCACAACAAATCGACTGAAAAGTTTTCCTGATTCTAGACTTTTAGATTATTGTATTTAATGATGAAAGTTTTAATTGTTGAGGATGACCTTAAAATTCAGGCGCTTATTGCCGAAGGTCTCACACAGGAACGATTTACGATAGATACTTGTAATGATGGAGAAGCTGCTTTTTCAAAAGCAAAAGATCGCAAGTATGATGTTATCGTATTAGATATAATGCTTCCAAAGAAGTCTGGGTTTGAAGTTATTTCAGGACTTCGAGCCATTGGAATCAAAACCCCAATCCTAGCTATTTCAGCTCGAACAACCGTAGAAGATCGTGTCCTTGGTCTTGACCTAGGGGCGGATGACTACCTGGTGAAAAATTTTTCCCTTGCAGAGCTCGTAGCTCGCGTAAAATCTCTCATGCGAAGAAAAGGGAGTGAGGCTAGCAACCTCCTCAAGTGTAATGACCTGATCGTCAATCTCTCTAGCATGAAGGTAGCACGAGGAGGGACTAATATCGAACTCACAAAAAAAGAACTTGGAATCCTTATAGAATTAATGCAAAAAAAGAACTCTGTGGTTGATCGACAGACTTTGGTAGAGGCTGTCTGGGGAGATCGAGATGCCGATGTCATGTCCAATACTATTGATGTCCATATACGGATGCTAAGGGCAAAAATAGATAAACCTTTTGGCTCTGATCTTATTAAAACTGTCCGTGGATATGGATATATAATTCGACATGAGGCCTAGAAGAAAATTAATCAAGAATCTGAATCACCACTGATCCTTATTCCTTATTTTTTCCATATTTGTCTAAAAAATGCTGAGCTTTAGATGAAATTTCCTTGCTTACATCTGCCGCTTGTTTCCTTGTTTTTTCTCCTTTTTGTGGGGCAAATAAAAGAGACAAAACAGATCCAACTGCGCCCCCTACGAGGATCCCTGTCACAAGGCCTTGTTTTTTCTTTTTTTCGGTTTTCTTTTTGTTTCTAAATAGCATGTGTCTTTGATTATAACATTATTTCTTTCCTTCATCAAAATCTGCACGTAGCTGGGCTCCATACTGATCTTGTAATTTTGAAATCATTGTCGTGAGTGCTGCTTCAATTTCTCCCTCATCGAGGGTTTTTTTATCTGATCTAAAGCTAAGATGGAATGATAGATTTTTTAGTTCTTTCCCTAGCTTTTCTTCATCTCTGTACTCATCAAACAACTCTATTTGGGATAAAATTTGAGTAGATTTTTTTGCTGATCTAATAAGATCACTCATAAGTGTTTTTTCGCCAACGACAATTGATAAATCTCTTCGAACCGAAGGATATGAAACTATTTTTTGATATTCTGTTTCACTCGATTGTTGGATTTCTAGTATTGTATCAAGTGAAATCTCACTGACTACCACCGCTGATTTTTTTACTGGGGAGTAGGATGGATGAATAACCCCTATGAACCCAGCCTCTTGCCCTCCTGCTTTGATAGTCGCAGATTTCGTAGGATGAAGATAAGAAATTGTTTCGAGTGGTACATATTCAACGTTTTGTATTCCGAGTGTTTTGAAGAGTGTTTTGAGATTGTTTTTAAGTTCGTAGAACAAGCTATCTTCAGAGGCCCCCATCGAAGCCTTGAGGAGCAATGTACGATTTTCTTCATTTGCCAGGACCTCCTTTGTAGGAATATATGCTTTTCCTATTTCAAATAACTCCAATGCCCCATGAGTTCGCAACTCTGACTCTATACTGTTTATGGCGTTAAATGTTAGTGTCTGCCTCAAAAATTGATGCTCTGAGGACAAAGGATTCGCAATTTCAATATAATTTTTGCTCTGACTAAATACTGACTCTTTCTCATCTACAAAAGAATAGCCATATGATTCTAAAAATCCTTGAGCTTCTAAATTATCTCGAACTGCCCACTCTAATGCTCTTCCATAGTTAGTCTGAGGAGGTGTTATATGAATCTGAGGAAGAGCGGCCTCAATGCTTTCAAACCCTTCAAGCCTTACCACTTCTTCTATAAGATCCTCTTCTATTGAAACGTCTTTTGTGGCTCTAAATGAAGGCACTTCTACGTTAAATTCTTTTCCGTTTTTAGAAACGATAAAGCCAATTGATTCCAGACGTTTTTTAATCGATGTATCATTAATGCTTAATCCTGATCGATCCCGTACTAATTGTGGATTGAGTTGGATGGTTATTGTGTCGAATGGACGTGTGTATTGGTCTATAAATGGAGTGCTGATTTCTGCTTCTGGAGATAACTCAAGCGCCTGCTCTGTGGCAGCAAAAATAGCTCGTTTATTTGTTTCTGGGTCAAGTGATTTTTCATACCGCATAGAACTATCGGATCTTAGTCCCAGACGTTGAGAGGTTTTTCTCACTGCCACTGGATCCCAGTTTGCCGACTCAAATATTATATTGGTAGTTGAGGCTGTGGCTCCTGATTCTAAACCTCCCATTACTCCTGCGATGGAAAGAACCTTTTGACTGTCTGCCACAACTGTATCCTCTGGTGTTAACTCATATTCTTCTCCATCAAGTGCCACTAATGACTCTCCTGGGCAAGCCTGTCTCACTATCAGATCTCCTTGAATCTTATCTGCATCAAACACATGCATTGGTTGTCCATAGCCGAGCATTACAAAGTTTGTAATATCTACCATGTTTGAAATGGCTCGAATTCCTAGGTGTTCTAGCCTTAACTGAAAATTTATAGGAGATGCTTTTACTTGGATTTTCTCTACCCCCAATGCACAAAAACGTCGACACTGATCTGTCTCAATTTCTATTTCAAAATCTGATTTTATACTTTTAGGTATTCCCACTAGTGGTTCCGGGAGGAGAAGTTTTCGATCAAATATAGCTGACAATTCTCTTGCAAATCCTCGATGCCCCATAAGATCTGGTCTGTGCGTAAGACTCTTATTATCTATATCTATGAGTGTATCTCGGCAACTTTCAATAATCTCGGTTAATGGCTTCCCAAGAGGTGTACTTGATTCAAATCGAATTAAATCTCCGTTCTTCATTCCCATCTCTGCATTATCACAGATCATTCCTTCTGACATTACTCCACGAATTTCGCCTGATTTTATTTCTATCCCTGACTTGAGAGTCCCACCAGGAAGCACTATTGGAAGAATTTCTCCTTCTTTTAGTTCATGCACCTTTCCAAAAATTATTTGTTTCTCTCCTTTTTCACCTAGATCAAATTGTGCCACCGATAATTTTTCTGAATCTGGGTGAGGTTTTATGCTTAGTAACTTTCCAGTTAGAATATCTTGATAGTATGGAGCTTGAGGTATGACCTCTTCTACCTCAGCAGTATGCAGGGTTAGTTTTTCTGCTACCTGCTCAGGCGTTACATCTGACAGATCCACAAATTCTTGAAGCCATTGATATGAAATTTTCATGGAGAATAGTTTTTAGATGTTTGGGATCATAGAATCAACCACAGTATTAGACTAAAAATCCCTCATACTTTACACCAGTGTTTTGATTGGTGTTCCTAATTTACTTTCTAATTCCTTAGGAAGATCCCAAATACTTCCTTTCTCTTCTTCTTGAGACAAGCCAAGCTCTGACTTAGCACAAATCATTCCTCGAGATACTTGTCCTCGAATATCTCTCTCTCCAATTTCAAATTCAGGAGATAACTTGGTTCCAACTTTTGCTGTAGCTACTATTTGTCCTTCGTAGGTGTTCGTCCCACCACAAAGAATTTGCTCTGTTTCCCCTCCAAGATCAACTTGGCAGACTTTTACCTTTGTCATTTTTGGATCTGGATGATCCTTTTTTTCAATTATTTTTCCGATAACGATTAACTCACTAGATTGAGCCAGTGTTAATTTTTCCTCTGAGGTAAGCCCTAGTTCGATAGCCTTAGCACCACAACATCCACCTCCACAACAACTGGAAGGAGATTGTTCTTTTTTACCGAAGAGTTTCTTGAAAATATTTATCATTTTATGGTTTGTAAATCGGCTGAGAGGGTATCAGTTTGATTATAAAACGCAAGAATGGTCCCTACCAATCCTTTTGCACATTTCTATCTGATAAGTCATCTAACTTTCCAACATCTCCAAAGAAGTTCTTAAATAAGGAATTATCACCGAAGAAATCTCCAAAAAATGGATCATTGAGAAGATCAAATCCAAAAGCGTCTGGCTGGGATTCTTTGGCTTTTGGGTTTCGATGAAAGAATCCTCCCAATTGCTCTTGTTCTTGTTCGAGTTTTGATTGATAGTCTTCAAGCGCTTGTTCCTGTTGCGTTTTATCCTTGCCTGAAGTATCTGTTTTTAAATCTGAAGGTTTTTCTGAAGTATCTTGTGGTTTTTCTTTTTCTGCGGGATCATCTTTCTGTTCTTGATCCTGATTATTTTTTGAATCCTCTTTCTCTGGATCTGATTTACTGTTCGGATCTGATGAAGACTTGTTTTTGTCTGAATTGGAAGATTCATCATCTTTTGGCTGATCTTTATTCTCTTGGTTCTTGTCGTTTAACGAACTGGAATCATTTTTATCCTGATCTTCTTTCGGATCATTTTCTTTTGGGTCTTCTTTGTCTTTATTCTCTTTATTGTCTTGAGATGAATTAGAGTCGTCTTTCTGATCTTGAGGTTGGTCCTTTTTGTTGTTTGGGTCTTTGGATGGATCTGAATTATCCTGGTTGTCGTTTTCCTGTTCGCCCTCTCCTGACTCTTTTTTGTCCTCCGAAGGATCACCTTCTCCCTCCCCGTCTCCATCGAGTTCGTCTATTTTTTCTTGCACGAAATCTCGATTTTGTATGGCTTGTTGGTCAGAGGCATCATGTGCGAGAGATTCCTCAAATGCCATAACTGATTCTTCCCAGTCTTTCTTCTTTCCTCCTTCTTCGTCTTGTTCGCCTCTACGATACAAGCTATTTCCAAGGTTATACCAATACATACCACAAAAGGCTCCGACACTGTCGCATTGTTGTTTGGTCAGATCAGTCCAAAGACGAATAGCTCTATCATAACTTCCTTGGTCGTAGGCCATAATAGCTGACTGATTTTTTACGACTGGGGCCAATTCTTTTTTTTGTTGAGCGGCTTTTTCCAGCCACATTCGTGCCTGTGAGTCATCTTTTGATTGATAGGCTTCTAGCGATTTTTGGTAGTAATGCTTGAATAATACTTCGTTCTCCTGACATCCTGATAGAAGCATTAGGATTATCATAGATATACCAATATATAGGTTTTTATGTTTCATCTTTTCTTTCTTGATTTAAGTCGTCCAAGAGGCGCTACGGCCCAGAGTAAAAATCCTATTAGCGCTCCTGAAATTGGGATCTGAAATTGTGGTGAAGCATGAATCTTTCCTGTTTGATATAACATTGTCTTTGATATTGGGTTGATGATGGCCTCTGCTTTTGTGAGATCTGACACTTCTTTTGCATGAAAATACTTCCCATTGGTGATCTTTGCAATTTCCTTGAGTGGTTTTTCATTGATCTTTGTAAGTACGGTTTCTCCTCGGTATTTTTTGTATTGAATATTTCCAAATGCGTCGATTCGTTCTGGAATAGGTACTCCTATCTTTGATCCTATTCCGAGTGAGATAATGGGGATGGATTTTTGTGCTGCCACTTGTGCGACTTCTTGAAGTCCTCCGGTCATAGTTTCATCTCCATCCGTAATGAGAAGTATCGCTTTCCCTCGTTTTACTTCCCCGCCGATGGAAACCCGTCTAATACTTTCCTTTAGTGCTTCTGAAAGGTCGGTTCCCTGGATTCCCACGTCTCGATAGCCCGACTGATGTAACGCCGTGAGGAATAGCTGATGGTCTAGTGTGAGTGGCGATACCACGAAAGATTCTCCCGCAAATACGACCAATGAAAATCTATCATAAGGATGATTGGCCACAAACTCTGTTATAAAAGCCTTCGCCATTGTCAATCGATCAACTTTTTGATTTTGCGTCGAAAAATCGAGCGCACGCATACTATTGGAAACATCTAGAGCAATAACGATGTCGATCCCGCTCTTGGTTTTAGTATATTTTTGATCTAAAATCTGAGGCTCCAGTAGAGCAAGACTCATAGCCGTAATAATAATGACAAGCCCTGTATACTTGAGATTCCTTCCTACTTTACTGTCTTCACGACTCGACATCTGGGACAATGAAGTGGTCTGATTTTCTCGCCTGAGAAGATATAATAATACCAAGACTCCGCCTCCCCAGAAGAGTAGTATAATTGGTAGGTATTGGATATTTTCAAAATACATTATTGTCTCAAAGGAATAAGGAATTCGAGGCACAAGAAAAATAAAAAACTCAAAAAACTCCCTATCAGCCACGGTAAAAATTGATCTTTTGACTGCGCTACAACTTCACTTACGTATTCCTGTGGTTCTAATTTTTCTATCGCTTCCAATATTTCTTTTAAGTCATTTTCTTCTTTGGCATAAAAATAGGTTCCATCCGTTGTTTTGGCTATGGCTTGTAATGTTTTTTCATCAAAGGATGACATTAACGGCCTCCCTTTGAAATCTTTAATAGGAACTAATTTCCCACTGGCGTTTCGAGACTGGAGGGGTGCGGGGGTACGGTTTCCAATTCCAACTGTATAGGTTTTTACTCCTTCTTTTTGTGCTTTTGGCGCCACTTGCAACGGATCTATCCCGTGAGTAGAAGCTCCGTCTGTAAATAAAATCATGACCTTTTCTCTCTTGGTATCCTTTGCATCAAAACGACCAATCCCTGCCAAATAGGCATCTCCCACCGCCGTCCCTCGTAGACCTTGTACCAGCTGATCAATTGAATCCGTAGAAATTTCTGCCAGATATTGATCGATCACTCCATAGTCAAATGTAAGGGGTGCCTGTGTAAATGGCTTTCCGGCAAAAATCACAATACTAATACGATCTGAAGCTCTATTGCGAACGAATTCTCTGATGTATAGTTTTGCGACTTCTAGTCGATTGGGGCTAAAGTCTTCTGAGAGCATTGAGCCAGAAACGTCCAAAGCGATGACTATATCGATTCCTTTGGCATATATCTTGTGTGGTTCTTGTGGTGTCTGTGGTCGAGCAAATGTTATGACCAATAATATAAAACTAAGCGAGAGTGCTATCGGTTTGAGACGATGTATCCATATCCGCCAGGAGAAACGTTGAAGCTGAAATATTTCTATCGCTTTTGAATGCCAGTGTTGTTTTGTGTTTCCCCCAGAAATAAGGCGTAGTACTCCATACAGAAGCGGAAGTCCTGCGAGGAGAAGAAACTCAGGATTGGCAAATTGCCACTGATTCATTTTAAATAGGAATTTAGGTGTTTTTGCAATTTATTTGCGTTTTCTTTCTTATTCTCTTCTTTAGAATACTTATCTATCTCTAAAAGATCTAATATGGATATGATCTGTTGCTGTGTTTTTTTTGATAAAGATTGAAACCCTACGAGCGTTAGAATTTCTTTTTTTGTAAGTCCCTGGATAGAATTTCCGAGCTGATCACTGAGTTTTTTTTCAAATAAAATGGTCCCCTGATGGAGGTACTCTTGATACATTTCCAACTCAAATAAATCCTCTATTTCTGATATTCCCCCATACTTATGCAATATTATTTCATCTCCTGCTTCTATCCTTTTTTGCTTTGATATTTTGTGTAATTTAATCCGCTGAATGCACAACACCAGTCCCCCAACTACTCCTACTACCAATAGTCCTGACAACACAACTAGTTCTACATTCGTGAAGAATGAAAGTAATAATGAAGGTTTGAGTGGGTGAATATCGTTCATAGTTTAATATCGACTTTGTCTTGTTTTAAAAAATGCGAACATTTTTTGATAGAGTGATTGATCTGTTTGGATATCAAGGCAGTCTATTCCTATGCTTGAGAGAGATTTTTTTTCTTGTATGAATTTATCGTTCATTGTCTGTATAAATTGCGTTCGCAACTTTTGAGAAGAGAGATCTACGAGTTTCTTTTTTCCTGTTTCTGGATCTTCTATGTGATAGAGTCCTTTTTCCGGAAGTCCTTTTTCTAGTGGATCGATGATTCGTATGACGATCACATCATGCTTGACTCCTAGGGTCTGAAATTGCTTTCGAAAGGTCTCATTTTCCAAGGCTGAAAATTCATCACAGATCCAAAAAATAATGGTTCGTTTTCTAAACAATAACATCATTTTTCTTAGTATTGGAAGCGCAGAGGTTTGTTTATAGAAGTTATCCTTAGTGTGTAATAGTGCTTCTCGTAAAATCGCCCAGACATTCCCTTGCCCTTTTTTTGGCATCAACAATGATTCGATCTCTGAATTGAAAAAGAATGCTCCGACTTTATCATTATTTTTCAGAGTAGAAAATGAAATCATCGCTAGTAACTCGAGGGCGACTTTTTTTTTGGTTTTTCCGGTAGAAGTAAAATTCATCGAGCTGGATACATCCATCACTACCATGGTTTGAACTTCTCGCGACTCGTGATAGGTTTTTACATAGAGCTCTCCTTGTCGCGCTGAAGTATTCCAGTCTATATCTCTATAGTCATCGCCTTCGTCGTATTTTCGAATATCTGCAAATTCGACGCCTCTTCCCTTGAAGGCAGATTTATAATTTCCTGCAAAGACCTCATCAACCGTTTTGTTGGTTGAAAATTCAAGAATTCGAATGGTTTTGATCAATTCTGAAAGCTCCATAAAGCATGAGGGAAAGAAACTAAGGCACTTTTACGGTGTTTAGTATTTTTGTGATGAGATCTACGGAAGTAATTCCTTCTGCCTGAGCTTCGTAGTGTGGCATCACTCGGTGCCGTAGGACGTCAAATGCGATTGATTTGATGTCTTCTGGTATGACATAGGCTCTTCCAGCTAGAAATGCGGCAGACTTGGCGCCCTGAAGGAGACAGATACTCCCTCGAGGAGAAGCTCCAAAGGCTATAAGATTTGTTATCTCTTCTAGTCCGGCTCGTTTTGGATCTCTGGTGGTGCTTATTATGTCTACTATATATTGGTATAATGTATCATCTATAAAAATTTCATTCGTCAATGATTGTAGTTCTTGAATTTTCTGGGGTGTAAGGACTGACTTTGTTTTTATTGATTTCCAGTTCTCAATTCGCTTGAGGATTTGAGTTTCCTCTGATGGGGTTGGATAATCAAGGACCACCTTGAAGAAAAAACGATCTACCTGTGCTTCTGGAAGTGGATAAGTACCTTCTTGCTCTATTGGATTTTGAGTTGCAAGGACAAAAAATGGTTTTGGAAGTGGAAAGGTTTTATCTCCAATAGTAACCTGTCGTTCTGCCATCGCTTCAAGAAGTGCTGATTGAACCTTAGCAGGACTTCGGTTGATCTCATCGGCGAGAATGAAGTTGTGAAAAATAGGGCCTTTTTTGACCGAAAACTCTTGTGTCTTTGGGCTGTATATACGACTCCCCAATAAATCGGAAGGAAGTAAGTCTGGTGTAAATTGCACTCGCTGAAATGCTACTTTACAGACTTCTGCCAGGGTCGTGATAGCGGTTGTTTTGGCAAGTCCTGGAACTCCTTCGAGAAGAATATGCCCTTTGACCAGAAGCGTCTGCAGCAATCGCTCGATCAATATCTCTTGCCCCACAATCACGGTATTTAACTGCTCTTTTGATTGGGTGATGAGTGGCAAAGCTTCGGTTATTTTGGCTTGTAAATCAGAAGTTTTCATGAGGCAGTTTCTGTTAATGACTCGAGTATGGAGTGCAATGTATCAGCATCCGCGGTGTTCGCTGAAAATTTGTGCTGTTGAATTTGTTCTACCGCCTTTCTAATCAGGTCATATTGTTCTGATGATAATGCTTTTTTGGCCTGTATTATTATTTCTGTCCCCGTTATAACTGCTGGAACGTCATCCTGATACACTTTGTGCTGTATCCATTGTTCTGCCTGATTCCAAAAATCTAAATCTTTCACTGAGGGTGTTGATAATTGCCCTGATAATGGCTGACGCTGCATTTGATGAGCTGTTTGGATCTTCTTGTGTAACCGAATTCCTGCCAAAATCAGTAGACTAAACAATACTACGCTCGCACCTCCAATCTGCCACCAAAAATTTGTATTGGGGACCGTGATTGAAGTTCCGGCTTGTGTTATTTTTGACTCGATTATAATAGCTTTTTCTGGAGGTTCTGGTTCTGATGTCGGAATTACAATTGCTTCGATTACCTTTATATCTATTGCTTCAGCAATGAGATTATTTGGTTTTCCTTTTTCATCTTTGAAGTTGAGTTTGATCGGCCCCAGTCGATAATTTCCTACGCGTTTGGGTTGGAGGACGTATTTGAGCTCGGAGACTATGGCGACCTGATTGTTAATCGATTGAAAACTCTTTGCCGATTCATTTTTAAGGACTTGAAAATTTGATAGTCCTGGAATCTCTACCTGACTAAGGGCAAACGCAGTAGTTTCTGATGCGATCTTGAGCTGAAGAGAAACCTCAAATGTTTGATTTAATTGGACTAGTGGTTCACTGGTATTGAAGTCAAAATCAACTATTCGATCAGCGGCATACCCCTGTGATACAAATAACAATCCAAATACCAAAATTGATAACCGTCTCATGTGTTTTTATGCTACTAAGACTCACTGGAAGTTCAAGATTGACTTGTGCCTTGGATCACAATTGCTTTCGTGGGAGTTGTGATGGTTCTGCCCTATCCATATCCGCTTTCCCGAGCGCGATTAACAGTATTGGAATTTCTGTTGAAACTGGCTCGAGTAGGTCTATTAGTTTTTTTTGTGAAAAGCCCATCATGGGACAGCTCGCATACCCTAGATCTGTTGCGGCATAGAGGAAACTCATGGCGGCGAGTGAACAATTTCTGATTACCATTTCTCGTTTTTGTGACTCTGGGCGATCTTTTCTTAGTGAAGCTTTTAGTGCCTTTATCTGATCTTCTGTAAAATTTCGATATTCTTTCCATTCCTGACAGATTCGTTCAGACTCTTTTTCTCCAAATTCCACGTCTCCCCAGATCACCACTAGATTTCCTGCATCAAGAATATGCTTTTGTTTAAAAGCGATGTTATGAATTTCTGTAAGCATTTTTTGATCTTGAATAAGCTCAAACCTCCATGGCTGTGCATTATATCCAGATGGTGTGTATCGAACATATTCTAAAATGGCCTCAAATTCTATTTGGGACAATTTTAAATCTGGCTGAAAGTTGTGTACCGATCTTCGTTTTTGGACAAGCGCTTCAAACTCCATTATTTACTTGTATTACACTTAGTTCTGCATTGTTTTAAGTTGCTCTATTTCTTGTCTCAAGTTTTCATTCTCTATTTTTAATTCTTTTATGGCTTCTATAACAGGAGCAATAAGAACTGCATAATTCACCGATTTTCCACCAGATTTATCTGTATTTACCGCCTGAGGATATACCGCCTCTATCTCCTGGGCGATTACCCCGATATGTTGTCGATTATCGTATTTTTGTTTATCAATCCAATCATAAGAAACTCCATTCAGTGAAGTTATTTTTTGAAGTGCTCCTTTGAGTGTTTTTATCTTTGTCTTTAGGCGACGATCAGAGGGAGTCATAGTTCCCGTCGAATAAATATTCCCCGCAACATGTAAGGCTTCAGTTGGAACTCCTTCTCCGATTCCGACGTTTCCACTTGTTGCCACAAATATTCCTTCTCCGCCTGTGTTGTCTCCTCCAATCCAATTTCCGTTCATGTCTACATCATCAGAAAAAGTAGAAACGCCTGTTACTGCTAGTGTTCCCTCTATTGCTGTATTTCCAGTAGCCCCTACCATAGTAAATTTATCTAGTGTTATGTTTCCAGTGGTTCCCACTAAATTATTGGCTCCTATATTTAGTGCGTTGACGATATCCGTATCAGTCAGATCTATTGCATCCGTGATTCCCCCTGCCTCACTTGTAATTGTGATTCCATCTCCAAGCAAGGTATCGGTGTCGGCGTTATTTAACACCAACAATCCTCCCGCTGGAAGCGTCGTCGTTGAAGCACTCGTCGATAGTGTCATCTGAGTATCCTGATCTGCATCTACCGTAATTACAAGATCTCCTTCCGTTGTATCAAGGTTGATTGTGTTCCCTGAGTTATAGGCCTGATCTAAAGTTGAACCACTAGTTAATGCCGCTATTGCTACTGCGGTAGTACAGCTAGTTCCGTCTAAATCACAATACTCAGTAGCCCCAACCTTAGTTCCATCCTCAAATATACGAAAGACTACCTCAGAGTTCTCTTTATCTTTAAACTCTAACACCCCATTTCCCTCGGTAGAGGTATCTGTAAATGTTAATTCAAAATTATCATCTACTCCTCCCCCAACCCCCAAACTACCGACCGCCAATACACTGGAAATACTTCCCCATATGACTGCAATAGCTGTAAGCCTCAGGCTGTTATTAATAATCTTATTCATGTATCATTTTGTTGATCAACCTGATTTTGTATTAATTTTTTATACAGGTCAACATTTTTTGTTCAACTTCTATGTATATTTAGGTTTTTATAAGAGGAAATAGGCAGTCTCTTTAAATTCCTTATTAAAGCCTTATATGAAAAAACCCCTCCCAAATGGGAGAGGCTTTTTACATCTTCTAACTCTAGTTCAATACTAGTTTTCTAGTGCTTCAAGTCTTGACTCAATAGCTTCAATCTGAGCTTCGAGTGCATCGTTGTCGCTTTCTAGCTGAGAAACTTGCTCAACAAGTGGAAGTGCTATCCCTTCGTAGAGATCTCTCACAGACTCAATCAAAGGTGATACAAGTCCTGCATAATTTACTGTCAGTCCTGAATCGTTTGATCCCACTAGCTCTGGATATACTGACTGTACATCTTGTGCGATTACCCCTACTTCATCCTGACTTCCTCTTCCTGTGTTCGTTTTCCAGTTATAACTTACTCCTGTTATCTGAAGTAGTTTTTCTAATGCTCCACTTAGTGGCTTAATATTCGTCTTCAGGTTTCGATCAGAACTTGAGGTAATGGTTCCATCTACCGCTACGTTTCCTGATGCATCTACCACTAGTCCGTTTGTTCCTCCGTTCCCTACTAGTTTGAATGTATCAAGATCAAGTGCTTCTGTTGCGATATGACTCCCTAGGTCATCTCCATTAGCTGTTACGTAGGCTGCTACTGCCGCTTCTGTTACTAGATCATCTCCATT
>JABAZT010000027.1:0-1593 GCA_018608565.1 Candidatus Altimarinota bacterium
CTATATTGGCTTACTATTTTGTAGAGTGGGATTGGCTCAAAAATATTGTAATTGGAAGACCAGAGATGGTTTTGCTTCCATTATTTTTTACATTCTTACTTGGTAAGTTTACAGGATTAAGACTGACCGAGTACTTAAAGTTTGGAGCCCTACTTCGTGAAGACACACAGGAATAATGGTTTTATTTTCAAAAAAATCATCAGCCATATTAGGAATGAATGCGAGGAATCTCGTATATCTATCCAAGTATAATTCCAATGCACATAAACGTTTTGCTGATGATAAAATTTATACCAAAAAATTTCTCCAGTCTCGAAACATTGGAGCCGCAGAGTTATTTCATGTAGTAAAAAATGATCATCAACTTACAGATGAATTTTTAGAGGCATTACCAGAGAAATTTGTTATAAAACCAAATCGTGGATTTGCAGGAGGAGGAATAATGGTCGTAGTAGAAAAAAAGGGAAATTTCTGGATCACTATTTCAGGAAAGAAAATTGATGCAGATCATCTAAAATTACACTGTATTGAAATTTTAGAAGGAAAATATTCGATTTCAGGGGTGCATGATGATGTTATTTTTGAAGAGGTCTTGGATGCACATCCTAGTTTTAGAGTCCTGACTGAGTCTGGATTACCTGATATCCGAGTTATTGTGTTCAATATGGTGCCAGTCATGGCAATGATTCGAATACCAACCCCAGAGTCAGATGGGAAAGCAAATATGGAGTTAGGGGCTATTGCTCTAGGAATTGATATGGGCCGAGGAAAAACAACTGGAGGGTGTAAGAAGACCACCTTTATAACTAAAATGCCTAATGGCGAATCAACAGAAGGGTTTCAGATTCCATTTTGGGATGAAATATTATACTCTTGTTCGAAGATTCAGCAATCAACTGGAATTGGGTTTTTGGGAGTAGATCTGACCATAACCAAGACAGGAGTAAAAGTACTAGAGATAAACGCACGTCCAGGACTTAAGATACAAGTCGCCAATAAAATACCACTCAGAGCAAGACTGGAAAAAGTAACGGATCTAAAAGTATTAACTCCTGAGGAGGGGGTAGAAGTCGCTAAGACTTTGTTTTCTCGATCAAGTGCCAATGAGACAGAAACCTTGGATAAGCCGGTTATTGGTCCACAAGAATTTGTGACTCTAAATCTAGAATCACCCATCAATGTGATGGCTAGTATAGATTTACTGGCTGAATCTAATGTAATTAAGAGTAAATATATCTCTGGAGAAAGGAAAGTCGTAGATATTACGATAGCAGGGCAGAGGCTAAAGCTTCCTTTTACGACGCAAAAAAACATGAACTCAGACATCGTGATTGGGGGGAAGTTTTTGAAAGATTTTTATATCGATCCAAACAAAAAACTCAAAGAAGCTCCATCAAACATTCAATCTCAAGTAGAAGAGAAGATGCTCTATAACATAGATGAAAAGATTGCCGAGATTGATACGCAGATAAAAATGCTATCTTATTTCAATCCACGAAACATAAAAGAGCAAAAAGAGTTATTTTTTAGTAATTCAGATTATAGGCCTCGATTTATTTATCGAGAAATGGATCTGGAGACAAAGTTAATCAG
>JABAZT010000027.1:1603-48978 GCA_018608565.1 Candidatus Altimarinota bacterium
TTTAAAAAAAGTTCCTAAAATTAATCATCCATTATATCCACTTTATCAAGCAAAAATTGTGGAGTTGGAGGCAAAGCTTTCTATGTTAGAAACACGGGGAACAGTAGAGATGGGGAGTTTTTCTCATTCCGTATATGGAAAGGTAACAAGGCATTATTATTCTGAAGCGCTTAAGTATATAAAAGAAACGCCATTTGAAGCAGATAATAGTGAAGAGTTGAATCTCAAGGAATCTAGCGATATAATTCGAAATTTCTTAGATACAAATAAACTTAAACATTGGAAAATAAAAGTAATAGAAGATTCCGTGGTAGATATACAGGTAACCAAGAGAGAAAATATACTCGTAAAAAAAGGGGCTACATTTCAAAAAAATAGGCTAGAAGCCTTGCTTGTTCATGAAATAGGAACTCATGTATTTCGGTTTGAAAACGGGAAACGACAGCCATTACGAATACTAGAAAGAGGAACTGCCGGTTATCTACGTACCGAGGAGGGACTTGCTATCTGGAATCAGAATCAGCTTGGGCTTCCATTGGGAGAGAAACAGGTGAAACCCGCGTATCTTATTGTGGCTATTTATATGGCAGAAAAGATGGGATTTCGAGATTTATTTCACTACCTCCAATCAACATTTAACCTTGATAACGAACTCGCTTGGAATCTTTGTATAAAATCTAAGAGAGGGCTTGAGGATCCAGAGGAGAATGCAGCATTTACAAAAGACATGGTCTATTTTACGGGACTAAGAGATATAGAGCGTTTTGTGGAAAAAAGAGCGGTCAATAATCTCTATATCGGAAAAATTTGTATTGATGATCTCAAATACATGGAGCACATCAAGGATCTAAAAGAGCCACGGTATGTACTTTAAATAAGTAATTAGAATCACATCCGCTCTGGAATCTCAATCCCAAGAATTTCCAATCCTTTCTCTAGAATAGAATATACTTTGCCAGCCAGAGCCAGCCGGGCTTGTTTGAGTTCTTCTGTCTCAGCCCCCAATACAGAGTTTTCCGCATAAAAACTAGACCAAGACTGTGCGAGTTCAAGTAGATAGGTGACGATCAGTGTAGGATTTTTTCCTTCAGCTGATCGAGTGAGGACTTTTGGCCATTCGAGGATTTTGACTCCAAGTGGTTTCTCTGAATCAGTAAAAGCTGAGAGTTTATAGTTTGACGTCTGAGACATATAGTCGGTCATATCAATTCCTTCTTTCTCAAAGATTGATTTGATCCGTACTCCAGCATACTGAAGGTAGGGACCAGTCGCACCCTGAAAATCTATAGATTTCTTGGCATCAAAGGTAATAGTCTTATTCGGTGAAGTTCGCAGCAGAAAGAACTTCCACGCGCCATTCATGATCTGTTCAGCAATTTTATGTTGTTCTGCTTCAGGGAGTTCGGGATTTCGGGTAGAGATTTCAGCCTTCGCAATACCAGAGAGCTCGTCCATGAGGTTGTCGGCATCCACGACGGTTCCTTCCCGAGATTTCATTCGACCATCCGGGAGATTTACAAGGCCGTAAGAGAGATGATGAAAATGTTCTCGTGTCAGAACCCCAAGTTTTTCAAGACTTATGAAAAGAGTTTTAAAATAATAGGCTTGTTCATCAGCAACAACATGAATCATGAGGTCATATTTGTAGTCCTCATATCTTTTTCGGTCGGTTGCCAAATCATTGGTGAGATAGATAGCGGTTCCATCGGCACGAAGAACTGCTTTTTGTCCAAGATCCTCTTCTTCCAAATCAATTAGAATCGCTCCATCTTCACTCTTATAAAAAACACCTCGCTCTAATCCATCATAGGCCATAGCCTTTCCTTCTTCATACATGTCAGATTCTTTGTAGGCTTTATCAAACCAGACTCCTTGTCGGGTATAGGTCTGTTCTACTCCTTCTAGAACCCAGTCAGTCATTGTCCGCCAAAGTCCATACCATTTTGGATCTTGGGCTTCCCAGAGTCTCATGATTTCTGGAAGTTCTTTTTCAAGTTCTGGATTTTTTTTGTATTCAGTTTCGTATTGGACATAGCAATCTCCCACAAATTGATCTGGTTTCTTGTCAGCACTTTCGGGTGTTTCTCCATTTTGAAAACGATCATAGGCGAGCATAGTCTTGGCAAGTGCGAGTCCTTTATCATTTATGATATTAACTCGTTTAATATTACCTCCGGCAGATTCCAAAAGATTTGAAACAGAGATCCCAAGCGCATGATTTCGCATATGTCCTAGATGGAGCGGCTTATTGGTATTTGGTCCAGAGTATTCGACGACAATAGTTTTATTTTCCAGTAAATCAGATTCCAATTGAGTGCTCAATGCCTGTTCAAAAAACTTCTCAATAGAAAAGAATAGATTCAGATACGGTCCAGATTGTTCAGCTTTTTCGAGGAGGGGACAGTCTTGTAGTATTTCAGCTACTTCCTTCCCAATTTCTATAGGACTTTTCCCAAGCTCTTTGGTCAACGCAAAAAAATTAACGGCTAGATCTCCAGATTGTCCTTTTGGAACTGGGGAGAAATTGAGTTTGGCTACATGGTCTGCAGACCAGTTTTGTGTAAGGTAGTCGAGTATGAGTTGTTCCATCGATAAGAGGTTAAAGTTTTTAAGCTGTTTTTCCAGTATTTTAAAGTCCACAATTTTCCTCTAAACCAAACATCAGGTTTGCGTTTTGGATTACGGCACCTGCAGATCCTTTTCCAAGGTTGTCGAGTACGGCATGTACTTGGCAGTTATGCTCATCAACCAAAACGTAGAGAGATACTTTATTGGTTTGGTTATTCTCACGGATTGAGATCGTATCTGGCGTTGGAAGAAGATTTACAAACGGTTCCTGGTCATACGCTCGTCGATAGTGATCTATTACAAACTGAGGGGATATATTCGGAAGAGTCGTTATCATATGGATGCCTTGCTTTTCGCCATTAAGGACGATTGGTTGAAAGGACATTTTTTTATTGGCATATTTTTCTATCTCTGGTTTATGTTTGTGTTTTTTACCTACGCTATAAGCCATAGTGGATCCCTCACCAGCTTCAAATTGATCTATCATTCCATTTACTCCACCTGAATACCCAGTAAAAGGGATGCAAGAAATATCATTGATCTCAGCATTATAAAGTGGTGCGGTAGTGAGAATTGCGGCAGTTGCATGACAGCCTGGAGTTGCTACACGTAAAGAGTTTTTGATTTTTTTCCGTTGTCCTTCTAGTTCAGGTAGACCGTACGTCCAGTCAGGATCTATACGGTGAGTAGTTGAGCAGTCTATGATCTTTACATCTGCATCGTCGATAATTTTTATTATAGAAAGGGCTACCTCGTCAGCAACACAGAGTACTATTAGGTCAGCCTGCTTGATTATCGATCTAATTTTTTGTTCATATTTGATTTTATCTTTAAATAATGAACTCCAGCTCTCAACACCGGTGTCAATCTGAGATTGTGAAAAAATAGGATGATCATCTAGTTTTTCTTGTAATGTGACTCCGACAGATCCAGAGCTTCCAATAACGGCAATTTTGTGATTCATTCTAAGTTTTTAGTTTCTAGTTCTTTTTCCAGTATTTCGAGTCCTAGATTACCAGTAGCACCAAGATGTTTTTTGGATTTTAGATTTTTATCTAGATCCTCTGTATCTAGTTGATCCAGGTTTTCTTTTACTTCCAGATACGCCTCTCGAAAACTCATCCCATTTTTCACCAGTTCATTGGCTCTATCAGCAGCAAAGAGCTCTGCAGTACATTTGGCTCTCAGGTTTTTCTCTTTTGGTTTGATATGTGTGATGAGTGCCTCGGCCATCTCCAACATTCCAATAATATTATCAATAGACTTCATCAGCGGTTCTTTGGTCTGTTGTCGATCTCGATGGTATCCAGAGATGAGATTGGCCGTCATCATTCTCAGACTCGACTCCGCTCCGACAATCTCTGCGTGCTTGGCTCGCATGATCTCAGCGGGATCGACATTATGTTTTTGTGGCATGATAGAGGATCCAGTACAGAGATCTCGATGTATTTCAAAGAAATCAAATTCACTACTCGTGAAAAATACGAGATCATTGGCAAAATGAGCCAGTGTTGCTCCTAGGTCAGCCAGAGCAGAGACTACGGTGGCTTCGACTCGTCCTCGAGAGTGTTGAGAGGTCAGCGCGACATTAAGACATCCATCGAATCCCATCTTCGTCGCATTATCTTCTCTTGGAAGATCAAATCCAACCCCAAACCCAGCAGCAGATCCCATAGGAGATTTGTTCACGATTTTATAGGCAGATTGAAGGGTTTCAAGATGAAGTATCAGCATTTCAGCAAGACTTCCACCCCACATCCCAACACTCATCAGCATCGCTCTCTGCGTATGGGTGTATCCGGGCATCGGGATCATTTCATAGTTTCGAGAAAAATCTAAAAATTTTTGAACTAAATTTTTGTTCAGATGAAATATTATCTCAAGTTTAGCTCGGGTATAGAGTCTCTGCATAACCAGTACCTGATCATTTCGTGATCGTCCGGTGTGGATTTTCTTCCCGACGTCTCCATAGTGTTCCGTCAGATATTGTTCTATGGCGGTATGTCCATCCTCTTGTTCTATCGTGATTACAAATTCATCTTTTGCCCAGAGGTTGAGTATCTCATCCAGTCCTTTGTGCAGTTTTTTGAGTTCTTTTTTATCTAAAATTCCAATCTGTTCGAGCCCTTCAGCATGAACTTTGGAGGCTTGGATATCATAGGGAAGCATCTCCATATCATAGATATAGTCTTTGCCGACCGTAAACTGATTCGTGAGGTCTTTGAGTTTGGTTGTTTCGGAGCCTGCGTTCCAGAGTTTAGACATTATTTTTTAGTTGAAAGGATTGTTTTAAATCCGAAGAAGAGAAGGATAGTTCCAATCACTTGCTCAAATTTTTTGAAATGTAGTTGGGCAAATTTTTGAACGACGGTAATGCTAAATATCTTTGAAACAAATGCCATCCAAACAAATGTATTGAGCGTGACAAGTACGCAGATACTTAGTTTTACCCACAGAGGAGTTGAGGGAGGTAGGAGGATCGCAAATATACTTACAAATGCCATTATAGGTTCGGCATTAAATACATTCGCAATAGCGCCCATTTTAAAACATTTCCATTTTGAAAATTCTAGTGGAGATTTTGTAGTTTGTAGTGCACTGGCTTCAAGGTTTTTAGCATTTTTGACAAAACTTCCTCCCAGGTAGATCAGGTAGAGGGCTCCAATTGTTTTGATTCCAGCCAGTAGATCAGGCGAATGAGCCACAAGTGCACTCAGTCCTGTCATTGCCAGAAGTGCATGAAAAAATGTTATCATCGCAATTCCACCAGCGGTTAGAGTTCCGGCTTTTTGGGAGTATTTACAGGTATTACGAGTAACGATAGCAAAATCCTGACCAGGTGTAAGGATAGAGAGAAAATCTATAAGAAGGATAGAGACGATGAGAGGAAGAAATTCCATAGTTAGTTTTATTGTAAGAAAGAAAAATAATAAGTCAGATATTTGATCAATTGATCAATCTCGTTACGAGTTATAATTAAAGGGGGGAGTAATCGGATAATTCCTATTTGAGGACTATTAAGTACAAAACCATTTTTAAGTGCATCTTGGATGAGGGCTTGTCCATAAAAATTTCCAGTAAAGGCAAGCATCAGCCCCTGTCCCCGAATATCGGTAATCACCTCTGGAAATTTATTCTGGAGGTATTGGAGTTCTTGTTCAAAATAAGCTCCAGTTTCTCGGACATGCTGGATAAGTCGTGGATCAAGCAGTTCCTCAAGTACAGCAATTCCAACACTCATGGCGAGCGGATTGCCTCCAAAAGTTGAGCCGTGATCTCCTGGTTCAAATGCGCCAAGTTTTGACTCATGCACGATCATGCCTCCAAGAGGAAATCCATTTCCCATACCCTTAGCAAAAGTAAGGATGTCGGGTCTAATATTTGAGGATTGAAATGCCCAAAGGTTTCCGGTGCGTCCAGCCCCGGTCTGTATTTCATCAAAAATTAAAATAGCCCCAGTTTGATCACATTTTTTGCGCAACATATTTAGAAAATCCTTCGTTGCTGGATAAATTCCACCTTCTCCTTGTATGGGTTCAATGATCACGCAGGCGGTGTTTTGGTTGATGTGCTCAAGTGCGTCTAGGTCGTTGAATGGGAGATATTGATTTCCAGATGGAAGTGGTTGGAATGGGGTATGAAATTTATCTTGTCCAGTAGTAGCAAGCGTCCAAAGCGTTCTCCCATGATAGGACTGTGTAAAACTCACAACTTCTCGTTTTTGAGGATTTTTGAGATGAAATTTTCGTGCATATTTGAGCGCAGATTCATTGGCTTCGGCTCCTGAGTTACAAAAAAACACCTCTCCAGCAAAAGAATTTTTCACCAATTTTTGAGCAAATTTCTGCTGTCCTTCAACCAGAAAAGCATTTGAGCTATGCCATAATAATTGAGATTGTTTTTGTAAGACCGAATTTATTTGAGGAGGACAGTGTCCAAGGTTACAAACAGAAACCCCAGACAGGAAATCAATATATTCTTTCTCATCCTCATCCCAAAGTCTGGCGGCTGCCCCTCTCACAAACGTTGTGGAGTGGGAGCGGTATGCAGGGATGAGGGGAGACATAAGAAAAGGAATTAGGGGGTAGATTGATAATTTTAAATTTCGTAATCAGCAAGTTCTGGATTCATGGCTTCAATACAGAAATCGACAAAAACTTCAGGCACATCAAGGTGCCATTCTTTTTCAGACCAATTCCCGATTTTTGTAGCATAGCCTTTTGATTCTATCCATTGAGCCAAATTTTTGAGATCAACTTCTGGGGTAGCACTCAGGAATGCAACATGAGAATTATGTTTATCATTTTCGTCTGGAGAGGAATTTGTTTCACAAAATTGAATATCAATATTGGCGTCTGGTTGTCGAAGCCAAACATCCGTAGGTATTTTTCGTAAGACAATACAGCCAAGTTGAGTTGTGAAGAGTTCTATTACAAACTCTAGTTTTCCAGAGACGATTCGATTGGCGATATGATTAAGTTTCATGATTTTTTAAATTTTAGATTAATTCTGCCCAAGGTGTTTCTCCCAATCAAACATCTGATAGGCTGTTTTCTGGGGAAGATTCCAGAGTTCAATGAATCCAGCCGAGGCATTTTGGTTGAAATCCGCAGATTTATCAAATGTAGCAAGGTTGTGGTCAAAAAGTGAGTGTGGAGACGTAAGAGAAAGCACCGTCACAGAACCCTTGTAGAGCTTGAGCTTAACCGTTCCTGAAACCTTTTGATTCATACTGTTTTGAAACGCATGAATATGATACATCACCGGATCATACCATTTGGCGGCATAGGTGAGATATGCCCATTTTGTATCGATAAATCTTTTGAGTTCATTTTCTTCTCTGGTCGAGACCAGTTGTTCTAGGTTTTGATGCGCCTTGATGAGTATAGTGGCACCAGGGTTTTCATAAATTCCTCGAACCTTGAGTCCTACGAATCTATCCTCAATAAGAGGAAAAACTCCAACACCATGGATACCTCCAATTGTGTTACAGTCAGCAATGATATCGAGCAGTTTTTTGGTTTTCCCATTGATGGCAATCGGAACTCCTTGCTTAAATTCGATTTCAATTTCTTCCGCTTTATCAGGGGCATTTTCTGGGGTGCTGCACCACTTGAGTATATTTTCAAAATTTGGGGCTTCTTCTGGATTTTCAATTTCTCCTCCTTCCCCAGTATTTCCCCACATATTCTCATCATAGGAATACGGTTTCTTTTTAGTTTGAGACACCTCGATCCCATGTTTTATCGCCCAATCAATTTGCTCATCTCTTCCCATAGCCCATTCTCTGACGGGAGCAATAGTCTTGAGTTTTGGATTGAGCGTCGTGATGTATCCTTCAAATCTTACTTGATCATTTCCTTTTCCAGTACAACCATGGGCGATAACTTCACAGCCATATTTCTTGGCCATTGCCACCGCTACTTTTGAAATAATAACTCTTCCTAGTGGGGTTGAGAGGGCATAACCTCCTTGGTAATCAGCATTGGCTTTGATAGCTTCACTAATAAGAATATCAGCAAATTCTTCCTTGGCATCATAGACGATTGCCTCTTTAGCCCCCAGGTCGATTGCTTTTTGTTTTATAGCATCCAGATCATCAGCCGTTTGGCCGATATCGATGGTGAGCGTTATCATTTCGCAGTCATAGTTTTCAGGGATCCATTTGAGCATAGTAGAGGTATCCAGTCCTCCAGAGTAGAGGAGGAGACATTTGTCGAAAGAACCTTTTGCGGCTTCATGACTAGCGGTTTTGACGTATTGAGTAGTGGTTTCCATAGTGTTTGGTAAGTTAGTAGTAATAAGTTTGAGGGATAGAGCGGTCGAGAGTAGTGAGTATTTTACGGAATTGTAGCATTCCTTTGTTTAGCTTCAACAGGCCAATAGATAAAATATCGATCATTTTCCGAACGCTGAAATAATCGGTGACTTACCTGACTTATTCTTCCATTCGTAATATTTTGAAATTTTTCAGCCGTATCCATATGTTTTGTTACTGCAAAACCACACAAAATATTTTGTGTCTGCAGCATCGTTTGAAATTCGGTCAGCATAATTGTCAGAAATCCAGGTCTCTTGGACACAACAGAACCCATTTCCAAGAAAAATTTATCGTTGCCTGACCTCGCATGAAAGAATCCACAGATTTTCCCCGCTTCAACAAAACACCGCCACTCTTCGGCATTAGCTTGTATCTGATCTGCTTTTACATCGATCATACTTCCATCGATCGAGTATGGAGTTATGATATCTTCAATAGCTTGAGCTATGTCTAGATTTTGAGGAGTGATTATTTCGAAGTTCATAATAAAAAAATTACCAAGAGAAGAGTTCTTGGCGTGAGGTGAAACAAAAATCCCATTCGTCTGAATTTCAGATAAATGGGCGTAGGATCTATTAAATTTTATATATCACAATCACGCCCCGATAGTTCGGGCGGCGCGGCGTGCTGCGAAGGCAGGAAATATATAATTCATAATGCTTCAAAACCTTAAAGCGAAATATGCGATGAGTCAAATTTTATTGAAATAAAAGATGAAAAATGATTAATAATATGCTATAATAACAAAATGATTAGACTAAATGAGGATTATGGAAAATATGATCCAGAGGGATTTGAGCCTGAGGAGCAGCAACATTCAGAATTCACAGTATCTCAGTTTTTTAATATATTAAAAACAATTTCAACCGCCAATCCATTGATGAAAATAGGTGATAACGATAAATCATTAATATCTTGTGAATTTGAAATGTCAGAGGCTACCTATGTTGCAATACAATATGAAAACATCCTAAGCCTATCACAAGGAAATATAACAACTTCTTATCTAATAAAGCCAGATGGAAGGTTGGAAGCAGAGCCATCTTCAGATGAGTATCAAGGGGATGAAGGACTTCTAATGCTCCAGTCAGTATATGACGAAGTAAAATTTCATTCTCCTTTGAGTTTTGATTCAACTCAGACAAATATTGATGCAGTTTTAGGTGATGATTCTATAGAATCACTCAACTAATGCCGGTCGATTTGGTAGTCCTTCACAGACTATTCCGTCTTTGTCTCGATCGAGACCATGAGGATCTTCATCGCTTCCATTTGCACATTCTGCATAGAGCTCCTGAGCTTCTTGTTGGTATTTAAAACTACTACAGTTGAACTGTTCCTTCGCACAATCTCCACCAAATATCCAAGTACCAGCTTCCGTCTTGTTGATCACAGATTCTTTGATCGAACCCGTTTCTATTAGTTTTCCAAGATCCAGATCTGTTCCACCAATCTCAAATCCAAGGGCAACCATTACGAGAACGCCCATGGCGATGATCCAGATCCGAAATTTTTCCATCGTGAAGTACATTGCCACTAGAATTGCTAGAAGTACGATCAGAAGAATAATTCGAAACTTAGAACTTCGTCTTAGTTTTGAGGCTTTAGATGCTTTTTTAGATTTTGCCATTTTTGAGAGTTGATTAATTCATCACCAGTTTAAGAGGAAGGTATCTGTAGTCAAGATTACAAAAAAATTAGTCTGATTGAGTGTGTTTTCTTCGGCCCACAATAATCCAAACCATTAACAAGCTACCAAAGAATAGATAGAGCGGGAACGCCGTATTCTCAATATTCCAGGTTTCGATCGTAAAAAAAAGAAATCCCCAGCTAATAATACTAATGATGTAAAGGCTCAAGGTTTCTGTTTTTGGATGATTCCAGGCTTTTTTGATCGTCGGGACAAATGCAAATGCATCAGCTGTCGCAGCTGCAAAAATAGCTAGAATAGGTCGCTCTGCGACAAGCCATATGATCAGAGCAATAATAGAAAAAAATCCACACAGATAATCAAACTTTCCAAGTTTCCAGTATCCATGCGGTGTCATGAATGTCGCTAAAAATACAAACAGAGGAAGGAGTCCTGTTATCAGTAATCTTACGAGCGTAGAAGTCTCAGTTCCCGCATCCACCGAGGCACCAAAACCAATAAGAGGAACCACCGACCATAAGAACCAAGAAATTCTATTGGGCTTAGTTTTACCTTTTAATGTATCAATTGTGTAGGGAATAGTCCCAATAACAGCTAGCGCAAGACTTATTCCAATCAACCACTGATTCAATTCTAAGTCCATCATTATTACCAAATATTAAATGTGCCTCTTTTTTACTTCCCAAACTCTATAGATTTTGCCTCAGCTTTTTTGACCGCTGTTTCTATTATTTTTCCAAGTTTATCTTTTTTAAAACTCAAGAGGGCTTGCTCTGTGACCCCTTTCTTAGAAGTAACTTTTTCTCTCCATTCGGCAGCGCTGTCATCAGGATTATTCTCCATCACAGCCGCAGCGCCGATAAGTGTTTCTCTGGCTAGTACTTCGGCATCATCCGGAGAGAACCCAAGTTTTACAGCCGCTTGGGTGAGCATTTCTGTGAAATAAAAATAATAAGCAGGACCACATCCAGAGATAGCCCCAAGAGGATCAATAGTTTCTTCTTTCTTGACCTCAAGTGTCGTTCCACTTTCTTCAAAAATACCAGACACGGCTTCTTTATCTTTTTTAGTAAATTTAGATCCATAATAAATTCCTGTCATCCCTTTTCCCTCAAAATGTCCCAAATTTGGCATGACTCGTACATATCGTCCTCCAACAAAAGTTTCTTTGATCTTTTCTAGCTTCACTCCTGCCAGCATCGAAATGATTATTTTTCCTCGACATTTTATTTCTGAAATATCCTCTAGATTTTGTGGCTTAAATCCAAGAATGATAACTTCGCAGTCATTCAAAATAGTTGGAGAGTTTGAGGTGTTGACTGTATAGTTTTTCTCTAGGTATCCGAGTCGGCTAAGGCTTCTTCCTACGATATTGATATTTACGGGACGGTTTGATCGTCCATTTACAAGACCTTTCAAAATAGCTTCACCCATGTTCCCACAACCGTAGAAACCAAGAGTTTTAAAAGGTGCCGTATAATTATTGAGAAAGGGGATTTTGTCTTTGAGCATCTTGATAAATTGGTAATTAGCAGTGTTGTTTTTCTCGCTCTTTAAACGATAACTTTCTTTTGTCCGTCAGGAAAGTTTTTTTATAAATTATTACTCATTTACTTAAATTCTAATCTGTCCTTCTCCCCGTACAATCCATTTTTCGGTCACGAGTTTTTCTAGTGCAAATGGACCACGTGCATGGAGCTTCTGTGTAGAAATACCAATCTCAGCTCCTAGCTGAAATACGCCTCCATCGGTAAATCGTGTAGAAGCATTGTGATAGACGGCGGCAGCATCTACTTTTTTGAGGAAAGATTCGGCGACATCTTTGTTATCTGTGCAGATCGCCTCACTGTGACGAGAGCTATAGAGAGCAATGTGATCAAGTGCTGGATCGAAGCCATCCACGACTTTGACAGAACAAGCATAGTCGAGATATTCTCTTCCAAAATCTTCATCACTCGCCTCAAAGAGATATGGATACTCACACATGGCAATAATAGGAAAAGCTTCACTATCTGCATGAATTTTAACTTCATGTTCAGCCATTCCATCCAATATCAGTGGGAGAAAATCGCCAGCAATCTCACGATCGACAATCAGTGTGTCGAGGCAGTTACAGACGGAAGGTCGACTAACTTTTGCGTTGACGACAACAGTCGCAGATTTAGCGAGGTCCGCGTCCTCATGAACATAAGTATGACAAACTCCCGCGCCAGTCTCAATGGTTGGGATTTTACTATGCTTTCGGACAAAATTAATCAGGTTCGCAGAACCACGAGGAATAACTACATCTATATATCGTTCGGCTTCCAGCATTGGCTGAACATACTCTCTATCAACCGGCATCAGATGCACGAGGTCTGGGGAAAGACCTTCTTGTTTGAGTACTTCATGCACGACCGAAACAGAGGCAATATTTGATTTCTCCGCATCAGTTCCTCCACGGAGGACGACGGCATTTCCAGACTTGAGACAGAGGCTGATCGCATCGAGGGTTACATTGGGACGAGCTTCGTAGATGATAGCAACAACGCCCAATGGAGTAGATATTTTTTGTAATTGTAGTCCTTGCTCGATTTCTCTTTCGAGGAGCACCGTCCCGGTAGGGTCGGGGAGTGCTGCTACATTTTTGGCGTCCGTGACCATTCCTGCGATTCGTTCTTCGTTCAGGAGGAGACGATCTTTTTTAGGATTGTCATCGTCCATTTTATTGAGATCGTTTTGATTTTCGATGAGGAGGATGTCTCGTTCGTTCCAGATCGCATCGGCAATCTTGGTAACGAGGTTTGAGCGAGCATCATTATCAAGATCAAGGAGTGATCGAGAAGCAATCTGTGTATCTTGGAGTTGTTGTATTAGGTTGTATGACATGGTTTAGATATTTATAAAAAAGAAATTTCTTCTGGACGAGCTAATATAACCCCCGAGGGACGAGTATTGAAATCCTCCGAGGTGGAGTTGATTCGGGTTCGAGCTACAGCAAATGGTTCCGTCTCTTCAGTTACAAAAATTTCTACTATATCTCCTTCACCAAAAGTGCCTTTATGAGATTTTACACCCACGAGAAGGAGGCTGTTTTTTGCTTCCAATGCTTTTTTTGCACCAAGATCTACAAAGATCTTTCCTACCGCCTTAGCACCACTTCCGATCCAACGTTGATGTGCAGAAATTGTGGAAAATGTGGGGACACATGTTGTTCCAATTTTTTGTTCAATAGAGTCAATAATTCCATTTTTTCTATTAGCTTGGAAAATTGTGACTTCGACTCCCAGCTCGGCAGCTCGTTGTGCCACGGAAAGTTTCGAGTGCATTCCCCCTCTACCTCCAGCGGATGTTTCGTTTCGTACGTAGGATTGTGCCACTTCAAAATCTTCGATAACTGAGACAAGGCTTCCATCTTTATCCAGAAGCCCTTCGACGGAAGTCCCAAGGAGGAGTTTTTTGGCATTGAAGTTGATCGCCAGTAGTGCCGCGAGCTCATCGTTATCACTAAATCGGATTTCAAAATCAGAGACCACATCATTTTCATTACAAATTGGGATAATCCCATGTTTCCAGAGCTCTTGGATCGTTTCTCGTAGTTGGAGAAATTTTTTGCGATCAGCGAAATGATCTCTCTCGATCAATATCTGTGCATCGGCGAGATTATGAGTTTTAAAACACTCCTGATAGTGTTGGATGAGGATAGGATTACCAATAGCAGCTGCGGCTTTTCGTTCAGAGACTTTACCACTGTAGTTTTGTATAAAATTTCTCCCACATCCTACCGCCCCAGAAGAGACAAGGAGTATGTGGTATGATTCACTGAGTATTGAAATTTGCTCCGTAAGATGCTGTAGGAAATCTACATCAATTTCACCACGTTCTGGAGTAATAGCTTGAGTTCCGATCTTGATAACGAGGATTGGTTTCATATAGGTATGAAAAGTATAGAAAATTTTAGAATAAAAAAAATCACCTCGTGTTGAGATGATGCAGATAAATTGTAGGTATTACATTATCGCTCACCTCGAGGGAAAGAATGGGGGGAGCGGCGTATTGTTAATAAGTGTTGATATCATAACGATTCATAGAATAACCAAATTACTGATTTTTTACAATATTTTGATGAAAAGGGGTGTATCGGATATCCTAGTTTGCTGTAACCATTTTAGGTATTTGAGGCAGGGTAGTAGTGCTCTTATCAAATAATTCATCGGGAATAAGTAATTCCATTTGTGCTATAAGCGCTTGCTTGATTTTCTGCCCTTCTTGGTAGACCCATTCTTTTACGGCATCAAACGCTTGCTCTCTTTCTTCAATACATTTTGTATTCTTTGTTTTTTGAGTTTCATCAAACCATCCTACAATGGAATCCTTCCAACTAAGTTTTTTGGTAGATTTATCTAGTAGATTCCTAATATTTGGATCTTTAATTTCAACTATTTCTTTTGGTTTAACAAATCCTCGAGCAAGATAAGACTGAATGGAGTCGGCGGTATTATTTATATTCCAAAATTCTTGAATATATAGATACTCCTCATCACTTATAATCCCACCACGAACAAGAATTTCAACTGTATCGCGTAAAACCATTGAGCTTCTAGTTGTAAATGTAGGATCTTTGATGAATAATCCCCAAAAATCATTGAGTTGAAATGCTGGAACACCATGAACACAAATACCATTCTCTCCATCAGAGCGAGCAAAACAATTACAAACAGATTTTAAGGTCTTAAGTCTTGTGAATTTTTCATGTTGATTAAGGCATTTGATAATCTTAACACGAACCAAATCTCTATATAAAGAAATAATCTCAGACCATTCTAGTCCAATTGCTTCCCGAATTGCTTCTTGGTTTTTTCTTAAACCTTCCATTAAGATCAGAATAAAACTTATACAAAAAAAGTCAACAAGTGTTGTTATAAAAAAACAACAGATCCAAAGATCTATCATTCAAAAATGGTCGGCAAACTCGGAAAGGTTATACTCCAATTCAGAGTGAAAACAGGATATAGATCTCCATGCATGGAACAAGGTTTGGTGTGCCTGAGCCTGGGCAGGTTTATTTTTATATATCGTAGATATTTCAAAATATTAACTCGACAGACGAGCCTTGGAGGAAGAACCCAAAAACAGAGACAACAATAAGCACAAAGGCAAAACTAATAATGAATTGGCAAAAAAACTTAGAGGAAGATTCTTTTACTTTTGAATGTCCATCAGTGATATGTCTCAGTTTTCTGGAAAGAAATAAAAAATAGAAAAGTATCCAAATAAGCACTATCAGTTTTAGAATCAATAAAAAAAGTATCATTATTTTGTTGAATGAAGAATCTGAGTCTTTTGTTGGCCTTTAGATTTTTCAATTTTCTTACAATTTATCTCTATCTTCTTATGAATAGATGCTGGATTGTAAATATTTTTAAAAATTGTATTAGCCGGCCCATCTTTCTCGGTGATGATCGTAGCAATATTAAGATTCCCAAAGTTTAAAATAATTTTAAAGAAACCACTTTGATCAACATTCATAATACTAATTCTTTCTGTAGGTATTTTTTCATATTCATCACTAAAAACCGAATCGTGAGAGAGAATAGTAAGACCATCTTTATCAAAAAAATAGGAATTTATCCTCCAAAATGCATAAGAACGAAAGAGTAAGGAAAAAGTTAATAATCCGAGAATTAGAGACCATAAAACAAGTTCAAATGAATTGTCGAGTTGAGGAATAAAATAGAAATATAAAAACACTAAAGGAGATAGTATGAAAAGCACATTGAGCATTCGAAGCATCAGGAATAAAGGATGTTTATAGAAACGAAAAAAGAGCGTGATATTTTCATTCGCCAATTCTTTTTTTTTAGATTGTGTCCATTTCTTACTTCTAATGTTTTTTGCATCTAAAAGAACTCCATTAATGAGTTTTTTTTGTTTTTCAAGAATGCGAAAGAACTTTATTTCCATAAAAATTTAGTATCCGTAAGCATAGTTAAAATAAACAAATATTCAAACAGAGTATTTCTTAGTCTTTAGAATAATTTTAAAATACTGAAATTAAAAAAAATAACAGATCCAACGATCTATCATTTAAAAATGGTGCCCGGGGCGGGACTCGAACCCGCACGCCGTATTAGGACAAGAGATTTTAAGTCTCTCGTGTCTACCAGTTCCACCACCCGGGCATTTGTTAGAGATGACAGAACATCGTCATAATTTTTCACAAAATTATCTTAAACGTTTCGTAATCTTTTTTCGCATTCAATTTGATTTGAAGCGAAGTTGGAGGCGCCATCCGGACTCGAACCGGAGTACAGGGCTTTGCAGGCCCCTGCGTAGCCTCTCCGCCATGGCGCCGTCGTCAGAGATGACTGCACATCTACGATAATTTTTATAAAATTCTCTTCAATGTTTCGTAATCTCTTCCTCCTTCCCAAAATTTCTGAAACAACAATAGTTTGTACAATTTTCGGGAGCCCTATTTAAAGAGCTGAGAGATTGTAAATTAGAGAAAGATTTTGTCCAATTTTTACTTTTTCTTCTGCTTGATAGTATTCCATTCTTTGAGGATGGAGAGGCAGTCATCCTCAGCTATAGCCGTCTCATGACTACAACTTCCGAGGAGATAAAATGTGGTTTCTGGAATTTCAAAAAACTTTTGATGATAGATTCGAAGGGGAGTACTGGCTCTTGTTTGTGCTTTAAATTTTATAGTACTTTCCACTTTTTCAATAGGTTCAAAGTAATAAAAATCTTTTTGTGCGGTTTGTGTAAAATAATCCAAAATATTACCACCTTTCCCTTCATGTCTTCGAATAAAAAAGTTTTGAGTATGTTTTTCGGCACTCAGAACACTATCGGGGTTACGGCTTTCCAGTGTTTTCCATCCTTCAGGAAGTTCTAGGCTCCACTGAGTGCTTCCAATTTCAAATTTGATGGTATTATCGATTGGAGTATCGGTTCCTGCTTTTTTTTCATCACTTCCACCACAGGCGGTAAAAAACAACATTACAATAATTAGTACGGAGTATCTAAGCATATAAAAATAGAGGTAACGAAAAAAAATATTTTTGATTAAACTAAGTATAATCATTTTTGAAAGTAACAGCAAAGAAGCTTAATTCCTCCTCATCATGAAACTCAAAATCTATTTCTTCGGGAAAAAAACAGAAATTACATTAGAAGAACAAGAGTATCTGAGAAGAATTAATTTTCGTTGTAATTGCGAGCTGATTCCTCTGGCACAGGCGGGGCTTACTGATGGAGAGAAGGCAAAGAAAATAGAAGCTGAAAAATTTCTTTCGAAGATAGAAAAAGGCGATTATCTTATCGCTTGGGATGAGAGAGGGACGCCTATGGATTCAATGAAATTTGCTACATTTTTAGACACAACACTCAAAGACAGAAAGAATTTAGTTATGGTGATTGGAGGGGCTTATGGATTAGATGAATCTATTCGTCAGAGAGCAGATAGATTGATTCGAGGGAGTGATATGATTTGGACTCGAAATCTCTTTCGGTTGATGGTCTGTGAGCAGACGTATAGAGCTTTTGAGATAGAAGGGGGAGGGAATTTTCACAAAGCTTAGGAATTTAATGCGAATTTAAGAAAGGGGGTTGACTTTTTTGGTTAAAAATATATTAAATGATCAATGAAGTCTGGTAATAAAGAAAGTATTGAACAGATTGATCTCAATGAGTTGGGAGATTCTCTTGATATTCCACAAGAAGATCGAGATGGTTTTATGGAAAAATCTAGGAGGATACATGAATTTTTTGAGAAAAATTCAGATCAAGTAAAACTAAAAATAAGAGAGCTAGATAGAGGGTTGAGAACGTCAAAGATAGACAGGACAAACGCACAAGTTTTAGATATGTACTTGTATCTAATGCGTGAAATGAATTTTAATGGTCTTGAAAGAGATTATAAAATAGATCCTAATCTTTTTTCTGGAGTTTTAGATATTTTTGATATTGAGAAGGATTTTGAGTTAGAGGATCTAATGAATATGCTCTGGTGCATAACGGAGGAAACCTTTGATCTATTTTCTTCTCCAGAAAAAGCCGAGTTCACGGCATCTATCTTGACCATGGCGGTATATGAAGGTCTGCTTCATCATATGATGTGTATTACCAACACGCATAGAGAAAAGCAGGAGAGCCCAGAAAAAACTCCTCTAGAAATTTTAGCGAAAACTGATGGAGCTGAGGTTGCGTTCGGAGACTCTACTGAGGATGAGGAAGATGGTCAGTTATTTGTTCAATCATTGTTAGAAAGTTCCTCCAGCAGTATCGAAACAGCGGCTCCGGAGAAGAGAACTATGAAAATTCCAGTTGACCCAACCGTGGCTTCACAGTCGAGAAAAAAAACAAGAGTAACCAGGGAAGAGTATGAGAAAGCGGTAGAAGAAGGAAGAGTAATTCAAAGTCCAGAAGGGGGGCTGTTTATAAAAACAAAATATTCCGCAATAGAGGGGGACTTGGAGGCAGAATTGGGGAAAGTAATTCGTGCAGGGGTATTACCTCGGGTTTTAAGTCAAGAGTTTACGGATCTCAAGCCAGGGCAAATTGGGGTAGTGGAAGCATTTTGTGGTTTGATATATGACACCCAGGTAACACAACTGGGTCTGACAAACCAAAATGGGCCATATACTGATTTAGAGACTTGGGAGCATCAAAATCTATTAGTTATTAGGCCTGCAAGAGGTTTTGAGGAAGGGGGGGAGTTGGAAGATAAATACATTGCAGCAATTAACTTTATGCTATGGCGATATACAGCCGGAGCGGGTATCGATTTTGATTTGAGAAACCCAGAGTATATATGTTATTGGCAGCGATGGATCAAGCGTTATGGGGCTGAATTACTTGATCCCAGCTCACTTCAATATCAAGTCTATCATCTTTATTGGAAAGATCAGATTCCCTTTGAACATAAATTTTTCCTAGAAAGACAGTCTCAGGAAGTAAATCAAGAGCTATTATCGAGTGCTAAAAATAATTTTTTACAATGCTCTGAGTATCAGGATATCGACTACGACGGATTTGAAAATCTAGAACAACAAGAGCGCGAAGTGGTTTTACATATCAAAGAAAATCTGATCCCGTTATACAAATTTCTCATAGATATGAATGAGGAGGTCGGAGATGCTAATGACCGAGAAGAAATCAGTAGGAAAAAGGTGGCTTCATGGAATCTTGAGAATTCACCTCTTAGTTTGATTCCAGGACAACCAAATGCAATGAGTTTTATGTCCAAAGAGGCCTTTCTTGAAATTATAGAAGACGCGCTAGCCAATCATCGAATAGAAAAAAATGATATGGGGGAAGAAGAGTCAGAGTATGCATTGGATGTATGTTGGTATAATTTTTCTACTTTGATGGATTACTATCTTATAGAACAATTATTGACTCAGCTGGAGTTGGTAGCACCTGATACAGAAAGAATTGGAACCGTATTATTAAAAAATATATATGCAAATACAGTTATCGGACGATATGCTCCGTTTGAAGCAGAATTTGAGTCTATTCTAGAAAAATCAGGACTTGATTCTGACGGAGAAATTCAGGTAAATATAAAATCATGGAAAGAGATTGATAGAGATTATCCAGATTATGTATATCAGATAGAAGAAGAAAATACGCCAGAGGCATTGCGAGCGATCGATCATTATTTATATCGATTTCACTTCAAACCATTTTTGTACCGAACGTGGAAGGTGACTGATTCTTCGGTAAAGTTATGGCTCAACTGGTTAGAGGTTCGTGCGGAGTGTTTTGAAGATCCAAACAATCCTATTCGAATTTTATTTGAATTATGGTGGATGCAGCTTCAAGCCGTTGATCCGAGCTTGGTTGAGGCATATGAGACATTGATAGCTCCAAAAGTAGAACCAGGAGAAGGTGATGATGGGCATCCCAAAGTAATTCCTGAAATTTCACTACAACAAGATAAGACGGCTAAATCAGTTAGCTTTATTATTGAATCCAATGTTACACTGACAGGCGCAAAAATTAGTATTGATAAACATAAATCGGAGGTAGTTGATTTGGCAAGAGGAAGAGTCTCATATATTCCAGAGGCTACCTTGGCTCCGGGGAAACACACAGCAATATTAACAGTAGGAGAAGTCAAAGAGAGTGTTGTGTTTGAGATCAGTCCCCCCAAACCAGTGCTGCCAGTTGGGTTTGTTGAGCTCATCTCTGGAGACAATATTGGGACTGAGGATGTTGAAATTCAATTTCCAGAAGGAGTATACCCCAAAGGAATGCAACTATGTGCCGCAACAGCTACAGATGAATGTCATCATTTTCCTATAGATACAAAAGGAAAATGTATTATTGCGGAAACAAAACTAAAAACATTACAGCAAAATGAAACACTTAGGTTTACCCTGAGAACCCAAGATGGATTAGTTTCTGTCTCTGAAGAATTAGAGATGAAACTTCCAGCGCCAAATATTGAACAAATGGAAGAGCGAAAAGTGATTCAAGCATTGGCATTAACAGCAAAAGGGAGTTTGAATTTAGCAGAAAAAACTCCTAGAGGGGCAGATCTCTGGGTTAAATTAGTACAATGGGAGGATCGAAAAAATGGTAAGCCAGTGAAGAAAACTAAGTTTGAGAAACTCGATAGTAATGAGTTAGACATAAGTGGATTTCATGAAAAAGGGAAAAAAGTAGAGATAGTACTTGCCTATGGTTGGGAAGGGGTCGATGAAAAAAATATGAAAACAAAATCGATAGTAGCCCCTTGGAAAAAGCAGAAAGAAGATCTAAAAAGTAAAAAATTATCAGAGCCTGAAATTGATTTTTCAGAATTTCCTGAAATTCTTTATGCGAGTGATTTTGAATCAGGATTTCGGGTGTCACTCAAAAATGCTCCAACGGATATTGAAAATTTAGCCGTTAAATTTCAGGGATCAACCAGGCATATAGTGGAGTCGGATCAGGATGGGGATTTCATCGTTATAGATCGTCCACCGCGTACTGAGGGACAAGGGAGTTGGACGATACTCTATAGTGGGAAAAATAAAATTCCATCAGATCCAATATCTATCCCCTATTACTATCAAGAAGAACCGATAGTCGAAACTCCCGAACCAGATAGCCCAAAACCCAAAGTATCAAGAAAAGATATAGAAAAAGAACGAATCGTTACGCAGAAAAGTTGTCCCACCGGAAAAATAAAGGAAGGGCCTCTCAAGGAGTCAATTGAAACTTTTCTGTTGGAAGGAGATGCTACAAATTCAGAGATAATATTTTATAAAAAAGGAGTATGTATCCGGATTAAAAAAGATTATTCAGAGAGAGATAATATTCCAGAAAATGTACAAGAGATACGTATAAAAGGTGGATTTGGTATGGTAGGTGGGAATCCATCGGTAGATCATTATTTTTCACCATTACAATCAGATATAGTGGAATTTGCACAAAGGCGAACATTCGAGGCGATGCAAGAATCAACCGAAGAAACACTGCTCGGGTTTCCTGCCGAGTACGACCTTGATTTTGATGGAGTCTTTAGTTTTGAGGAAGGGGAGGCGTCTTCTTATGTAAATCCTGAGACAGGGCAGTTGTATTTCTGGGACAATTACCTACGAAAAGAAGATATGGATCATATTTTACTCCCGCTGATGAGAGATATGCCGTCAAACGTAGTAGTCTCATTTCCACGAGAATCAGGATCAGGGATAAAAGCTCTTAAATACATAAATTTTGATATTGATATCAATGGATTAGTGGTTCGAGTTCAGGGGAAATTTGAAGCCGGAAAAAATATTGAATGGGATATACATGCAATTGATACGACGAGTACAAAAAATCCATTACTTTCAGATGAGGGACGATTTGCACTCCAACAGAGTGCTTTTACTGTGAATTATGAACGAGATAGTAAGAAAGTTGCTCCTCTTAGTGAAGAAATACAAGCTTTATTTGAGCCAATAAAATCAGCAACGATAAAGTTCTTAAATCAAACAGGAATTCAAGCTCAAAAAGATAAAACCAAAAGATTGGCCCTTGAGGAGGCACAGCGATTTGCAAAAGGATTTGAGAAAAAAACAGAAGCAGAGAAAATAGAGGCTGTAGATATGATCTACAAAAGATTTGAGCGAGGGGCTGGTCAGTTGATCCAAAATGGAAAATTGGTTCCTATGAGCGGGGAATATGATTTTGAAGCCCTAGAGGCATTAGTCGCGGATATGACAGAGGAGGAGCTTGATAAGACCTGTGTGGTTCAGAGAAAGCTGAGTATTCGAGTGGAGCAACGGGGTGAGAAAAAAGAATATACCAAGGTGTTAACAAATCCAGCCTATTGGGACGATTTTGAAAGACGATCTCTGAAACATATTGATATATATGCTCAGGGAAATGGTTTTGAAAATGAATTGGCCGATGATCGTGTCTGGAAGGCGTTTAATGAGACGATTAGAATAGAAATGGAAGATCCAGATACAAAGGCGCTTATAGAGATGTCTCTAGCAGAAATTAATACAAAAGAAGAGAAGATTAGAATTCCACCCAATATGGATCAAAATGATTGGATCTGTGGAGTTCTGGGGTATCCAGGTATTGACGTAGGGGAGATAGATAATTGGACTAGATCAAAAATTAGATCGATGTTATTACAAATTATGCCCAAAACACTAAAGACCGATTTTCCAAACGTAGTATTAACCAAATTTAAAAATCCAAATTATAAGCTCAGCCTTAGTTGTCAGCCATTTGAGAGTATTCCTCTTCGTTCATTTCGAGCATTGCAGGGAGAGGCAAAAACCAGATTTGATGGAAAAGAAGTATCTTCCAAGACATAAATCAAATTAGGGGCAAGGGGTTGACTTTTTGGCAAAAAAATTTAAAAAGTGATTAATGAAAAAGAAAAGACTAAAAAGAGAGAACCCAGACCCAGCAGAAGAACTGCCTGATGGTGGTGAGGGCGAACGTAAAGCCGTGGTGGATCTGAAGCCTTCTATTGGTAGAACTATAGGGTCGGTAGATAGGGCGACCGAGATAGAGCTTCTTGGTGAATCAGTAGCCAGAAAAATATTTAGCCCTGAAAAACTACAGGAATTGAAGAATGCACAAGAGCAGCTTCGAGTGGCGGTGCAAGAAATCGGTCTCGAATATTTGAAAACAAAAGATATAGAAGGATTAGATTTAGGACCTTTTGAAAAGATCGATAACAGTGTTGATGCGAATTTTACATATTTTGATGGAAGATATCTTACGGATATTGGAATAGATCAGATGGCTACCTGTGATATAATCATAAAATTGACGGAAGTAAAAGGAAGGAAGTCTGAAGAGTTTCAAGCCGCGGATACATTCGAGGGAGCAACGATAATGAGTCAACAAGGATATAACATTATTAGTCATCAAGCAATTCAGCACAGCAAAGGAGTCTTGTCGGATGATTTTATAAAAAAAGGTGAAGCAGCCGCATTGGAGGACTATACGGAAAGCCAAGGAAATCCATCCTGGGCTAGTTTTTGGATCTTAATGTTAGATTCAGAAGTCAGTGTAAATGGTGGGGCTAATGCTAATCGTTGTATTGGAGAAGGGCTATATTTTGTTTGGGCGATTCAGGATAAAGTAACTCGAGATTACATGCGTCTTGCTTTTGAAAATTCAAATAAAAGAGATGTTTTACTTAATAACTGGATTGAAAGCTTTCAGGATGACCTCCAGTCAGGAAGTGAGTTTATCAAGATGGTTCAGTGGTTTTTTGAGGATATGGGGACCGTACCAAAATGTGTAGAATCATATTTACTAGAGGGAGAATCAGTAGAACAAGACGGAGACCTAGAAAAAGATACCTACGAGTACCAGGCCCAGTTGCTTGATGACTGGTTTTCGGGGGAGGATACAGAGCTTCATAAAAAAAACATCAAAGATATTATTAAGGCCTATGAAGAGCAGGGGAATTTTGATGAGTCGATAGAACAGCTGGTGGGACAGTACATTATGCCATTTCCTGTACTGAGGAAAATGGGGCAAGAAGAAGACGATGATTTTACAAGTTTTGAATCAAAATTAATAGGGAAACAGTTGGTCTATTCTGCAGAAGAACTCAAGCGTGGTCGATTTCATGTAGAGGGGATAATTCTCCTGCGGGCATATGGGAAAATCGATAGAGAAAAAATAGTTAAAAAATATAGAGATCAACTTAAAGAAACCCCTGGGGTCTGGTTACTCAAGGAGAAACAGGCTTTTAAGTCAAATAAGATGGAGGTCATGTTGGCGGAGGATGGGATTCATTTAGCCTTTTTCCGACGAGACGAAACACTTAGAACCTACTACAGAAATATTCTTCTACATGAGAGAAATAAAAAATTTATCTCACATTTGGCAGAGGGTATGGCCGAACGAATCCAAAATTCACAACCAGTAAGAGATATGCTGAAGTGGTTCTTCGATGGAGATATTCCAGTAGAGGTGGGACAGTATATGTCAGAGGGTATTGAAGTCTTCGATGATGGAGGATATCCGATGGTTAGGATTATGGCAGAGATTTATGGAGTAGAAAAGGGGGCGGAAGCACTAGCAGAATTAAGAACATCAGAAGAAAAATTAAAAGGTCATCTGGACGAGCCGATTCCAGAGATCGCTGAAATTTGTAGAAAGGAAAAAATGCTGATGGCACATCTAGTCCTAGAAAAGTTGGGGTTTTCTGAGGAAAAAGTAGAAGAGTTTTATGATATTCGGAGGACGGAGGTCTTGGGAGAGTTTGATAAATGGTTTGAAACGGTTACTGGTCATAGAGAGATCAAATGTCTCAACGCTATAGCGAAAACACCACAACTTTTACTTCAGAAAATGGTGAGAGAGCCAATGAAGCAAGAGGTTTATTTCCCAAGTCATTTTGAAGAATTTTCGAAGGCTGGAATTCCAAAATTTAACAGTGCATTTGCTGGCTGGTTATGTATGGAAAATATAGCTCTTGATAAGAAATATTTTGAGACTTTTAAAGAAAATATGTTTCTTGGGGGGATATACACGATATATTCTTTTAATCGAGATGAGAAGATGAGGGAATATATGTTGAAGCAAGTGCTACATCCAAAACAGAAACAATTTCTTCTAGATAGTGTCGAGGTTTCCAAAGATCAAATACAAAATTCTAAATCGATTCAGAATATGTTGCTTTGGTTCTTTGGAGATCAGATGCCACATTGTATTCGTCAGTATTATTCAGAATATGAGAAGGAGCCAGAAAAATATCCCAATCAAGCGCTTTTTGAGGAGATTTATAAAGATAGAGCGCATTTAGTGGCGCCATGGATGAAGGCATTGGATCGCCTGAGAGAGGTGGTGCAAGAAAATTCAAAAGATCTGGATGTCATTGCAAGAGAGTGCGTGATAGATCCAGATATCAGGGGGCTGGGGCTATCTCCAGAAGTTTTACGTCAGGAGGGATTAACTGAAGAAGAAATTGAGAATTTAAGAGCTAGATTTGTGACCCAATATTTAGATCATTTTGATGAAGGAATATTTGAGCATGGAGCTAATCTTACTGGAGAAGAATTTAGAGCATTTTGTATTGTGACTTTGTGTCGATATCCGAAATATACCATGGCTCGAATTATTAATGACCATGGTGATAAGTTTTATATTCCAAAGGCTATTGGAGAATTTTCTGAAAAAAATAAACCCAGTTCTTATGGAGTCTGGTGTATGCTTCCCGAGGTTGAAATCAACTTTCATAGAGAATTTGATTTTGTGGTAGATGGTTTTTTTAGTGCCTATGAAACAGAAGATTTAGCAATGAGAGATTTTATGAGGAAGAAAATTTTAGATCCTAAGCAAAAGGACTTATTAGCAGCCTGGGCTAAGCATCATAGAAAAAATATTAGAGATTTGGAATCATTTAGAGATATGCTTAATTGGTTCTTTGGAGATCAGATGCCAGTGGCAATTATACACTACTTTGAAGGGAACGAAGAGGGTGGAGATCTTGAAATGCCAGCGTATTATTCAGCAGAATTTTTTATCTTGTTGGAGAGAGAGTTGCATGGAGAGGCGAACACAAAAATATTAGAAGCAAATATAGAAAAAGCAACAAGGGTAATCGCTCTAATAAAAGAAGAACCACTCGAAGAAATAGTTAACTATTGTTTTGAAAATGATATTACACAGCCTCAGTATGGATTAATTAGGAATGGATTTTCATATCAGGAAATTCAGGAATTTATGCAGATTTGTCACAGAAAACAGATAAAACAATTTAATGAATCTTGGCCATCTCTTGCATCTACCGATAAAAATAGATCCATAGTTGCTATTGCCGAGCATTCTAATACAACATTGATCTGCGCGGCTAAGTGTGGAACTGAATTTTTAGATATACCTACGCCGGAAGAGCTTCAGAGCTCTGGTTATAAAATTGATAAAATGGGGTTGTGGTTTCTAATGGATCAGATCAAAATTCCATTCATTGAGACAGAAAATCTAGTGATGGTTGGAGTGTCAATGGCCTTTGGATTTCATGATGAAGATTGTCGTCAGTTTCTACTCGAACAAGTGCTTCATCCGAAACAAACAAAACTTCTTGAGAGTACAGCTGAATACTATGCAACAAAGATTAGAACCTGTGAGCCGATTCGTATAATGCTCGACTGGTTTTTCGGGGATCAAATGCCTGGGTGTTTTAGTCAGTATTATCCAGTTTTGAAAGGGAAAGAGGACTCAGAGATTTTAAATCCAAAATTAAAGATAAATCATGAATCTGCAGGAAAAGGAATTAGGACTGGGGAAAAATTTGATATTGCCTATGAAAACTTTAGCACATCAGAACCCTATACTATAACCATAATCAGAAAAGGAGCTCAAGATGAATCCTCCATACAATATGAAATTCAACGCTCAGGGAAGTCTGCATTCCGAATGCCTATAAATTTAGGCGATAATAAAATTAATTTTCCAGAAGCAGGCGGAATCTATCTATATGAATTTATTCTTACTAATGCCTATGGAAATGAACTTGATAGAGATGAGGTAAAAGTTGAACGTATATATAATCCTCAATGTAAGATAGAAAAAGAGGCATCAAAAAATATACTAGAAGGAAAAGCATTTACATACAATGTATCGGATTTTGATCCAACAAAAACGTATACAGCAAGGTTTGTCGATATAGATGGAGAGATACATAACCTTGGTTCAATAGTAGAGGCAGATCATCATACTTGTAGTGCTGCCACACAGCCAACAGTCCCTGGGAAATATAGCGGTGAAATACAGATCTATACGGGAGAGACCCAGGTCATAGCTGATCAGATAGAGGTAGAGGTTCAATTTGCAGAGGGACCAGCAGTTGACTCAGAAAACATGATTCAGGATATCTTAGACGATCCTGAATTTGGAGCGGATGAAAAACTAGAAATTCCATTTTCGAATATTCAAGTAGGTGCATCGGTTACCCTAAAAAATGAGAAAATGGGAACCGCTCAATTCAAACCAGATTCAACTGGGACAATAAAATTCCCCATCCTCAGTCTTAAAGCCGATGGTCAGCCAGATGATGCTGAGTTTATGGCGATAGAATCTCAGTTTACCAAAGATGGACTCAAGAGTGAATGGACTACCATCCAATTGGATATCAAAAATAGACAGGCGATAGAGCGAGGATTACTTGAGCCCGGATTTGATGAGATAGATGCCCTCGTTACAGCATTTCAAGGAGGTGAAGATGCATATGCTATCTTTATAAAAAATGCACCTCAAAACGGTTCATTGGTGATTGAGAGAGAGGGAGTAGGTGGGATGAAATTAGAAAATTCAGAACATGGAGTGTTTAGCCTAGATCTCACAAAACTTCGTCCTGATGACGGAGAGGAATATAAGCTTGTTTTTGTTTTTGAAAATACAAAAGGTCAACGAGGAATAGAGCGGAGAATCACAATTCCTGCAGTAGAAGAACAAGGACCTTCTCTAGAGGAGCAGTGGGCGGCTGGATTAGAAGCGTTCTTTGGGGATGAATCGACAGAGGGAGAAACACTTATGCAATCAGCAGATTACAATAGAGAATTAGGACTACTGGAACTTAAATTTCCAGATACTGTCGCAGAAAAAATTCCTGCCAAAAGCATCTCTATCGAAGACTTCAATCAAGAACAACTCAGCAAAACCAGTGGAAATATAAAACCAGATGAAATACCAGAGAAGTATTATGAGAAAATACGAGAGATTGGAAATAGGGTGTTATTTCGAGAGATACAAGGAAGAACAGCAGTAGAAATACGAGACTTCTACAGTCCAGTAAGTGATCTTGGGGGGGCGATTGATTTTGAGAGAGGGGTGTCGGTAGAAAACTATGCCGAAGAGTTAGAAGATGATAGTCGATGGCGTTGGAGGCAAGAAAAATATCCACGATGGGATCGGGTATTACACAAATACGTGCACGTTATGAACTCCATAATAAGTGGGCATACAAATGGAAAAGTAACGATGGAAATTACTCCTGATAGAGAGGTGAATCGTCTTGGGGAAGTATTGTTGATTGTGTCTGGGACGCCCGTTGAGTTTGAGATGACACTTACATTTAATGATCACGGATTTGATGTTACATACTCTCTAGGGAGTGAAGATATGCCATCGAAAAATCAACAGCAAATATTTAAAGCGTACCAAGTGGCTCTACTGCATATGCTCAATGCAGTTACAAAAGAGGCCATAACAGAAGAAAATTCTCTCCCTCCAATGAAGGAGCGAGAAGCACTCACTGGGCCGAAACTCAGGCAACATAAAAAACGAATTGCAACACATCTTAATGTGAGGCATCCCGATGGAGATATTGAGCTCTCAAAAGGCCCAGGGCAAAAACCAGAAAAAATATCACTTCAAAAGTTGAGAGAAATACATGCTAAAATGGATAAGATTGCGGAGAAAAAATTAAAAAAAATAGAGTTAGAGCCGGAAGAAGAAGAGGACTATCAAAACTATCTCAAAAGTCGAAATATCATCCAGACTCACGCAATGAGGACGGGGCAAAAATCAGTCTATGATCCAGAAATTTACAAAGAATGTCGTGAAGATCGAGAAAAACGAAGGATTATCCTGGAACGAGTCTGCAATACGTTTGGATTTCCAGCACGAGTAAGAGCAAAATTTGGGATGACTGAAGATCCAGAAACAGGAAAAAAAGTCTCTACCAAAGCCTACGAAGAGCTCATGACATATTTCACAGATAAATCTGGAATGCTCGAAAAATTTACGAGTTCAGAATTTTTGGATGGTGCTTATAAAGCTATAACGAGAGGCGTAGAAAGCCCACAACTGAAAGTCGATGGGGTTATGAGGGATAAAGTGTTAGCTACTATAAACTGTGAAGCAAAAGCAGATAATAAAACACAAACACCATTCGCTGATGATGCAAAAGATCGATTCTTCGAATATCTTGGACAACAAAATTTCTTTCAAGATATGATGGATCTAGATGGAAGCTTTATCGGTGGACTGATCAACCGCTTTGACACGAAAGGAGTGCCTATGGGCTATATATTTGGGACGGAATTATCTCCATTGGATCTTTTCCTTGAGGAGCAGATTATTCTCTCCGAAGATGCTACTAAAGCACCGGAAGATAGACTCCTTAGTTATACAGCCGAAGATATTACAACAAACCAATAGTTTCCATTCAAAATCTTAAAAAAAATTACAATGCTAACAAAAGAAATTAAAGATCTCAGATACGATTTGTGCTATGATGAGGCTGAATCCGCAGCAACATTGGTAAAGTATGTTCTAGCTTGTATGGAGGAGCGTGAATTCGATGCGGTTGAAACTATGATTGGATCTTATTTGATAAATAATGAGAAAACGTTGAACAGGGCCATGGAGCTGAGTGATGTAGTGAGAGATGAGGTAGAAATCGTACAAAAGAAAAAGACAAAACAGGCTAAATCTTTAAAGAAGGGGGGTAAAAAGAAATCTCCAAGAAGAAAAGAGGAAAATTCAGGGGATTTAAGATCTAGGTTTCCAAGTGCCTCAGACTATGATGAGTGAATTTACCGCCGTAACCACTCCTCAATAAATCCGCCAATAGATCCATCCAATACTTTTTGTGGATCAGATTCCTCATAGTCCGTTCGGTGGTCCTTGACCATTCGATACGGCTGGAGCGTAAAAGTTCGGATCTGTGATCCAAAATTTGCATCGAGTTTATCACCTCTTAGTTCATCAAGTCGTTCAGCTTGTTGTTCGGCTTTGATTTGGATTAGTTTAGATTTGAGGATCTTCATCGCGGTTTCTTTGTTCTGTTGTTGTGATCGTTCATTCTGACAGGTAACGACAATATTGAGCGGAAGATACGTGATCCGAACCGCAGAGTCCGTCGTATTGACCGACTGTCCACCAGCGCCACTGGATCGATATACATCCGTTCGTATGTCTTCGGCTGCGATATCAATCGCACCACCATCCTCTACTTCTGGGATTACCTCTACTTTGGCAAAAGAAGTTTGTCTCAAGTTCTTCGCGTTGAAGGGCGAGAGACGGATAAGACGTTGGACTCCATGTTCTGCCTGAAGGTAGCCATAGGCATAGGCTCCTTGTATGTGTATTGTGGCAGATTTGAGTCCATCTTCGCTCGTAGATTCTTCTAGGATCGTAGCTTTCCATCCTTGTTGTTCAGCATATCGCAGATACATTCGTTCTAACCAGAGAGTAAATTCTTCCGCATCTTGTCCTCCGGTTCCTACATGGATTGAGACAATGGCATTAGACTCATCATAGTCTCCGTCGAAGAGGAGTTCTAATTCTTTTGAACTAAAAGTTTGTTCAATAAAATTAACTTCATCATTCATTTCTTCAAGTTCGGATTCAGTCGCCATTGATATGAGGTCGGGAAGTTCTCGAATATTGGTTTCGATTTCCTGCCATACCCCGATAAATTGTTCTAGATGGGAAGCTTGTTGGGCTATTTTTTGTGCCTTTTCTGGAGTATCCCAAAAACCAGCCGCTTCCATCTGTGTATTGAGGCTTTTTAGATTTTTAGTTTTTTCTTCTAGGTTGAGCTTATCTTTTACAGCAGAGAATTTTTGAGAAAGGTCTTTCAGTCGATCGAGAAGTTCTTGCATTGAGATAACTATAAAAAGAAATTGATCATTGTCATTGTTTTACCCTTTTAGTATTTTATTCTAATTTCTTACCGATTAGACGTCGAGTATACCAGATCACAAAACAGGTCATCACCGTATTAAGTCCAACGATGCTCCACCATATACTTTCTAGTCCAAGTCCCATGAGATTGACACAGAGGTTAAAGAGTAAGATTCGTCCAATAACAGTTCGAAAGAGGGGAGAAATAAATCCAAGCATTGGTTTCTTCATTCCTTGGAGAGCACTGAGGTGAATCCCTCCAATGACATAAGACCACTCCGTCCAAAACATAACCCAGAGAAATTTCACTCCTAGATTAATTACTACGGCATCATTGGTGAAAATCCGCATAAGCCATTCTCCGAATACAGCCATCAACAAGCTCAATGGCAGAATAATATACCAGCCCCATTTAGAGCCAATTTTGAGCGTTTGCATAATCCGATCAAATTTCCCAGCTCCATTGTTTTGAGCCACGATCGTCGAAACCGCAATACTCAGACCAATACTAGGAAGGAGGATGATTTGTTCGATCTTGGTAGCGACTCCAAACATTGCGATTGCCTCAGCTCCAAATCCAGTAACAAAATAATTGGTAACAAAGAAACCAATCGAAATCATCAGCATATTCATGCTCGCAGGAATTCCTTGGACCAACATTTCCTTGATAAAATTAAATCGAGGCACAAGGTGTGAAATTTTGAGCAATCCAAGGTAGCCTCTTTTAACACAAAGCATGAGAAGATATATTCCGGTTATAAATTCAATAATTACGGTAGAAAGAGCAATCCCCGTAAACCCAAGTTTGGGAAATCCAAGCCAACCATAGATGAGGATTGGATTGAGGATAAGGTTAAGAAAAAAACCAAGAATAAGCATATTTCGAAACGGTTTACTATCTCCATGAGCGGTGAGGATGGCATTGGAAAAACTAAATAAAATAAATCCAATCGTTCCATAGTAAATCATATGCGTGTACTCGAGGGCAAGAACAAGGGTTTGTCCTTCGATTCTCATCATTTCCAGGAGATACTGAGTCCCCAAAAGTCCAATAAGCATCAATATCCCAGTAATAAGGAAACCAAATCCAAAGGTTTGTTGCGTTTCGTTTGTGACAGAATTTTGCTTTCCAGTTCCAAGATTATTTCCAATAATCGCTCCAGCCGCTCGACCAAATCCATTGGAAAATGCCAAAATCAGAAAAAATATAGGAAAGCTCAAACCAAGTGCCGCAAGAGCTTCGGTAGAGAGTTTTCCAGCAAAAATAGAATCAACGACATTGTACATCGTATGAAAGAAAAATCCGATAGAAGCCGGAATCGCTATTTGTTTTATTTGGATCGGAAGAGAGCCCGTGGTTAGGTCTTGAGATTTTTGCATAAAAGTGTTATAATATTTCGATGGGATCATACAATAAGCCTTCTCGAACACAAACGCGTATAGAAAAAAAGGATATAATTGTGCCTGATTTAGAGCATCTAGCATTAGAGGAAGCGCGTCAAACACTAAAAAAAAAAGTGAAGGGCGAGCTCGATACGGTGAAGACGATAGTATCAGGTCCAAGCACCAAAACACGTGAACATCAGTTAACGGTTGAGAATGCAATAAGTGGAGAGCATATAATTGATACGGAGTTAGATTTATTCTTAATTCCGATTGAAGGTGGAGGAACTGTCGTATACGAGCTAACAGCTGATGGTGCGAAAGGGGCCTATATAGGAACGAGTCGAGAAGCAATATACGAAGAAACGCCAGTGGCAGTACCAGAAGAAGTCGATGTAGTAGAAACTCCAGAACAACGGCAACTCAAGATACACAAAAATTCGATCATAGTCGCAATTCAGGGGCATAGATGGAGTATTGGAGCACGAGGAGATGGAGTTAGTACGAGGATGACAGCCGCTTTGCTTGAGCCTGGATGGATGGATCCGAATATTGATGAAACTCAGTTTTTTAAGGCAGCACAGGAAATATATAAGGATATAACAGGAGGGGAAACATTGACTCTAGAGCAACTTGCAGAAATTAATCCAGCGCTCATGGAGGGAGCTGTAGATATGCCTCATTTTGCGGATGGATTTAAATCAAAATATACAACCCCGATTCTTCATAGTGGAGTAAAGCTAAAAGGAATTGGAAAGGATGTAACACTCAAGTCAATCCTTTCGGAGGGAATGCTCAAGGAATTTGATGAGGCGGATATGAAGATGATTTGGGTATATGACAAAACAAGCAAAGGAGGATCTGGTCGAAAGAACGGAATTCATGCTATCAGCTGGAATCCATCTCTAGATGCTGGTGCTAATCTTGTGTATCAAGACAATATAAGCGTACGAGCCATAATTAATACAGGGGACATGCTGTTCCCGACAGAGGCACACGCAACTGCTTTTCAAAATGAAGAAAATGGACTTCCTGCAAAGTCTACACCACCAGCAAGTGGAGCAGCGGGGTTATTTCGATGGAATCCAGACAGTGAAAAAGAATTTGGTCTCAAGGAACCAGTCGAAGTAGCAGGTCCAGTTCCAAGCGAAGAATTAAGTGAACCAAAGAGAAAACCAATAACACCGATCACGGCAGCGCCAGAATTAGGAAAAGGAAGAATAAAAATTCCAGAGCCATCTCCGAGTATCTATACACAGTCAGAAACAAATATAGTCGATCCCGAGGTAGATCTAAAAACTTTGTCAGAAATTTCTTTTGAAGTACAGGATAAAAATCTTCGCAGAACCATAATAGACAAAACATGGGAGCGAGAATGTGGGAAGAGTATATCAGGATTAACCTCATGGAATAAGGGAGAACCGTTTCCATCACTTGCATTTGCACATTTCATTTGGTTTCCAGAATCACTAAAAAAAGAAATAAAAGAAGATCTAGCAGCAGGAAAAGCCAATAAATATAATTTTGAGGAAAGTTTTCCTCCTATGATGAATTATCTACAGAAACAAGGAGTTGAATTTCCTGAGAGTCTTTCTTGGATGTTTGAAGATGAAGAACTTATAGAATGTAAATGGAAAACAAAAGAAGAATTTAATACAGCGAAAAATAACGGAGAATTTACAGCCTTACAGAATTTTTTTGCAGATCCAGAAATACAAGATGTACAGCTAGATTATATTATCAAGGGTAGGGTGGAAGGGGTTAAAAATCATATTGCAGAGGATCTAAAATTACATCCCTACTTGCAACAAACCGTAATTGAAAATTTTGAATTATTATCCCAAACATCGGAAGGAAAAAGAGTCTTTATCGATTATGCAAACTACAAAGGAACCGGAACCGATCCAGAGAAGGATTACTATGTGACGAAAGATGGAGAGAAAATTCAATGGGGACTCTATCAGGTCTTATTGCATATGGAGCCATCCAATAATAATCCATTACAAGCAGTAGAAAATTTTGCAGATGCGGCATATCTAGTCCTCATAAATAGAAGACTTACCGAAAAAGGAGAAGATGGAACTAACGGACCTAATACAAATTATGTAAATGGTTTTACCGGTCGAATAGATGGCTATTCGCCAGGACACATGAAAGATGGTCTAGACATAGCCAGCGATCCTCGAAAAAACAAGGAAAGAACATTTAAAAAAATTGATTGGAGAGACACCCCAGAGGGAATGGCACGATGGGATTCAACACTTAAGGCCAGGCAACATCCAGAGAGCTTCGATCCAAGTCAGCTCATCGAATCAAAATACATTACGAATGTTGGAAGCAACCAGGCGACCTTTACGGCAGAAGTAAAAGATCCGCGGTTGAGCGAGATTGTTCCATGGGGACTAGAGTTTAATATTATAAAAAATGGGAAAAAAACACCGACCAAATGGGAATGGTGTGAAGATGAAAAGAAGATGGAATATTGTAATAATGGAAAAAGAGTGAAAATTGAAAAAGGAGATAAAATTGAAGCATTAGGAGTTCAGGGTGTAAGAGAAAAACTAATAGCCGGTAAAACCTATGAATTACCAAAAGAAAGCCATATGGGGCCTGAGACGGTTCCAGATCTGACAAATGAACCTATAAGTCCTGATACAATTCATCTGATGACATTATTTCCAAAGCAATATCACTTTGGAGTCGTATATTTATCAAAACTGGTACATGCACGAGGGAAAAATCTTTCAGTTAATGATACTTTTGCAATTCCAGATATAGCATCCAATACAATTGCTAAATATCACCCAACGAGAAAACCATCTATTAAAATTGAGACAGGAGGAACTTCCAAGCTAGGGATTGGTAATATATCAAGAGAATATGTTGGAGGAACTGCATTGGGGGTATTCCAGATAGGAGATATCAAATATCCGGGAGGAAGTCGAAGTGCTTCTTTTACCCCAGGTTCTAAGACGGTACTAGGATGTAATATGGAGTTGAGAGGACTAAGTGGGAAAGAGGTGCACGAAGAAAGTTATGATTATGAATTTAAGTATGCATCTGAAACTGCCTCAAAAAGAGATCCAGGAAATAAAATTAGAGAAAAGTTGGATGAAATACACAACTTTCGAACCTCAATGCCAAATTCAAATGCACGTTCAACTAATAATCCCGTAACAAAGAAAGATGATGCACGTGGAACAAGTTGGCATGGAATGGCTGGGGGGCGAGCTGATAAGCTTGATAATGGAGATTGTTCAAGTGCTTCGGGGGGGTGTGTAGTGCAGAGGATCAATCAGGTTTCAGATTTTGCAGAAGAGGTTGTTGCTGTTCGAAAGTTTGGAGCAAATGCATATGTATCTATCCAATATGATGGAGACCATTCATCACAATTGATTAAGGAGCTGAGTATAGATCAAGGAGAAGGCAAAGAATCACTTAGCTATTCTTATGAGGATATTCTTCAAGCCCAAGCGGAAAATAAAGAATTTGTGTCATGGCAGTATGATTTTTTGACCGAAGGGGATCAAGATAATCGATTTGAGAAAAATAATGAAAAATGGTGTAACGATATTGAGCGGGAGATGCACAAGGATGGATCTGTAAAATTTTTGTTTTGTAAAAAATCAGAGCTCGAGAAGCTCGTTGTAGATAAACATCTGAGAACAAAACTAGAGATGCTCTATCCAGGAGAGAAAATAATATTTCGAGACATAGATGCCAGAAAAAACAGTGGATCTGGAAATGCACCAAGTGAGGCAAAACATTTTGGAATACATATGTCTGCCATAAATACAAAGTCTAATACATATGAAGAGAGAGCATTGGGGGATCTAGAGACATTTCATAACAGTACTATGTACGGAGGATATACCTTTCAAAATGGATTAAATCTCACTCGTATTTCAAGTTTTCATTCTTCTCTCGGAGGAGGGAAGGGGACCGTCAATGGTAGTAATCCAGTAGAAGGAAAAGAGAGTCCCGATCAACGATATTCCGGACATGAATTTTCTAACGGTTATGATCAAGACGGAAGAGAGTGGGGATTATTGAAAGATGGCACAGAATTAACATTTATTAATTTTGAGGGTGAGTATGCCAAATACTCAAAACACCTTCATCGATATCAGTTGCCTAGCACACAGATGCAAGAGGGAATGACCGAGCAGCTTGAGGTTGCAAATGAACGAATGAGAAGAAAAATGAATAAAAAAGAACCAGGAAGATATCCTCTTGGCTCATGGGTGTTGGAAGTCACACACTCGTATGCGCTTATGAATTCTCCATCGACAAAAGTAAGTGGGCAGGGGGCTCATTCTGATTTCTTTACCCTGAGTAAGGAAGCGACAGAATTTGTAAGAATAGAACCAAGAGATAATACTGGATATACAGAAGATTTCAGAAAGGAGGCAAAAGAACTACTATCAGGAGAACAACCAACCGTAGAACAGCTAGACGAAATCGCTGAACTACAGTTAGACATGATTAAAGTTCGAGAAATGTGGTTGTCTCCAATTCGAAAAGCGATAGAAAATACGACAGGACAAGTGGCAAGTTTTGATATAGAGGATATGGTAGTGCATACGGACAGAATGCCAAAACCAAAAACGGAAGGAAGACCAAATTTAACTAAAGTTTCAAAAGAGGATACTGATGCGGATGTTTTTGATACAGCGCTCATTGGTGAAATGGCAGGAGCAGTTGATCGATATATGCTTCAAAAAGAACATTTTGATGTAGATCCGAAAACAGGCGTTATGACTGTGAAAGACAATATTGGGGATAAACATTTAGGGGATATTCTACAGAGATATCCAGGGATGTTGCTTGAGGCTCACGGGGAGGTTGCAAATATTGAGTTCGTGAGAAAGATAGATGATCCGGAAAGATATAAAGAAGAGGTGGGTAAAGATAGTGGGCGTGATGGAGAGTTTGTATATGCTGGAAAAGAAGAAATCCCTTCATATCATAAAGAGAAGTATTCTCAAGATGATATGCGTGTGAGAGTGAGTGCGGGGGCGAAAATATATATCAATCAAGCTCATTATGACCTCGTACATTCAAAAGAATAATCACTTCGGACTAAAAGCTAAAAAATAGATTAATTTTAGATATATGTTCCTTGAGAAAACACCTTTTTTATGATATAATCATGAGATGGGATCTATATTAGACGGAGTAAAAGCATCAGAATTAGCAATACCTTCTTTATCCAAAAAAGAAGAGGATAAGGTCGCGCCAAAAAATGTAGTAAAGAAGGGAATAGAAAAAGAACAAGCAGGTTTGGCATTTCAGGCAGAGATAGCCGCCATGCACGAAAAAAATGGAAAGATAATAATAAAGAATCCAATATCAACATTGGAGCCAAATCTAGGTGATATAAAAGCAGGGACAGAGATAGTTATTGGAGGGATAGTAAAAAATGATCAGGGTGAATTTCTAGATATATATGAATACGATGAGAGTGCAGAAAATAATAAAAGTGATAGAAGGCTTGGGTATATAAAGTCAGATACATTGATCGGGAGTGTTCAGGTTGTAGCAAAAAGACTTACTCGAAACATTGTTATCAATCTAGAAGAGGAGCAAGTTTCAGAGGAAGAACTAAAGAGGAGAGTTAAGATTCGAACGACCGTGCGAGATATTGCGAGTAGTTTTATCATCAGAGCCAGAAACGAAGGGTATCGAGGTAGGAAAATGACGGATATGGTTCAAAAACTTATCCTTCTGGAAAACTCAATTGAATCAATAGAGGTTATCTGTAATCAATGTCTCGAAGCCTATCCAGAAAAGACTAGGTCAAAAATAGATATTCGTCGAATTTTGGGTGGATTAGGAGATAGATTGAAAAATCCAAAAAGAGAGCAATCATTTTTGGATGAAGCGTTTAAAAACAAATCAAGTGGAACCGAAAATCATCTTGGCGGTGTAGTTATGAAGGACATTGGAGGTAAAAAACTAAGAGATGTACTAAAACACAAGCTTCCTAACTTTATGATAGAGGAGCGATCTTTTGTTCGTGAAGTAACCTGGGATGCTAATTGGAAATCTCCAGACGGAAAATATACAGGGGAATACGTCTATGCCGGAACTAAAGATCGAATCTCAATCGGTGGAGGAGAAATCCTCTATCCACCAGAGGACTATGTAGAGCGGGGGGAAGTGCCAGAAAGAGTCAAGAAACTCAATAATAACGGAATTATAGTCCAATCTTCATACTGTGAAGAGAATGGGCTGCAAGAAGATGGTCTCAGTAGAACAAAGACAAGAACTGGAGTATGGGGAATGAGAGAAAATACAATTGACGGATTCATTGCCCTAAAAAATGGAATCGAGGGGATTGAAGATTTGATTTACTATGGAGGATCAGAGACAGGTCATTTTGAAGGATATAAATACAAAGGAGTAAAGGCATCTCATGGAGGAGGTTTTAAAATCGATATAGCTGGAACATCTCCTGGGTATAAAGCGCTACTCAAGGAATTGAAGCAATACCAAAAACCAGAAAACCTAACCGGAAATGGGAAAAATTATAAAGAATATGAATTTACAAAGCATGGATATGTATATCGATTTTTGATCGAGGATAATCCAGTCCATATCGATCTGGCGATAGTCGATGGAGATGGAAGTAAAAAAAGTGAATTTATATTTCAAGCCATAAACAAAACTCTTGCCGAGGCAGTAAGAGTTCGTCAGGTAAAAGTCGGGAGTCTCCGCTATAAGATTTTGGAAAAGAATCTGTATAAATTGCTAGAAAAGGAGTCTAATTTTGATATGAATCTAGAACAGTTTAATGATCTTTGTACCTCGGTGCGAGAGAGAGAAGCTGGGATTATAAAATCTCCACTACCAGGACTTACTCGATTGTTCACACCACGGGAAACAGATCGATCTATAAATCCATGGCGAATAAAAGACAAATTCGTATTACAGACAAATGAGTTTGCGTTCATGAAATTTACAGGAGGAAATTCATTGAGTGAGATGATCACAAAGAGTGGAAAACCAATAAATAGTTTACAGGTACTAGATAATAACGGATTTTTGGTAGAGTTAGTGAGAGATGAGACTTCGGATGAATTTGTCATTGAAAAATATCATCTTCCCCGTGGAGCTAAGACTCCGTCTCTAAATGGGAAAAGGCTAGAAAAAGGAGTTGTTTTTTCAATATCTAGAGGTCATACAATCCTCATGCATAAACATGATCCGGAACGTATTCCAAAACTAAAATTTAGAGATCAGGAGATGACGAAGTATGAATTACTCTTAGAAAATTCTGAATGGTTTGCCTATCACGTCCGACGTATAAATGCAAAATGGAAGAAATACTGTGAGAGTGATGAAGCAAAAAATAAAGGGATCGTATTTAGCCCACTCAGTCTATATGAAGCCGCAATGCTGATCATTGGTGAGACGGCTTACAGTGGGGCTGCAGTGAATCATAAGACTGGTAGTCATGAAGATGCAGAAGGGGGGGATGAAAAAGGATTGCTGCCAGGAACTAGATATCCAGATTCACATGTGGGAGTAGTGGGTGGACATCCGTTAAATTGTTATAAAGTTACACATCGAGTAGAAGAAAATATTCTTGGTGTCTTAGAGCAAAATATGGCACTCGGGCATGTCGAAATTAAGTATACTGCGGGGAAAACTGAGTATCATAAGTATATTAAGCAACTATTGCCATCATCAGATAAAGAATATGAGGCATATTTAAAATTTATAGAAGATCCCGATCACCTAGAGAGTCTTAGCAAAGAGAAAAGAAAAGAATTTCAAACTATCGCCAGAAATGTAGCGTATTTCAGACTTGCGACATTTCACGGGATGGGATTTCAGTCTTCAGTTGATAACATAAAAGCACAAACATCAGGAAGTGAGATTGGGTATAAGCCTTCGTATAAATGTAGGTATAGACCAGGAAATATGGCAACGGCTATAGAGTTTATTAACTATTTGTATTACGAAGGACCAAGACCAGATCTGGTCGTATTGAATACAAAGCTAGAAGAAGAAAATAAACTAGTAGCAGCAGTGGAAACGGCTAGCAAAGTCGCAAAGGAAATTGCAGGGTCTTCAGTTGGTCAGTCAGTATCTATGATGGGGAATCCCGCGGCGAATTCAGGCTCTATGAATAATGAAAGGACAATGTCAAAAGAAGAATTTGCGCGATATGAGGGTGAACCTATTTCTCTTAATAAGTTTGAGATTCCTGGAGACACTATGCTCTTAGGTGATTCTCATACCCTATCCATGATTGGGTGCGGAAGTAAAAAAGAGTTGGATGGGGTAATCCCGAAAAAAGAAGGAAAAGTGACGGCAAGACGAGGAGCAAGCTTGGCTTGGATGATTGAGAAAGCGAGTGTGATGAATTTTTCTGGAATCAATAAAATAGTTATTTTGGGAGGAACCAATGGTGTAAATGATATTGATAAAGCTACAAAAGAACTTGTGAATCCCAATGCGATCCAAGAATTGGTAAAAATAATCCGAAGAAAGGCTCCACATGTAAAAATAAATGTTGGTACAATTCCTCCTATTGACCGAAATAAGATGATAAACACTAGCTATACAAAATGGTATACGGAAGAAACAGAATTATCTGCCAAAACATACAATGAATATATTCGTAATTCTCTGACAGGAGTAGAAGTCATTGATTTTGATTTGAATCTAGACAAGAGTCTTTTGGCAGGAGATGGACTACATCTAGGGTTAAAAGGAAACGGAATCATACGTGGAATGATCCAAGAAGCATTAAAAAGCTAAGATGTATTCTTAGCAAAACAATTAGAACATAAAAAAAGCCTCCAATATTGAAGGCTTTTAGTATAGTTATGTGATGTATATTTACCGAACTCGATTTCTGAGGAACGCAGGCGTATCAAAATCATCTCCTTCATCAGGCATTCCCCCGGCTGGCGATTCTCCATTCATGCCAAATGCTTTTCTCATTAGTTGTGCATGACCCGGCTTCTTTTTACCTTCTTCGGCAAATCCAGTAGCAATAACAGTTATTTTTACTTCTCCGGTATAGTTTTCATTGATTACCGCCCCAAAGATTATATTAGCCTCAGGATCAGCCGCATCAGTGATGACTTTGGCCGCTTCATCAATCTCAAACATAGAAAGATCATTTCCACCCGTCACATTGAAAAGAATTCCTTTCGCTCCCGTGATAGATTGTTCGAGAAGAGGGGATTCGATGGCGGCTTTAGCGGCATCAACCGCACGAGATTCACCTGCACCATATCCAATACCCATAAGAGCGGTACCAGCCGATGACATAACCGCTTTTACATCTGCAAAATCCAAGTTTATCAGACCATGTAGTGTAATAAGGTCAGCAATTCCTTGTACTCCTTGTCGAAGTACTTCATCCACCACAGAAAAGGCATCAGTAAGTGGTGTTTTTCGATCAATGATAGATAGAATTCGATCATTTGGGATGGTGATGAGTGTATCAACACTATCTTTGAGTGCACTGTATCCTGTTTCTGCTTTTTTCCCTCGAGTAGCTCCCTCAAAACTAAATGGTCGAGTCACAACTCCAACCGTAAGCGCTCCAAGTTCTCGTGAAATCTGAGCGATTACAGGTGCGGCACCAGTACCGGTTCCTCCTCCTAGGCCACAGGTAACAAATACCATATCAGCTCCTTTGAGTGCAGATTTGATCTCATCCATAGATTCTTCAGCCGCATTTTTTCCTACATCAGGATTAGCTCCAGCTCCAAGACCTCGTGTGGCTTCTTTTCCGATATGGATTTTATGCTCAGCATTAGAGTGGTAGAGGGATTGTGCATCTGTATTGACGGCGATAAATTCAACATTTTGAAAATCACTGCTCACCATTCGGTTTACAGCATTACATCCAGCTCCTCCTACTCCTATTACTTTAATATTGGCTATTGGCGCAATATCAGGGACATAACTCTGAGAAGAGGCTTTAGGCGTTGGGTCTTTCTTTTTTGTGTCTTTTGTATTGTCACCATTAGATTGAATAGCCGATTGCAGTAGGTCTTTCATGAGAGTTAAATAAAATTACAGGTTATATGGGGGATAGATTTTTTTTAAATATTTGTATATATAAGGTTTCCTTTGGATGCCAGCAGCTTGGAAAATTGTTTATGGAATAAAATTCTTAAACCATTGTCCTACTTTTCCAAAGGGTTTGAGAAAACTAAAATCCAAAATAGATTTTGTATTTCCATAACGATGATTGAAATGCAGAAGTCCAATACAACAAGCATAACTAGGATCATCAACTCGGTCGACAATACCTTCTATTTCTTTTGGAAATCCAATCTGCACTGGTAGTTGGAGTGTGTCTCGTGCGAGATCAACAACTCCAGGGATTTTCACTCCACCACCGACAAGTACGGCCCCAGCAGGAAGTAGTCCTTCTCGTCCGATTTTTGCCAGTTCATCTCGTGCCATGAGGAAGATTTCATCATATCGAGCACGGATGATTCGAGCGACTTGTTTCTTTGGGATAGAGTGTTCGTCTGTTTTAGAGATTTGAGAAAGATCAATTTCTTCTCTTTCTGGTATATCAGCTTCAAGACAAGTTCCGTATTCTATTTTTACTTTTTCCGCGGTATCAATCGCACATCGTAGACCAATAGCTAGATCATTGGTCACATGAGATCCTCCGACAGGAAGCACAGAAGAATAAATAACAGCGCCTTCTTCAAATACTGCCACATTCGTACTACTGGCTCCGATTTCTATAAGTACAGATCCAAGTTCTTTTTGTTTTCGATCAAGCACACATTCGGCACAGGCAAGTACTGATGGAACAATTTCCTCAGTATCGATACCAGTCTGGTACATACATTTTTCTAGATTTTTTACCGCGGCTAATTGTCCGGTGATTATATGAGCTTCTACTTCGAGACGGATACCAGTCATTCCTACTGGGTATTTGATATTTCGCTGACTATCGACAGCAAAGTTTTTTGGAATGATTCTCAAGATTTCTCGATTAGACGGAAGTGAAACAGTCTGTGCTGCATCGAGAACTCGATCTACATCATCTTCCGTAATTTCAGAGTTGTTTCCGTTAATGGCAATAACACCCTTGGAGTCATACGTTTCAATATGTCCACCTGAAGTACTTATATAGGCACGATGGATTTGTTCTCCTGCCATTCGTTCGGCGTCCTCAAGACAGGCGGTTATATTAGATACCGCTTCATCAATATCAGAAACCATTCCTTTCCGAAGTCCTTCTGAAGGGGATATCCCGATTCCTATTAGATTAATAGTACTTTTCTTATCTTGTACCGTTCCAACAACGGTTCTGATCTTGGAGGTTCCAACATCAATTCCTACGATTATTTTTTGATTCGACATGGGTAATAGAGGTTTATTGCAAAAACTGCGTAAACGTAATCCGAATATAGAAGAAAATAAGCCTTGTGCAAATGTTTTTTCCCTTAGCTATGCGCTTGTACTCATTTTTTATCCATTTTATGTATGGAGGAATAAGGCTTCAACAATTTTATAGTGTAATAAAAAATAATTGAGAAAACACAATTTGTGATCAGGCTGCTTTTGCCAAGCAACTATTAAGACAAATTACTCGGAGTTGTGATCAGATTGTTTCAGATAGAAAAAAGAGTACTATCAATGTATGAATATCAATCTAGATACAGTAGTAGAAGAAATACTAGGTTCTTCAATATATCCTAATATTGCAACTGTTGATGGGGATCATTTTCCATGGAATACACCAGTTTATGGAGTGTTTGATTCAGATCTAAATCTCTACTGGAAGTCATGGGTCAAGAGTCAGCATTCCCTTAATATAGATCAAAACGAAGATATATTTGTAACTTTGTATGACTCAAATAGAAAACTTGGTCAAAATCATCAGCGGTGTCTATATATAAAAGCTAAGGCTAAAATACTTAGGGATGAATCAGTTGAATCTGTATTAGAAAAATTTGAAAACAGGGGAGATTTAGGTGAATTTACTGGTAACTCACTCAAGAAAATATATAAAGCTATACCTCAAAAAATTTGGATTAATAATATGAGTGAAAGTCAGGTGACCGAAAATACTCAAAGTATGAGATTTGAGATAGATATTAATAAGATAAAAAAAAGTATAAATTATTAGAATAAGCTCATTTGGTCTTCAGGTTCATCTTTTTTTGAGCTCTTATTTTGATCGAAGCCAAGGGGATTATCAGTGGAAGAACTCATTTTTTGTACACGAGTAACAATCCCACGAAAGTTCCATTTATCACAAAGAGACGCAAGATCTTGGTAGTTTGGGGTAAATATATCTGTGGAGGTAATATTCTGGTCAACAGGAACCGCAATTTCAATCTGTGCTAATTTTTGGCAATGATGAACGGCATCGATCTGTCCTTCAAATTTAGCCTTATACTTATCTGGAATAGCATCCATATTGTTCATCATTGATTCGAGATCACCAAACTGTTGCAGGAGTTCTATGGCCCCTTTTGGTCCAATGCCGGGAATACCTTTGAAGTTATCAGAGCTATCTCCCACAATAGCCTTGTAGTCGACGACCTGTGAAGGGGGAATCCCGAGTTTTGAGACGACCCCATCATGATCCATGATACTTTCAGGTTGTATCCGTCCAGCGGCTCTACAGAGCTTTATCCGATCATTAACCAACTGTGAGTAGTCCATGTCGTGACTCATTATATAGGTATTGAAATTTTGCTCAGCAGACTGTAGGGCAAGCGTTCCAATAATATCATCCGCTTCATATCCAGGTTTCCGTTGAACTGACACACCAAAAGTTTCAAGCATTTCATCGAGAAACGGAAGCTGTGGATAAAAATCATCAGGAGCTTTTGATCGCTGTGCTTTATAGTTATCATCCATTTTATGGCGAAAGGTTTTTTCTTTGGTATCAAAGGCAACAATGCAGTGCTGAGGGGCGAAATGTTCTATAGCATAGAGAACCCCTGAGGTGAAGCCATAAACCATTCCAAAAGGTTGGTCTTTATAGGTTGGATTAAATTTAACAGCATGATACGCCCGGTGCATTAGTGCATTTCCATCGATAAGAAGCGTTGTATGGGCCATAAAAAAGAGATTAGTCCCAAAGAGTATAAATATCTCGACATAATTTCACATATTTTTCTATAGACTTTGATTGTAGAACTTCTTTTTTTCTGCTATAATGATCTGATTACTGACCCCAAATCCATGAAAACCGCGATATCTATAAAAACAGTGCCAAAAACAAAAAAGAAACAAAAGATATTTACGATAGCGGTAGTAACTCCAATAATAGGAGATCAAGGACTTGAGGCATTGAAAGCCTGCTGTGAACTTGGGTATAGAATAAGCGTGGCAACCTGTGGTGATACGAAAGCACAGAAAATGTATACTTCCCTGGCAGACCGGTATCCTTACACATTTGAGCTGACAGAGGATATAAATAAAAACCAAGACCTAGCACTTGATATGGCTAATGTAGTGCTTCTTACAGAGAAGCCTTCGAAGGAGCTGCTTGAAAAGTTACAAAGAAAGTCCGTAGTTCCAATTGTTCCAGAAGCATCTGGATTTATAGATTTCAATGCACAGAAAGAAGAGGGGAATGCTTTTGAGTATCGAAAAGATAGTCTATGGCACATGATGAAGTCAATTATCCGTGCCGCAGAAAATCACCAGTTCACCTATGACTGGCGCAACTTACAGAAAAATTTAAAAGAGCTTTAAAGAGCTTTTGTTTTTATATTACGACAAAAAACCCAAGTGAATCTTGGGTTTAAAAAAATTTAACATTCAGAATCTCAGCGGTTTTGAATCTACTTTTTTTTGACAAAAAAATAAAATATTTTATTTAAATACTTTACAGGTCTAGATGGTGCGCGAGAGAGGACTCGAACCTCCACGGATTGCTCCACTGGTTCCTAAGACCAGCGTGTCTACCAATTCCACCACTCGCGCATATCAAGAGCCAGAAGATCTTAATAACCCAGAAAAACATTGCAAGCAGAAAAATCGAATAATACTGGTTGGTTTAGATATTTGAATATCAGAATAATTTAGTTTTTGAGGGATTTAATTATCAATCTATCGATAGGAACTCCTCTGGATCTCTCATGAAGAGTTTTATATATTTAAAATTTAAATAAGAAAATCCTAATCATTTCTGATCAGGATTTTTTTATTGGTTCAACATCTTTCTTCAGCTTTTTATTCTATTCCATCCAATTCTTTTCTTAGATCAAGTATTCTGTCAGATTGTTGATCTATGAAATACTTGTCCCCACTCAAATCACCCTCAAGTCGATCTCCTTTAAATACTCGTTGAAGTTTCGGTCCTTGATGGATATGTTCTTTTTTTTCTGGCCGAGCCTCATTTCTTAGTGTTGCCATGCTTTTCCATGCTCTGGCTTTTGCATAATTTTTCCTAGTTGATCGTTTTCCTGTAGTGTCACTCCATTTTGGAGCATTGCTGAGATTTCCTGTACGAATTGCAGATTTTCGAAGTGTTTGTCCTAGTGCTGTTTTAGCTCGAACGGCATTCCGTTGATGTTTTTGTGCTAGCTCCGTAGATTCATCTTTTGATTGATTTCCTTTTTGATTATAACGTCGAAATGATGAAGAATAATTTCGAGTACTTGAAGTTTTTCTAGTTTCAAAGCCTGATTTATCGCGACTTTCAACAGCGGGTCTATAAATTGAGGCACTACTTGGTTTTGATGCAGTGATAGCTCTTCTTGAATTTCGATAATGAGCAATTTTTTCCTTGAGGGAGGTTGTGGTACCAGGATTATCATTAACATTCCCAAGTCGTCGAGTTCTTCTATCTTGAACTTCTTCGAGGGTTGGATGATGGTTTTCCTGTTCTACTAAATCACAAGAAGGAACGACCTTCCATGA
>JABAZT010000027.1:48988-74715 GCA_018608565.1 Candidatus Altimarinota bacterium
TCCATGAATCTGGGATATCACATGAGTTTGAAAATTCTTGACATTCTCCATAGCGGTTTGAGGCACTTTGCATTTTTTCAATACAGGTTTCGTCAGCTGCTAGAGAATGAGATGAGATAAGAAGTGTCGCAGGAATCAAAAGAAATAATTTTTTCATTAAAGAAATTTGTTAATAGGTATTATTGTTTAGCTCTAAGTTTGGCAAGACGTTCAGCAAGACGTTCTCGAATAGAAAGTCTTCCTGTAGATTGACTGGGAGTAGTTCTTGCAGTAGTAGATCGACGAGTTGAAACACTTCCACCAAGCTTAGCTTTTAGTGTTCTAAGTTCTGACTGTAATGTGCTGATTTGTTTTTCTATGGCAGTGATACGCGCTCGAACAGCATCTTTGTCATTGGTGTTGATCGAGGGTGTATTCGTACTCGTAGAAGTTGTGGTGGTACTAGAGGTATTAGATGAAGCGCTTGTAGATCCATCACTTATATTAAGAGTAACATATTTCCTTTTTTCTATTTTGGCAAGATTTCGGCTGGCTATGGATTTCCCATCTCGGGCAATCGTGCCAATTGTTTTAAAATCTTTAGTTTCCCCAGCACCAAACAGAGTGTCATCTTTGTGAAAACTTCCTCGAACATAATACTGGGTATTGGGAGTAAGTCCTTCTATACGAGCCCTGATTTTTCCTCGTTCTGTTTTGAGCGTTCCAGTTATTTCATTGAAACTTGAATCTTTTGATACTTCAATAGCAAATCCATCATAGTCACTTTTTGCCATTCTTGTATGGACTGACCAAGAAACATCAGCAAAATTATCTAACTCTAAAACTCTAATAACTCCAAAATCCCAATCAATCGCATCATCAGAATTAGAAGAAGTACTTGAAGAGCTATTTATTATGACTGGATCATTTGGGACAATAGATTCTGTTTCATAAACATCATAATCTGTCTCTTTCCACTTAAGAATTTGAGATCCACTTTTTAATATATTTCGTCCATCTTCAATATCATATGTAAAAACTCTGAAGTAGTAGGTTGTTCTTCTTTTAAATTCAGCACCTCTCACACTAAGGCTTGTTACATTATTGAGGTATTGCTTTGCATATTTGTTCTTGAGTACATCGCTGGTAAAGTCTCCCCAGACAACAGCATATCCATCAGCATTATCATAGTCTGCATCAGAGAGACCATCCCATGTAAAAAGAAGTTGAGAGTCACTTCGAACTACTTTTAGGTTTTGTATATCAGCCGCATGCGTAGTAGAGAGAACAAAGAAAGAGGCGATAAAAAGAAGAAAAAAAGGCTTCAAAGATGTAAAGGAAGAATGACTCATGTTTGTATTTGTATTAATGATAGGTACATCTTATGACTCAATCACTATTGAGTCAAGATCACGATTTAGTACTACGTTCTAGAAAGAGAAAAAATTTCAATTTTATTTAATGACAGGCGCTGAAGTATAGAAAATTGAATGAAATGGTTTATTATCTAGGAATCGAATAGTCCAGAACGGCCAAATAACAAATTCAGCTCTTCCGACAATGTTTTTCTTGGTAAGAAATGCAGTAGTATTCCTGGTACAACCAACGTTTTCAAAACATTTTCGAGCATCGAGACTGTGCTGTCGATTATCCCCAAATAAAAGATATTCATCTTCAGGAATAATAAATTCTTTTTTACTAGCCCTTACGTGGGTCATTCCTAAGTTCTTGTCACTTAGATAGAGTTCTTCTGGAAGCTGTATTTTAGAAATTCCATCAGAAAGGTTCTCCAAATAAACCAGTCCATCATCTTCTATGGTTACTTTGTCACCTCCCACTCCAATAATCCGTTTTACATAATAAACTCGTTTATTGGGAGGTCTAAATACAACCGTTTCACCTCTTTTAGGATTTGTAAATTGATACAGGATTTCGTTTACAAAGATAAACTCTCCTTTTGGGTTTCCACCTCGTTCACCACGACAAATATCATTTATGACATTGAGGGTTGGACACATAGACGGTCCACTCACACGAAAAAACTGAAATATATAAAATCGAATAAATAGAACTACGAGTATCAATATGAGTAACTCAAGAAAAAAAGCCCCCCACGTCTCATTTTTTGATTTTATCATATGGATTTATAAATTTTCCTCTATAATAGAGAAAAATTATATCCCTACAAATTTGAAACATGAGAGGAATGAGAAAAGCAATATTTGGAGGATTTATGGAAGACGATGATGAGACGATCATGTTTGTCTTTCGTCGGCCATTTTTATTTTCGATTCTTCAGCATACTTGGAGAGTCTTATTTACTGGGGTACTAGCTATGTTTTTATTATGGTATGATCATGTATGGGAATATTATTATGTGGTGAAAATTGTAGGAGTATGCCTGTTTCTAATTCAAGTAATATCTGGATGGGCGCATTGGTATGTTAACGCTATCATAATGACGACTGAGGGGCTTGTATTTATAAAATGGCCAAAGTTTTTTCATCGTGCCTATGAAAGAATTGATTTTCATAATCTAGACGAAGTTGAAGTAACAAGGAATGGAATCAAAGCATTTTTTTGGAATTATGGAACTTTGAATTTTCAAAAAGTAAATGGAGGAGAGCAGCTGAGTTGGAAGTATATGGTAAGACCACAAAAAGTTGCACGAAGAGTTGAACATTATCGAGAAGTAATGATTGATGAAAAGAATTTCACAGAAGAATCAGCGCTCAAAGGACTACTGCAGCAAATGGTTCAAACTCACGTAGGAAGAGATGGGCAGCCTCTGCGGGAGGACGGTTCAAAACATACGAGAAATAAAGGCTCTGTAGGAGGGCGGTCTAGTTGGTGGAAATTGAGAAAAAGTAAAAAGAGTGAAATATATGAAGAAGACATAGAGGAGGTATTTGCTGAGGAACTAGATGAAAAAGTTAAAAACCTTGTTTCTCGGGTGGAGCGAGATGAAGATTTTGAAGAAGAATATGAAAAAGTATCTAGGCAGGAATCAGAGCAAGAGCATCGACGAAGAGAAAAAGAGCATAAATATCTCCTAGAGTTAAAAGCAAAAGAAGAACGTCGGAAAAAACAAAGAAGAAGAGTGGAGGGGGGAGTGGATATAAATGTTGAAAAACGTCTTGATGATACTGGCGGTGTGGGGATTGATTTAGATTAAAAAAAAGCCCTCAATGTTGAGGGCTTTTTTAATGTGTTACTGAATTCAATTATTTCTTTTTAGTTCTTGGCTTTACTTTTGTTTTGGCAGTAGATTTTAATGATTTAGTTTCTAATGCTCCTAGTGCCCATCCTCGACGGATTACAAATGGCGCGATAAATAGGAAGAGTAGAGCCATCCCTCCAAAAATAAATTTATGTACAAGGATCATGAGTTTGTTTTTATGAGGACATCCTCCTTTTTCTGAGTATTCACCTTTTCCATGTCCCTGCATTTTTTTACTATGACTTCCATTTCCTTTCCCCCATTGACTATTTGATTTCCCATGACATTCTTCACCTTGGTAGGCAATTCTATGAGAAGGCATTCCATGGCTCATATCTTTCATGATCATGAGATCGAGTAGTTCTTCTGTTTCCTTTATATCACTAGGTAGGACTTTTGCTTCTGAGGTAGCTTCAATAGATGGTGTTACATCTGATTCATCTTCAATTACTTCTACCGTAACAACTTCGATAATCGTTGGTTCTGCCGTAACTTCTGCGACGATTTCTGGTTCAGCGGTTGGCGTGGCTTCTTGCGCCATCACGGCGGAGGGAAGTGTCAAAAAGCTAAGAAGGACTAAGAGCATTTTCATGTTTATTTTTATTAGAAAGTGAAGTAAATATACCTTGAACAAAAAAAATATGCAAAAAATTAGATTGATGCAGTTACAAAAAGATATCTCAGTCTTTTTAGTTGGAAAAGAGGTTGTTGTCGGAAGGAAGACTTGTTTTATTTAATAAATATGGGTTGACGAGAAGTAGAAATAGTGTTAAGATGCAGAATAAGATTATTTAACTAATAATTCCTCATGACAATTGACAATGGATTTCTACGCGGTTGTGGTCCTGCAGAGCATTACGTAAAGCCTCCGGATGACCTATCAGAAGAAGTAGCTGCATATAGTAAACTAGGAAAAGCAGATCCAACTGATATTGGGAGGAGAATAAATATCGAGTGTTCTAGCTTAGGCATCGCCGCAGAATGGAAGGGTAGAGATGCTACGGAGCTTGCGGAATCTTTGATTTCTTTGTGCAGGGAACAGGCAGAAAAAGGTCGTGGAATAATAAGAACAAAAGATTTAGAATTTGGATTTATGGCATGGGTGGTATTAGGCCATCCCAGTAAGGAGGACAGTGAATCACCTCAGGGAATAGCTCTAAAGAATATATTGGTATCGACAATTGAATTTTATAAAGGGGTAGAGGGTGAGGTTGATACTGTTTCTGGTCTTGTAGATTCTGGATTACGGCAGTAAATTTGTAAATTGATAGCATCTAAAAAAGAGACACAGTTTGTGTCTCTTTTTTATAATATTAGTTGTTAAAATTTAATCCTACCAATCCAAGTTTCCTCCAGTTTGGTATTCTGTTACTCGAGATTCAAAGAAGTTTTTTTCTTTACTCAAATCCATGATCTCACTCATCCATGGAAACGGATTTTCAACACCGTAGACAGTGTCAAGATTGATCCGTTCTAGACGTCTATCAGCAATATGCCGAACATAATCAGAGACTGTATCCGCACGTAGACCAAGAATTCCTCGAGGAAGACAATCTTCAGCATATTTAATTTCTAGATCTACAGCTCCTTTAATGGCTTCCGTAATCTGAGCTTTAAACTCGGGCGTCCATACCTCAGGATTTTCGGCAACAATAGTATTTATAAGTTCCGCTCCAAAATTTACATGGATCGATTCATCTCTCATGATGTATTGGAATTGTTCTCCAATTCCTATCATTTTATTGTTTCGAAGCAATGAGAGCATCATCGCAAAACCTGCATAGAAAAAGATCCCCTCCATAATGATATAAAATCCAACCACATCAAAAATGAACTTCTGAATGTTAGCCGTTCCAGTGGTAGAAAAATTAGAATCCATCACCGATTGAGTGAATTTTACTACATATTCATCTTTGGCTTTGACAGTAGGAACCGTCAGATACATGTTATAGATTTCATCAGGGTCCAAACTTAGACTATCGCAACAGTAGATAAACGTATCCGTATGGATCGCTTCTTCATAGGCTTGTCGGAGTAGGTATTGTCGACATTCTGGATTAGTTACGTGATTGTAGACAGCCAGAACAATATTATTTGCGGTGAGGCTCTCTGCCGTAGAAAAGAATCCTAAATTCCACAAGATCATTCGTCGTTCATCATCAGAAAGAGCTCCTGGAGTTTTCCATAGCTCGATATCTCGTTGCATAGAGACTTCTTCAGCTGTCCAGTTATTAGCTACACCTTGCTTATAATATTCTCGAGCCCAAGGGTATTGGAACGGAAGAATTTTATTAGGATCGGTTCCAGAAGCATTGATGATTCCTTTTTTTTGAGCTTGGAATCCGCCAGTAGTAGTTTTGTCGTCGTTTGTCATGTTTTGAGAAAGAGGTGAAGAAGTAGGAGCCATCCCTAGTGGCTCAGTATTAGTAGAGGGGTCGTGTGTTGTTGAATAATTTTGATCCATGAGAAAAGAGAAGGGTGTTAGATATTTAGTAAGAAGTATTTCTAAACATTAGAAATGTTTTAGATGATACTATAATTATTGACACGCTTCGCAGTCTGGATCTCCCAGCAGTGCAGCCGCACTAGCAACCGCAGTAGCTGCAGGAGTTGGTGATGGTTCAGAGTCTAGGATTGAAGTTTGTCGATCTTCAGCAATGGGTTCAGCTACTGGCATACTTGAGGCAGGAGCATTGAGGCTCTGAGTTGAGACAGCATCTGCCGCTTTTTGATCATCCATGGCTGATTTTGAGAAATCTCGCTTATGAGTTCCGGCAGCACTAACCGTAGACTTTTCGACCTGAGTTGCTCCAAGTGTACGGAGGTAGTACGTTGTCTTAAGTCCTGCTTTCCAGGCCATCGTATAGATTTCCGAGATATCTTTTCCAGAAGTCCCTCGATAGAAGATATTAGTTGATTGCGCTTGATCAATCCATTTTCCTCGAGCCGCCGCATGTTTGATGACCCAGACAGGACTGATCTCAAATACTTCTTTATATTTTTCTCGAATATGAATTGGAATTTCATCAATTTCTTGAACTGATCCATCATGTGCTTTTAGTTCTCGGATGATTGCATCACCCCAGAGATTAAGAGCTTTTAGATCATTTACTAAGTGTTTGTTGATCACCGTAAATTCTCCGCCCATATTAGATTTAACATACAAGTTTTTGTAGATTGGTTCGGTACAAGGAATACATCCAGCAATATTTGAAATAGTAGCTGTTGGGGCAATAGCCATCGTATTTGAATTTCTCATTCCATGAGATTTGACGTGATCTCGGACTTCAGTCCAATCCATTTTTTCACCTCGTTTTACAAGCGTTTTTTCACCTCGATCTTTTTCTAGTAGATCGATCGTGTCTTGAGGAAACAGGTTACGATCCCATTTTGATCCTTTGAAAGATTCATAGGCTCCTCGTTCTTTGGCCAAGAGAGAACTTCCTAGGATGGTATGATATGAAATAAACTCCATCACTTCATCAGAAAAATCGACTCCAGATTCAGAAGCAAAGTCGAGATCTTTTTGATAGAGTAGATCACACAGCCCCATAAGTCCGAGACCAACTGGTCGATGTTTTTTATTTGAGACCTTAGTTTCAGCTGTAGGATAGAAATTAATATCAATAACATTATCCAGCATTCGCATGGCTGTTTTGATAGTGTCAGCAAGTTTTTCTCGATCAATATCTTTTTTATCCGAATCAAAATGTCGTGCCAGGTTAACAGAACCAAGATTACAAACAGCCGTCTCATCTTTTGAATTGTTGAGAGTGATCTCAGTACAGAGGTTTGAGTCATGTACAACTCCTACATGATCCTGTGGTGATCGATGATTACACGGGTCTTTGAATGTCATCCATGGATGACCAGTTTCAAACAACATCGTGATCATTTTTCTCCAAAGATCTTTTGCTTTGATAGTTTTGTGTAGCTCAATCTCTCCGGCCTTAGCCATGGCTTCATATTTGTTGTATGCAACCTCAAATTCAGCTCCATATAGATCATGAAGATCCGTCGCGTCACTTGGAGAGAAAAATGTCCAGTCACCATCTTCTTGGACTCGTTTCATAAACAAGTCCGGAATCCATGCAGCAGTATTCATGTCATGAGTTCGTCGTCGATCATCTCCTGTATTTTTACGAAGTTCTAGAAATTCAGGAAAATCAAAATGCCAACATTCAAGATAAGCACAGACCGCTCCTTTTCGTTTCCCTCCTTGATTTACGGCGACAGCTGTATCATTAGCAATTTTGAGGAAAGGGATTACTCCTTGTGATTTTCCATTAGTTCCGTGAATTTGACTTCCAGTGGCTCGGACATTAGTCCAGTCATTTCCAATTCCTCCTGCCCATTTAGAAAGTTGGGCATTATCAGAAACAACCTTGAAGATATGGTCAAGACTATCAGTAATAGTAGAGAGATAACAAGAAGATAGTTGTGAATGAGTAGTTCCAGCATTAAATAGTGTTGGAGTAGAACTAATGAATCGAAGCTGAGAAAGAACTTGATAGAACTGAATCGCTCGTGCTTCTCGATCTTCTTTTTTCTCTGCGAGGGCAAGTCCCATAGAAACTCTCATCCAAAAATGTTGAGGCGCTTCAATCTTATCTTCATTTATATGGATAAAGTATCGGTCATACAATGTCTGAAGTCCAAGATATGTAAGCTCATGATCATGAGCTGGTTCAAGCGCTTCAGTGATGGCTTCGAGGTTGTAAGTAAGAAGTTCAGGATTAATTCGTTTTGCCTCGACGCCTCGATTCAGATTATCTACAAATGAACTTTTATATCGTTTTTCAAAATCTTCTTCGTTAAACTTATCAACAAAAACTTCTCGGTAGATTGAGTCCAAGAGCAGTCGTGCCGTAAAGAAAGAGTATTCAATATCTCGTTCAATATAGGCTTTTGATGCCATCGTAAGTGCTTTTGTGATTTCCTGTGTACTAATTCCATCAAAAATATTCCGTTTTAGTTCCTCTTCAATCAATTTAATATCAATATTTTCAAACCCTTTAACCGCTCGTTTTAATACTTTCTGAATCTTCTTAATATTAAACGTTTCAGATTTACCTGATTTTTTAACTACTTTTAGGAGATTTTTTTCTATTTTTTGAAGTTCTTCAAGTCGAGCCTCCGCTCTTTGTCTGGCTCGTTCTGCTCGGTAGAGGATGTAGTTTTTAGCAATTTCAAAATTTCCAGATTGTACCAGTTGATGTTCTACTCGGTCTTGGATATCTTCTACCGAAGGAACACGATCCGTTCCCTCGAAATCAAGTTCTAGTTCAGAAAGTGAAAGTTTCGATATTTCTTCAGCAAATTCCGGAGAAAGGGGAGTGCCGGTGGCGGCGGCGGCCTTTATAATGGCCTGGGTAATAAGTGATAGATTAAAATCTACTACGGCTCCGGAACGTTTTTTGATCTGCTGAATCATGTTGTATGTAAAGTAATTAAAATAGAAGACAAGAAACGGAAAACAAAAAGTTTTCCACATCGTCGTGCAAAACCCCAAGAAAAGGGCTAGCTAGGACGTATTTAGTATCATTTCATATTGTGTGTCGAGGGTTAGTGGAGACACAACATGTTGGGTGACAAGGAATATTGTAGACACAATATTTAGTGGGTGCAAGTATTTGGGAAGAAAAACGATTGAGAAAAATGTAGGTTGTTTTTTTATGTATTCTTGCTTACATTGAAAATCTGATTTTTAAGCACATTGTGCATTTTTTGTGCAAAAGCTCAGAGCCACAAAAAACAAAAAATACTATTAAAATATCGGTTTTTTATATTTATTTTTTTGACCTGATGGGTACATCAGATCATACCGAAAATATATGAAAAGCAAATGAAAAACTAAGAATTAGGTTAGAAGTATCGTATGCCAATCTCCAGCTATGTTTTTATGTGCTTTTGAGACATTCCCACTTCGAACATCTACAACCATCTCTTGAAGTCTAAGTATATCAGGATTATCTCCATCAAGTTCGTATAGTGTTTCATTGTACCCAATAGAACTTAGAACCAGTACTCGTGCTGCAGATCCAGTAAGACAAGCCGCTCGAAGCTCCGGAATTTCAGATTCATAAATATCTCGCTCAATTACTTTACCTTTTCCGGCAAGAGCAATAGCAGATCTTCTGGTTACACCATCGAGGAAGTCTTGGTTTCTAGTTGAAGGAGTGATGATGTTTCCATCTTTATCAACCGCAATGAAGTTACTAGAACCAGCTTCTTGTATTCTTCCGTCTTTGTCACTGGTTAGTGCTTCTACAAATGCATGTCCATTAAAACCAACATTCCCATTGTTGGCATCATCTTTGAAGGCAGCAATTTCATCATACTTTGAGATAGATTTGTGAGGGGTGGCAAAACGTTTCACATCACTCATAACAACTGATATTCGACTATTTATACCTCCGCTATAATCAGAAAAAGGAAATGCAATGATCGTGAAGGCTGCTGAATTAGGTACTTTTACGCTTTGCGAACCTCCTTGGGCTTTCATATCTATACGGAGGTAGAGTCGATTCCCGGGCTTTATATAGGACAAATTTGAAAGAACAGCCGCTTTGACGGAATCTTCAAAAGTTTTTTGGTCTAGGACTGGTAACTTTCTTGAAGCACATCCTGAACAAAATCTTTTATAGTGTTGGTCTATCCGAAAGATAAAAAGCTCTCCTTTGTCATTTGTTTCTATAACCATACCTTCAAAAATTCCAATTCCATAGGCTTCATTTCCAGTAAAGGATCCGAGATCCACACTTCCATCGGGGATAATGTGGGGGCTAGCGTATCGCCATTCTCCATCTTTTTTTTCACACTCCATCAGTATTTGCGCAGAGGTTGGGACATTCTCAAAAGGCCTTTTAGATAATTCATCATTACTAAAGATCATTGGAGTTTCGAGTTCAGCTTTGGTTCGTTTTAGTAAATGAAGATGGACCACAAATTCTTCTGGAGCCGTCTGAATAGTCATGAAGTCTACAGGATCATGGGAGTTATCTTTTTCAAATGCAGATATCGCATATCCTCGGTCTCTAAGAAGGGAGAGTTTACCACTATCAAGATCTAAAAAATCCACTCCAGAAAGATATAGACTTTGAGGAAGCTCAGTTCCCTCACACTTATCAGGTTGTTCGACTCTCTTAAAAGGACTCTCCGATTTCCAAAATTCTTCGGGGATTGATTGGGGGTGAGAGGTGAAATTGTCTGGAAGAAATAGACCAGAAAGTTGGTTTCTAGAAAAACTCATTTACTGCTTTCTAATTAAATTTACTTAATTTGCAATTCGTTTTTAAGATAGAGGTTTGAGTGAATTGTATTTGGATAGAAATATATCTAGACTGAATTTGATGTTCCAATACCTCACACTCGGATTTGTCCAAGGGCTCACAGAATTTCTACCAGTTTCCTCTAGTGGACACCTGTATTTGTTACAACATTGGTTTGGAATGGAGTCGGGGATTGCCCTAGAGGTAATGCTCCATGCGGCATCATTGATCGCGGTAGTATTCTATTTTCGGAAAAAGTTATGGAGTATGATCCAAGCATTTTTTGTTTCGCCACGAAAAGGCGAAGGACTCTATGGAACTCAGATTGTAGTGGCAACACTCCTTACCGTGCCAACAGCATTATTGATCGAAGAATTTTTTCTCTATGACCTTTCACTCACAACCGTGGCATGGAGTCTGATCATAACCGGGGGATTGATATTGGTCTCTCATATCATGAGCAGAAGAACAACGGATCAATTACTTGGTAGTTCAGTAGTTCAGTCGGTCAGCTGGTCGGTTGTTATTTATATCGGTCTCATTCAGGGACTTGCAGTCCTCCCGGGGATTTCGCGATCAGGACTTACGATTGCCGCACTTATTGTCCTTGGAATAAGTAGAAAAAAATCCGCAGAGTTTTCTTTCCTGCTCTCTATTCCAACAATTCTCGGAGCTCTTGTATTTTTATTAAAAGACCTTGAAACCTTTCCATCTTTCAATCTATCTCTCTTTCTGTCTCTTGTCCTCTGTACCCTCGTATCCTGGCTCACGATCAGGTTCATGCTTCAGACGATCAATCGTTACTGGATTTGGTTTATGCCATACTGTGTATTACTGGGATTAGGATTACTTTTTTTGATATAAAATTACATTAAATTATTCACTATCTATCTCCCTCTTCCTCTCAATCTCTCAATCTTTCTACCTCCTCTTTCATGTTCGATATATTTACCGGAGTCATCTTGCTTTACGTCTTCGTAGCGATTGGGTATGCATGGAGAAAATACTTTGCTCCCAATTTTGTAGAACAAGAGTTTACCAAGCTCAATGTATACTTCATGCAGCCATTGCTGGTATTCTGGGGATTTTCCAAGTACGACGTCACCCAAGAGGTTTTGACCTCTGCACTAGTTTACTTTGTTCTGAGTATTGTATTGATTTTTTTGTTTCAGGTGATTGCAAAGCTGTTATTCAAAGATCCTAAAAAACGAGCTATCTATGTCATGAGCTCGGTCCTAGGAAATACAGGAAATTTGGGAATCCCAATGGGGTTGATTATTTTTGGACCAGAGAGCCTCCCCTATACGACAGCCCTCAATCTCGCCAATGTCATCAATAACTCGCTCTTTGGAGTCTATGGATATTCCCGAGGATCTTTTTCGATAAAGGCCTCTTTATTCAATATTCTCAAATTTCCACTCCTCTGGGCAAATCTTATTGCGATCACAATTAATATCCTCGGAATACGATTTGAGGGAAGTGTTGGAAATTTTTTAGAGATTGCGGGGCACACCTCACTTTCTTTGCAGCTGATGTTGCTTGGAGTTTTTCTTGCCAGAGGGATCGGAGAAACCGTCGAGTGGAAACTCTGGATTCATTTGTTTATATTTAAGTTTGTGATTATCACGGGGATTGGGGTGGCGTTGGTTTTGTGGCTCGACTGGGGATGGTTTTTAGGAGGAATACTCCTCATGGAGTTGATCGTGCCACCTGCCGTAAATAACATCAATCTCGCCTCGCTCTATGACTGTTATCCGTTCAAAGTCGCCAAGATCGTCTTTGTCTTCACGATGATGGCGGCGGTGCTGGTGCCAGCGATCTTGTTATTGATCAAGCCATTTTTGAGTTAATGGGCTAATTTCAAAAACGAAATAACAGATTCATAAATGAGTTTGGTACTCCATCCTTCCTTGGTTATTCTGTTACAGAGTTATTCTGTTACGTTATTTTCTTATGAAATTTATCCTCGCCTCCACTTCCAAAAATCGACAAGATCTTCTCAAAAAGATGGGAATAGAGTTTGAAGCTATATCTCCAGACTATGAAGAGATTATTGATGTGAATCAGTCACCAGATCTACAGATCCAGGAATTTGCGCTCGGAAAAGCAAAGAGTGTCTATGAGGTAAAAGTGAGAGAGTGTGAAAGTAAGAACGATAGAAAGGGAGATACAAAAACCTCTCAACCTCTCGATCTTTCAATCTCGCAATCTCATTCAGACTTCCTCATCCTCGGTTGTGATTCCATGATCTCTTTTGAGGGGCAATCAATAGGGAAACCAAAAGATAGAAATGAGGCTTTTGCACAATTATCCAGATTTCGAGGAAAGCCACAGCAGATAATGTCCGGATGTGCCTTGGTCGGTGTTATTTGTGGAAAATATATGGAAAAGATTTTCTATGAATCTACCTCAGTTCAGTTTCGTTCGGACATCACTGATCAACAAATAGAACAATATCTTGAGTTTGGAGATTGGGAAGGAAAATGTGGAGCCTATTCAATCCTTGGAACGGGTATATATTTCCTAGAACACATCGATGGCGATTTTCAAAACATTGTAGGAATTCCGATCTTAAAACTGGGAGAAGAGATTCGAGCACTTACAGGAAAAAGTCCCCTAGAGATATTTAAACCCGCTACACAATGATACAAAAAGGAATCTATCAGCACTATAAGGGACCAAAATACGAAGTCCTGGGAACGGCATTACAGACTGAAACCAGAGAGGTGTTAGTGATTTACAAAGCCCTCTATGAACTCCAAGACGATCCAGGGACAGATTTCTTTACCCGTTCCTTATCGATGTTTACCCAAGAGGTAGAAGTTGAAGGGAAATACATAAAACGTTTTCAGTTTATTGACGATATTGATCCACAAGTATAGGTTACAAATACATTCAGACTCCTAGTATTTATCTCATGTCATTTGAACCCGCAGGAAACTACCTCATAAAAGCCGCACGACAGTTTGGTTTTCATCAGCAGGTAGGGGCAGGTGTTATATTGGAGCAGACGCGACATTTTTTTGAAAAAAAATACAAAGCTCAGTCACAGGGCTGGAATCCTAAAAAATTTAAGGATAAAGTGCTCTATATACAAACCACAAATTCAGGAAGCGCCTCAGCGTTATTTTTGTACCAAAATCAAATCATGGAGGAGTTTGCCTCACATAAATTACTCAAAATAGTGAAGGAAATTCAGATAGAGCGATCGTAGTGTTTACTTATTTTTAATTTTCTACGGCTTCAGTATTTCCAGTTATAGAGTCTGTGGCAATAAGTTCTGTATAGTTTTTAGAATCATATATTAATTTAAGTTTATGCAACTTATCTCCAAGTTTAGCCGCCTTTGGAATACGGTCTTCGGCAAGCTTAAATGCACCGATAAGTTTTTTGTTTTCTGATAGTAATAATTGTTGAGTCAGTGGTTGGTCTTCAGAAAGAGGTCTAATGGAATGTAGTACCCAATGTGCGTCTTCTTGTCGTCGATTTACAGGAAGAATGGGTTCCATTATTTTATTAGCCTCTGCGATAATTCTTTTTGTTTTTTCTCGAAGAAAATTATTTTGTGCTTTTAATTCTTCTATATTAGTTTTCTCGGATTCTTCAGTTGGTTTATCGGTATCATCTATTATTTGATCTTCTGGTTCTACTGGTTCTTCATTCAGAAGAATTTCCGTGATATCCAGCAGTGCATCACTAGCCTTGCTTTCTGAACCACTTGCATTGGCATTACTAATAATAGTTGAAATAGCATCAAGTTGTTCTTGTTCTGCAGTTATTTCATCAGGAGATTGCCTTTGTTTCTCCATAAAATCCAAAAATTCATCAGTCGTCATGTCTCGTTCTTTGCCGTTATCTGTTATTAGAGGGGCACTTGCTATTACGGTGGTAGCAAAATCTTTGAGTTTTTGTAATTCAACGTTTCTAGTAGTAGAGGTCTCAGCCTCTCTCGCATCAATCTTTTTCATACCAGCTTGTATTTTGAGCGCCTCAGCTTGAGTTTTATTCGCTTGGGTTAGTTTCTTTATAGTTGCATCATCTTCTTCCGATTTTGATTGTAGGGCTTGTATTTTAGGTATTATTTCTTCTGGCCTAGTGCCTTCAAATAATCCAGCAACACGAGTCCATGATTTTGCTTTAGCAACAAATCCAGAAAAGCGTTTAGTTAAATTTTGGAGGTTAGTACCCTCTGGAGCTTCCTCAACCATAGCTTGTAGCTGTCCTTCTGCCTTTTCTAATCTAGTCTTAAGTCTTACATTTTCTGCTTCGACTCCTTTCAGTCTTGTTATTTCATTTTTTTGCTCTTCCATAGTTTTCAGGTTTTCACTTGCTTGTGTTTCAGCGTTAGTAGCATCAGCTGTTAGTTTTGTGATTGCCTCAGTATTTATTTTAGCTTGTGCTTTCAGCCCTTTGATTGTTGCTGCATCTGTTCCTGCCTTATCTATAGTTTGTTGCTGGAGATCTTTGAGCTGCTTTTCAAGATCCTTTATTCGCTTAGCCGCAACATCAGTCATTGTTTCCGTTTGAGCTTCTGTAAGCTTAGTGATTTCTGTATTTAGTCTCGCAACTTCAGCTTGATGGTCAGATTTAAGTTTTTCCAGAGCGATAGCATCTTTTCCTGCCTGTTCTTTGAGTGCTGTGATTTTTAGATTTTGTTCGTTAGACGTTTCTCGTATTGATTTGTTTGAGGTTTCTAGAGCGGTAAGTCGATCTTGGATGGCTTTATATTTTGCTGTTACATCAGTAAGATCTCCTTGCGATTTCTTCAGATTAGTTTGCAGTTCCGCCTCTTGTTTTTTTGTGAGATCGCCATTTTTTAGAGGACTTTCTAATTTTTGTTTAAGTTCATTTATAGTGGTTTTAAGCTCTGTAATTTCATTTTGAGCTGCAGTTTGATCCGCTGTTAGCTGTTTTATTTGGTTTTGTTTGTCAGATTGATCTGGTGTGGAGACGGGCTCCATTACAGGGAGAGGCGCAGTTTTTTGAGCGTTAGCTAATTGTAACTTCAATTTTTCAGCTACTGCCTCAAGTTCAGCAATAGTTTCATCTTTTTCCTCCAGTTCAGCAGAGATATTCATTCCCTCTGTTTTACCATCTAGTTCAGCCTTTAGTTGTTTAATTTCATCTCTCAATAATCCAATTTCAGCATTATCTTCTTCTGGGCTTGTTTCTATTTGAGTTTTTCTGATATGATCTAGTTTAATCCAGTTTTTCTTTGGCTTTCCGGATGTTGGACTGTCGTATTGGATGAAGGCCCAAGTTCCTTCATCTTTTCGAGGAGTTGTAACCATCAGAATCTTCGCAGGAGTATCCTGTTCAAGGGTATGGTTTATATCAGTTGAATCATGTCGTTTATCATATCCTGGATAGGAAAAAGTTGGAACAGGACCATTTGGCGCTTGTATTTTGACTTCATTTCCTTTGAGGGAATTTCGTATAGATTTTTTTTCTAATTGTTCTGTAGTGAGTGCCTCAAGGGGGTGGTCTGGTGCTTCTTTGTATAGATATTGTGTAGCTTGTTTCGATGAGAAAGAGATCAGATACTTCATAGGGACTTACATAAAATCTGACTATTATATCATGTTTTCATGAAAAAAGAAAGAATCACGCTGTCTTATTTTGATTTTTTTACCCCACGCTTTGGACACACATCAGAAAAAAAACATTCAGAACACTTCGGCGTCGGGGCTTTGCACGTGTCTCGACCAAATTGTACTAGCTGATGTGAGATTCGTCCCCATTCTGGCTGAGGTAGTTTTTTCATAAGATCTCGCTCTATGGGGATTGGATTCTTTTGTTTGGTCAGACCGACTCTCTGCGTGATCCGTCCCACATGCGTATCCACTACAAATCCAAGCGTCTTCTCATGTATATTCCAGAGGATGACATTGGCTGTTTTTCTTCCTACTCCGCCTAGGGCAGTAAGTTCCTCCATAGTGTCAGGGACAAGCCCATCATGTTTGAGGAGGAGTTGTTCAGCGCAGAGTTTTATGTTTTTAGCCTTATTTCGATAAAAACCAGTCGAATGAACCGCCTCTTCGAGCAGTTCCACAGGTTTCGCCACAAACGCTTCTAAATCAGGAAAATCTTTAAACAATTTTGGAGTTACCTTGTTGACTCGTTCATCCGTACATTGAGCGGAGAGGATAACGGCAAAAAGCAAAGTCCACGGACGCGCTCTATCCCAGTCAAGATGACAAATCTCGTCTGCATAGTGATCGGCCAGTCTTTCGACAAATATTTTAGGTTGGATCGCTTTCATGTGACAATATTAATCTTCTATCGCTAAAATAAAAAAGACTTTGCTTGTTTTGCGTATCTTTCCTTGGAAGGGTTAGAGGCCGGGTTTATTTAGTTTTTTAAATTTCCTTGGATATACTAAAGAAAAATGAAACAAATACTGATACTTCTAATCCTCCTTCCAAATATTGCCTTTGCCAATCTCAAGAGCGATCTCAATACGATTATTGACTGGTTTTATACAGGAAAAGAAGAAGGGAGTGAAGATCTGTATACTCCAGATTTTGAGCCCGTACCTGATTCAGCGGAATTTGAGGCACAAATTCCAGAGGTGTTGATTCCTGAAAATCCAACGGTTCAAGACCTAGTAGATTATAGAAAACAGCTTTTTACCGAGGAAGCATTACTCGAAGAAATAGAGTCCGAACTTCGACTCTATCAATCACTAAATCTAGAAGAACAAGGAGTGGCTACAGAGGTTGAAAATGAATTGTTTTTACTCGAATCACAATCTCAAGACTACAAAGAACAGATAAAAATTTCAGAATCAACACTCAACTACATCGATCGAAAACTCGAACTTCTTACTCGTGAAAAATCAAGACTAAGAGTCGCCTACACGATTGCAGAAGAAGATCTAAAAAAATTCATGCTTCGTCGATATATTCAGCGAAGTTCTTTTGGAGGAGGGGATGGAATTAATGTTATAAAATGGATTTTTTCAGATAAAAGTGCATCACAAATAATAGAAGAAGAAAAACAATCACGACTCAAAGAAGAACAAAAACAGAAACTCATAAAGCAGCTCTGGGAGATAAAAAATATAATGGATCAAAAAGAAAAAGAAATGGCATTTCTCTATGCTCGGCAAAATAGACTCGACGCTGATGCCAAATATCGATACGCCCATTTACAAGGAATGACGGGCGATCGAGAAACAAAGTTAGATTCTGTTTCGCAATCAAAGAAACAACGTGATTCGGACATAAAAATACTCAAAGCTCAACAAGTCCAATCAACCTTAAAAATTCAAGAAATTAGAACAGTTTTAGATAAAATCCAAACTCAAATTGAGTCTGAAAATCCAGAATTACTAGACGTAAACACGCTTGAGCAAGTTTCTTTTGTATGGCCTGTGGCAGAACCAATTACCATAAGCGCGGTATTTCATGATGAGGTCTACGAAGCCTCTCTAGGGAAAGTTCACGAAGGGGTTGATATAGCGATAGAGCAGGGGAGTGATATCTATGCGGTAGCAGATGGGATAGTCGAAAAGGTCGAAGATGGAGGATTTGGATATAGTTTTGTGACGATCAAGCACGAGCAAGAAGGAAGAGCTATCTATTCCCTGTACGGACATGTTTCACAGATATTAGTTCGAGAAGGCCAGCAGATCTACCAAGCAGAACTTATCGCCAAAAGTGGAGGAACACCAGGAACTGAAGGGGCTGGGTATTGGACGACCGGAGCTCATTTGCACTTGGCTACATTTACCGATCAGGGATTTTTGGATCCAATGGAGTTGCTACCAGATCTGACAGAAGTACAATCCGAATAATGAAGAAAATATATATTGGTGCCGATCATGGAGGTTTTGAGCTAAAAGAAGCCATAAAAGCCTATCTGGAAGAACTTGAATACGATATAGAAGATTTTGGAACAGATTCATTAGAATCGGTGGATTATCCAGAATATGGGAAAAAAGTAGGAGAGGCCGTAGTCGCCAACCAAGATAGTCTGGGAATTGTGGTCTGTGGATCAGGGATTGGGATTTCAATCGCAGCGAACAAGGTTACAGGTGTTCGATGTGCGCTATGCAACTCTATAGAACTCGCAACACTGAGTCGAGAACATAACGATGCCAATGTTATAGCTATGGGAGGTCGGACAGCTTTTATGGATGATCCACTTGATATTGTACAAGCATTTTTAGATACAGAGTTTCTTGGAAAAGATAGATATATTAAAAGAAAAGAAATGCTTGATTGTGGGTGTTAATTCTTGTCTTGATTGTTTTGTGAAAAGAGTTATTAGTGGTGTATGAAAGTAGTTGATTACGATGAAAAACGCAATTGTCAGGAATTATTAAACCGAGTTTCTCAAGTGAGAGAAGCAGATGTTATTAAATTAGTCCTTGCGGATGAAAACTGGGAAAGCATAAAAGACAGTAATGATAGCGAATTTATCAAAGTGGTCGCTGGTCATATCAAAAATCAGGTAGTGGGAGTTATACTTAAAGAGTTTAAACAAAATGAAATAACCATCGATCAAATAGCCGAAAGTTTTTATAGGCCCTTAGATTTTATAAAAGAAGCAGAAGCTACGAGGTTTGGTATTATTGAAGAACAGTTTATGAGGGCTGTCTTAAGCAAGGATTCAAATACAAATGAAGAAGGAGACGTACAAATTGATGGAACGGTTCATAAAAGAAATAAAAATCCAGATTCTCCAAAGATCTTTATCTCAAGTAAAGTTTTGTGTGAACTGATGCTTTATCGAGCTCGTTTTTTGGGACAAATTAATTATGGAAGAGGAACAAGGAATTGGGGGATTGTCCTTACTACGCTTGATATTCCTGGAGAAGCAAATGATATAAAGCAATCATTAGCAAATAGCATTGGACAAGATATTGGGGATTATATGGTCAGAATTTTTGGTGTAAGCATAAAGGAATTTGAAAAATTAGACTTGCCACGTCCTGCTAGTTCTGGCTTTGAGGTGGGGTATAAAATAAGAAAAGGCTAATAAATTATAAATAAGAGAAACTATGCAAAAATTATTAGATAAAAAATTTACAAGAAAACAGCTCTCTTTCGGCGCTGGAGAAATAGACGTTCTCAAGCTTTCTGAAAAAGTTAATACTCAGATTGGAAAAATCGATGAAGCCATACTAAAAGAACTCATACAAGAGGTTAAGCTCAATGTTCTTCTGGTTGTGCTTCATGCAGAAGGAAAGGATATTTCAGTTAATGATGCGGTTTACTCAGTGCTTGTGTCTTTACTGGGATCAGACATGATCCCTATAGAACAATGTCAAAAATTTATACCAATATTTGTAACAGAACTGGTACGAAGCGTTGAGGCTGTTGGGGAAAATAAAAATCTGGAAGAAAATCAGATAATTACAGCAAAAGACGACCAGATAGAGCTTCGTAATAAGGTTTTTCTTGAACTTTTAGTTTATAAATTAAGGATAACTGAAACATTCAGGTTCCCAGAAGTGGTAACAGATTGGTCTATTATTATAAAGACTGTTCTGGGGGTGAAACACAAAGAATCTAAAGTGATATACAAAACTCTGAGTGAAATGGCTGGCACAAAAGGATTTGGATTTACAGATTACCTTGCAGATAAATTTGGATTGGACTCTGCAACTATAAAACGACATAAACTCCGAGAAAGTGCGGTTGGGAAGAATTGGGCAAAATAAACTGAGAAATTCGTGGGAGTAGAGCCGTTTACCTATCATAAACCATTAGCTTGGTTGCCTTTTTTCTCAGATTTACTAATTTCTTAAAGATACTATCCATCTCACCATGAGTAATCCTAAGAAAGACGGCGAATGGCTTTGTAATAGGTTTTCAAAAGAAGAAGCTTTTGCGGAAATCGAAAAAGAGAGCTTTGAGCGAAAGACAATTTCGTTTTATCGATATGTAAAAATAGAAAATCCAGAAGCGCTGCGAGATGATTTATTTCGTGAATGGGCGGGGCTTGGGTGTCTAGGGCGAATCTATGTCGCACCAGAGGGAATAAACGCCCAGATGAATGTTCCATTGCCCGCATGGGAGAATTTTGTAGCCAAGCTCTATGCTCGTCCAGAGTTCAAGGATGTTCCTTTTAAGGTAGCCGTAGAATCCGCTAAGGAATCATTTTGGAAGCTCGCCATAAAAGTAAAAAAGAAAATTGTCGCGGATGGGTTGAGTGATCCGACGTTTGATCCATCTGATACAGGAGATTATCTCGATGCAGACGGGTTCAACAAGATGATCGATAGTGGAGCTGTGGTTGTAGATATGCGAAATCACTATGAGAGTGAAGTTGGAAGATTTGAAAACGCTATCTGTCCAGATGCAGATACTTTTAGAGAAGAGTTAGAAATAGTAGAAAAAGAAATCATTCCTAATTCAGACAATAAAGATAAACCGATTATTATGTACTGTACTGGAGGGATACGATGCGAAAAAGCCTCTGCTTTTATGAAACATCATGGATGTAAAAGAGTCTATCATCTAAAAGGAGGGATTATCGACTATGCTCATCAAGTAGAAGAGCAGGGGCTGGAGAATAAATTTAAAGGTGTAAATTTTGTTTTCGATAATCGAGTAGCAGAGCGAATTTCAGATGATGTGATAGCCAATTGTCATCAATGTGGAAATGCCTGCGATCATCACGTCAATTGTGAGAATCTTGCGTGTCATCTTCTTTTTATCCAGTGTGAAGCATGCAAGACCAAGCATGGAGGTGAATACTGCTGTGATACTTGTGCGGAGTTTGATGCTCTGCCAGAAGAACAAAAAAGAGCGCTCAGGAAAGGTCCAAAGAAGGATGATTGTCTAGGTGTTTATAAGAGTAGACTCAGGCCAAAAATTAATAAATCTAACTAATTTAAAATTAAGGATGGTTAAACAATCTGCTGAAAAATTAAATGAAGTGGATATTGGAGGGATCCCTCCTCTCAGAATAGAAGAGGGGCTGGAGGGGGATAATCCAGCTTGTGAAGTTTTATTGATGATGGATGAGGGTGAGTTGCGAGGAGAAGAGGTCGCAGCAGGGGTACAAAAGATTATGGCTCAATATGGGGAGTCTGTGGAATTAATCATTATAGAAAAGTCAAGCTCTGAGTTTATAAATCACATTTCTGAATCCTTTTATTCAGGCAAAGACAGGAGGAAGGTTATTTTTTCTGGGTTTATTCTTTCTTCGGAAGAACGTGCGAAGGAGTGGTTTAGATCGGTAGTAGAATTTGCAAGTATAGTACAAGAAAAGGAAGGCGTCGATTGGGAAGAAAGAAAGAACTTTTGGTTCTACTATTTTTGGGATTCAATAGATACGATAACTTCAGTAAACTATCCTTTTAAATTAATGTTAACCCCAGAAGATAGAAATATATTAAAACAGATTACAAGTGGAACGGCCGATAAGCTTCGGGCAGATTTTAGTTGTAGTAAAAAACGTCTTGAGCTAGTAATAGAAAGTGATCAGCTTTTTTATGAGAAGCTTAGTTTGGCATTGGGGGAAAGATTGTAATAGTTCTTGAGTTAAATCAGTATCTATGGTATAATCATCAGATTAATTTCTTTCAAACATGATCGAATTCGATGCCATTGTCGCACAAGCAGAAGTAAAAAAAGCCTCTGACATACATATCTCACCGCAATTACCCGTATTTCTTCGGATAAATGGAAGCCTATCTCCGATAGGAGAAACGGTTCCTGGGCATGATATAGATCGGCTGTTGTCGATTTTTTTAAATTCTACTCAGCTAGATGCCTTACAGACCAAGAGGCAAGTAGACTTCATGTTCCAAACAGCTGCAGGAAATAGGCTTCGAGGAAATGCATTTCAGACACATCATGGACCTGCTATTTGTCTTCGGATTGTCGAAAAAAATATTAAACCATATTTGGAGCTTGGATTTCCAGATTTTATGAAAAAGAAACTTATGGATCTCAAGCAGGGGCTTGTGCTCGTGGTTGGGCCTACAGGACAAGGGAAATCAACCACGCTTGCCTCGGTTCTACGAGAACGAAATATTAACAAAGCAGAACATTTAGTAACCCTCGAAGATCCTATTGAATTTGTATTGGAGTCACAGAGTGGACTTATCCAACAACGAGAAATTGGGCGAGACGTAAGTAGTTTTGAGGCAGGAATTCGAGCGGCAATGCGTGAAGATCCCAATGTTATAATGATTGGAGAGATTCGTGATCCAGAAACCATGGCCGCCGCACTTGTATTATCAGAGACTGGGCATCTTGTTTTTGGGACGCTCCATACACATAGTTCTCAGCATACAATTTCACGGATACTAGATAGTATGCCAGCAGAGCAAGTACCACAGGTTCGATCGCAACTCGCTCAAAATCTAAAAATGGTAATAGCACAACGGCTTCTTCCTCTAGAAAATGGAGCAGGGCGAGCACTCGCATATGAAATAATGAATATGAATTATGCGATAGCTAATCATATCAGAGAAGATAAAATTCATCAGATTTATAACACGATACAAACAGATCAGTCAGGAGAAATGATTCAATTTGAACAAAGTTTAGCGAGTCTTGTAATAAACAAATACATTACCGTTGAAACTGCGATGAATTATGCTTCTGATAAAGCCCAACTCAAAGCCGTATTGGAATTCAACGGAATAAGTATTTCGGACGAAAAATAATCTCTGAAAGAAATTTATTGAAACAACTTACAAATCCTATTCGGAGAGTTTTTTAGACTATATTGATAGGTCCCAAGATCCCTGTATATCTTCAATTTTTCTAATATTTTTTTCTTTCATAAGAATACAAAATTCTGTTTGAATTCGTTCAAAACAGCCATTTCCTTCATGCATCATGACGGTTGCCACCTGTCCCATGTCAGCTCCAGCCAATATATAGTCATATAGATCTCTCCCGGATTCAATGCCTCCAATTCCAATAATTTTCGTATTGGTATCTTTTAGTGCTCGATAAAACATGGCGACATTTCCCAGAGCAATAGGCTTAAGTGCTGCTCCAGAGAGTCCTCCGAGTCCATCTTTACCTTTAATTACAGATCTGTCAGTGAGAGGATCGATTATCAATGCATTTCCTGCGGTATTACAACAAGATATAAAAGGAATTTCAAACTCTTTTACGATCTCCGCCATTTCCTGAATAAGTATTGGATCTAAGTACGGTGGGAGTTTGAGACCAAAAGGAATTTTATTGAATAGTTTTAGCCTTGTTAGTAGGGCTCGTGTTTGTTCAAAATCATATCCAATCATCGCCTTGCCTTCGATGTTGGGACAGGCGGTATTGAGCTCTATCAGATCTATTTCAGTATCTTGAAGCGCTTTGAATATAGTTTCATTATCTTCTATAGAAAGTCCCGAGACGCTCGCAATAATTGGTTTTGTAAATGTTTTAAGCTTTGGGACCATTTGTATATAGGCTTTGTATCCAAGGTTTGGAAGTCCGACACTATTTATACCTCCAATGTGAGTAAGAGCCCAAAACGGTTCTTGGTTTCCTGCGCGTGGCTCAACGGTAATAGATTTTATATTTATGGCGGCACTTTTAGAATTTCCTATCGATTCAAGGTCTTCCTGGGTTATACAGAGGGGCCCAGAGGCGTTGAAGAGAAGTCCATTAAAAGAGGTATTAGCTAAAGAGGAAGAAAAATTCATTGAAGTAAATATACAGTATGCAACAAGAAATAGGCAATAAAACCTTTCAGTCTTTTTTATATCTCTATTACTTCCTCCTAAAGTTTGACAAAACCCTTACTATTACTATATTTGATCAGCTTTTGAGATCTTACCTGCGAATTTACGTCACGTAGTAAGAACCCGAAAAAGCTGTAATACTATTATTTAAACCGGACGTTACCAATACACATGGCAAAAGACATGCAAGCAATTATTACCAATACGGTCGTAGCTTCTTTTCGACCTGGAGACTCAATTAAAGCAATTGTAATCGATAGAACACCTTCTCGTATCCTCGTAGAAATTGAGGATGGGCGAGTAGGAATTATTCCTAAAAAAGAAGCTTCTGGAGAAGGAGTAGATTCAAGTGGAATCGAACTAGGAGATGAAGTAGCAGCAACAGTTATTGATCCAGAAAATGAACAAGGGATGGCAGTACTTTCGTTCCGAAGAGCTTCACAAGATGTAGCTTGGGCTGAACTTGGTTCGCTACAAGAAGAAAAACGAAATATTAAGATCAAGATCTTTGAAGCCAACAAGGGAGGACTTATGGCAAAATATAAAGGAATCAAAGCATTCCTTCCTGTATCACAGCTTATGCCCGTAAACTACCCACGAGTAGACGGAGCAGAGGCTGGAGAAATTCTTACGAAACTTCAAGGATTCATCGGAAAAGAATTTGTAGTACAAGTTATGAATTCAAGCCGAGAAGAAGGAAAAGTAATTCTTTCTGAAAAACTAGCACACGCAGACCAAATCAAAGAAACACTCGCGAACCTAACCGTAGGGGATCAAGTACAAGGAGTTGTATCTGGAATCGTTAAGTTTGGAATCTTCGTTACATTCGGAGGAGTAGAAGGACTTGTACATCTCTCTGAAATTGATTGGGGACATGTATCAGATCCAGGAAAACGATACTCTGCAGGAGACAAAGTTGAAGTACTCGTAATTGGAGTAGATGGAGAAAAACTATCATTCTCAGTAAAACAACTTTCAGAAGATCCATGGGTTGAACAAGTAAAAGCCTATGAAATTGGACAAATAGTAGGAGGGAAGGTCGTCCGATGGAATGACAACGGAGTCTTCGTAGAAGTAACTCCTGATATTCAAGGACTATTCAGTATTGATCAATTTGGAGTAACATCTGGATCAGAACTCGGAGATATCGTAAAAGATAATCGAGAGCTAGAAGGAGAAATCACAAGCGTGAATAAAGATTCTCACAGACTTGAACTCAAAAAATCAGTATAGTTTAAGAAAAGTACACATAGAATGATAAAAAAGCTTCAACCATTGGTTGGAGCTTTTTTCTGTTGTCGGATTCTTACATTTGCATATTCTCGTAGTTGTATCCTTATTACTATGCCTATTAGAACTTGTCTCGTTACTGGTAAGAAAAAAGAACAATCACTATTGTTACGATTTACGATACAGGAAGGGGTCATTCTATTTGATCCAATTCTGTCCTCTAATAGTTATTTATTTCCAAATGGCACAATGTTAGGTTCGGTTATAGGACAAGCTCGTGGCGGCTATATAATCCCAGATCAAAAAATACTAGCTAAACTTCCAAAAATGAAAGGAAAAATTGCTCATTTTATGAAATCTAAGATCT
>JABAZT010000027.1:74725-77445 GCA_018608565.1 Candidatus Altimarinota bacterium
AAGATCTAGTTACCAAAAACCTGTGCCACATACCAGTCGCCCTTCGAATCCTGAAACGCTCCAACTCCAACTTTCTTCCATTTGTATTCCAGTACATTTTTTCGATGTGAACCACTGGTTTCAAGTCCTTCAAGTGCTAGATCAAAGGTAGTCCCATAACTTACATTTTCTCCAAATTCTTCGCCAGGAAGATCCGCCTCAAACACTCTTGCCTCAAATCCATTTCCATCAGGATCAACATGACTAATAAAATTTTCAGTAGCCATTCTTTTGGCATAGTTTTGAGCGAAGAGATCGAGCTCTACGCTTTTATTTAGAGTGCTACGTCCATGTTCTGTTCTAATTTTATTGATCCAGTTACGAACCCCCGCAGGACTCTCAGTAGTCGTTCGAACATAGTTCCAAGGAAGAATAGGAAGTATGACATCCTTGTTTATATATATAGCTCTATTAAACAGAACAGATCCATCTTCCCCAATGATCTCAAAAATATGAGTTCCAGTTTCTTCTGGGTTAATACGAATATCAAATTGGTCTATACCTCGTTTGTTGAGGGGTAATTCTTTTACAAATCCATTTGGTTTTGTGAGATAGGCTTTATTCCTTAGTGATATGTCAGTAGAGAGCGTTTTTCCTTCTATAGTGAATGGCACGGGAGATCGAAGAAATCGAGGGAAAGAGGGGATAGAGATATCTTCTACTTCTGAGTCAGGAAATCCTTCCCAGAGAAGGTAGTTAGAAAAATCTACTTTTTCCCAAGCAGAACTTTGTTTTACGAGACTTTCATCTTGTGACTCTGCAATATACAAATCTATGGCAAGATTCTTATCAGGATCAAATGCTTCAAAAAAATTATAATCTACCCCAAAATAAGCGATTCCATCTTCAAATATAAGTGATTTCACAAAATCTGGTCCTTGGTTGAAAGAAAGTTTTGAAATTTGATTTTCTCCTATAGCCCAAGAAAAAAATACTTTTTCATCTTCCGGTACAACATTTACTCCAATCTGAGTTGAGGCAATGTTTACACTGCTAGGAAATTTTCGAGGATAAAGAAAAGATTCAACCTCTATTTCTGCGACTCGGGACTTACTCTGATCATCAAAAACAATTCCGAGATAAAAAGATCCTGAATCATAAAAGGTTATAGGGAGGTTGAAATTCAAGCCTGAAACTGGAGCTTCAAATTTCTGTTGTTCATCATTCTCTTTATTTTGTACAAAAACCGTTACTTTGCTCGGACGAGAGCCATCAATCACTCTTCCAGAAATATTAAAAACAGTTCCTTGTATCAATCGTTTTGGAATTTGTTCACGGAGTTCTAGATGTGGATAAAAATCTTTGGAAAGATAGGTAACCGTTTCTGAGAATATTTTTTGAGAACGAGATTGCGGGTTTCCGGATGGATCACCAGAATCAATAACACGATTCGTTTCAATTTTATCTTGAACAATATCTGGAACACTTGGTTTCTGAGCTCCAGTAGAAAGTTTTGGACGAATATGTTCAGGGACTGTTGGTCTTTTGGATTCAGTATTTAGATCAGAAATAATTTCAAAACGAATATCTAATACCCCTCGACTGATAGGGGCAAGGGTTTCAAACGCTCGCTGAGAAAGATCAATAATGCGATCTTCATGATAAGGCCCGCGATCATTAACTCGGACCACGACTGATTTACCATCTTCATTATAGATACGAATTTGAGTATCAAAAGGAAGGGTTCTATGTGCAGCCGTAAGATCAAAAGGATCATAAATTTCACCACTAGCAGTAAGTTTTCCTGCAAATCCTTCATTATAATAACTGGCAGTGCCTTGTCCTGAAAAAATATAAGGTTGATAATCCAGTTCTTGCACCACCTGCGATCTAAAAATCATTTCCGCTCCTTCTCCTCGATTTATTGTTTTAGATGGTTCAGCATCCAGTCCTATTATATTTAGTTCTTGGGCTCGTTTTATAAAAGGCGTATACCATTTCTGATAGTCCTCAGCTGGGGTGTAGTGAATATTAAAAGAGAGGATGAGCATCTTTAGAAATTCAGCCAAGGTCACCTTGCTATCGGGTCGAAATTGCCCATCAGGAAAACCAGAGACGATTTTTCGGTCAGCCGCACTAAGCACAACATCATGAAACCAATGGTTTTTTGCTACATCTGGGAATTGTGAATTTCCAGTTGAATTAATACTGACATCACTTCCAAGTAAAAGAATCTTAAGGGCCTCGACTCTATTGATTTCTTGTAGTGGTCTAAAGTACTTGATATCTCCTTGTTGATGACCTTTTATAATGCCTTGTTCTTCAAGTGCATCAATCGCATGAAAATATGGATGGGTCACATCTACATCCACAAAACTTGCTTTTACGGTAGGAGATATGAGATTGAATAGAACACAGGTTATAAGACATAAGCTCAGTCCAAAGATTCTCCGTTGTTTGGTTTGTTTATATAGCATGGTGAAAATGTCACCTAAATAATACAAAAAGTATAAGAAAAAAGGATCAAGAGGGAAGGGGAGTCGATTGCGATTTTATTAAAACATGTATTGATGCCCGAAAAATAAATTTCCTAGGCATCGACCAATTTTTTTGAGGTATCTATTATATAGTTTTACTTCTTAGATTACTTTTGAGGCTTATCACTTTCAGCATATACATGCTTCCATTCATCTTTGTCATAAGTAAATAATTCTTCGGGATCAAAAAATCGACGAATTTCC
>JABAZT010000027.1:77455-84758 GCA_018608565.1 Candidatus Altimarinota bacterium
AATTTCCCGTTGAGCTGTTTCTTCTGAGTCAGAGCTGTGAACTAGGTTTCGTTGGTTTGAGGTAGAAAAATCTCCACGGATCGTACCGAATTCAAAATTATCAGTTCCAGAGATCTTACGGATAGTTTGAATCGCATTAATTCCTTCCATAGCAAGTACAACCACAGGGCTCGAACTCATAAAATCAGAAAGCTCAGTATAAAAAGGCTGATCGACTACATGTGCATAGTGTTCTCGTAGAATAGCATCTTTGAGCTGCATCATCTTTATTCCTACAATTTTGAGTCCTTTATTTTCATATCGTTCTATGATCTTCCCCATGAGTCCACGTTGGATTGCATCAGGTTTGATGATTACGAGAGAGTGTTCTGTTGGCATATTTGTGTGGATAATAATATTAGTAAGATTTTATCAAATAAAGTATTAGCAGATTTGGATTTATTGAACAAGGAAAAAGAGTCACAAATCTTGTGACTCTTTTAAGTAATTTTAGAATAAGTAATAAGTTTCTTAAATATCGATATCATCTTCATTGAGTGCCAAATCTCCGGGGGTTGCTGCTCCAGATTCATTTACGGCTGCAAGTTCTTGGTTTGCACCTTCTCCTTTTGGTGAGAGAATGATCATGTCACGAGCTACAATTTCAGTTCGAAAATGTTTTATTCCTGCATCATCTTCCCATGATCGAGTTTGGAGTCGTCCTTGAAAGAAAACCTTCATCCCTTTTCGAAGATATTGATTCGCTATTTCAGCAAGTTTCCCCCACATAACTACATTATGATATTCAGCTTCATCTTTTTTCTGACCACTTGAGTCAGTCCAGTATCGGTTTGTGGCTACCCCTATAGTTGTGATAGCTTGACCACCAGCGGTACTTTTCATCTCTGGATCTCGAGTAAGATTCCCAATAATTTGTGCTACATTCAATGAATTCATCGTAATAAAAGTTAGTAAGTAATGATGACACTGTTTTAGTTTTTTTGTAAGTAAAAAGAACGAATGAGAAACTCGTGTTATCTTTTTTGGATTTCGTATGCCCGTGATTTTTTCTCTGTCCCACACATGTCTTCTCTATCACAAAGTAAATTAAAACTAATTCCTATATAACTCCTTGGATAAAGACGATCAACTTTTTATTTTCCAAAATTTCATTAAAAAACTAGTTTTACAAAACCATATCAGCCGCACTTTTAAGTAACGCTTTATTATAGCTATATTTCATTCGCATTGGCCCCAGGATTCCAATAGAACCACTGAGGTTATGAGAATCAATATTAGTAATAAGCATCGCACAGCTTGTGATTTCATCAAATATATTTTCTTCTCCAATAAAAATCTTAACTTCTTTTTCTTTAAGATTTATTTCATGAATAAACTGACGAAACCGTTCTCTTCCTTCTAGCACTTCTACGATTTGTGCAGCCTTTTCTGGTTCAGCTACAAATTCAGGCGATCGTAGGACATTAGAAAGTCCAAGATACATAGTTTGGTCTTCATCAATACTCGCAAAGGCAACATTGCCTGAGAGTTGAGAGATCACTCTCAAGGCATCAAAAAGAGATTCCTTAGATTTTGAAACCTTATATTCAGATAGTCTTTTGGTAAAAAGAGAAGTAATGATTTGTTCTTGGGCTTCATCCGACTCCATTTGATCTACATAGGTTCTATATCCTTTTGCGGTAGGAACTTTTCCAGATGATACATAGGGAGAGGTTATAAGCCCTACTTCTTCGAGGAGTGCAAATTCGTTTCGAACCGTCGCAGAGGAGACGTTGAAATCATGAGTTTCCAGTAATCGCTGGGAAGCAACAGGATTGGCCGTTTCTACAAAATCTTGGATCAAGGCTTGGAGAATGAGAAGGGTTCGTTCTTTCATTTTTTAAAAGGTTGAGAGTTTGAAGGGCAGAAGGATTGAGAGATCAAAAAATCATCTTTTACTCTTTCGACCTTTCCATCTCTCTCACTCTACTTATTATTATTACAAATGAAATTCCAAAAACAATACAAAAAACTCGTTATTTTTGATTTTGATGGATCTTGTAATGATTCATACTTACCCATCAAGGCAACATTTAAGTCATTTCATATGTCTTTTTTGTCGAAAGAGACATTTAGAAATGTTTCGAGTTTTAGAAAATATTCCAATGGACATGTGGTGAAAGATGCAAAACTCTTTTTTCATGTTCTGACGATGGGGTTTTCACAGTCATTGATAACACACTTTCAGTCGATGGCTTGTCGGCCGGAAACGACATTATATCCAGAAATTCAGGAAACTATAAAAAACCTTATAAAAAGAGACGACGTAGCAGTTGTTATCTTGAGTCGAAACTTTCTAGATAATACAGCGTTTCGTGATCTGATAGAATCAATGTTGAGTTTTCAGGGAATTCATATGGAGGATCTCTATGATGTGATCAGTATTCCATTTTTATTACAAAAACAACGGACGATCAAAAAACTAATAAAAAAACTAAATCTAGAGCCTGAAGATTGTATTATGTACGGAGATGAAGTAGAGGATTGGAAAGCGGCACGAAGAGCTCAAGTTCCAGAAGAAAATATTGTTCTGTATGGAGGGAAAACAAGTTTTGATAGTAGGCGACAGATGTTAAAGAAAAAAATAAAAAAAGATTCTATTGAGATAGACTTAGAGTCGGTTAAGCAGAAAATTATAACAAAGATATAAAAAAATACTGCCATCTGGCAGTATTTTTTTAACATAATTTTTAATCTAATTGAAAAACTATCCTTTTTCGTATCGAACAGCAGGCAGAAGTGCCATTTGTCGAGCTCGTTTGATTCCTCGAGCTAGTTGTTTTTGCATTTTAAGGCTTACTCCCGTATGAAATCGACTCTGGATCGATCGGTAGTATGTAATATACATAGCAAGTGTTTTAGGATCTTTATAATCAATGTATTTGATCCCTGATTTTGTAAAAGGACAGATATATTTCTTTGGTCTTGGTGGCATGGTGATAATAGTTAGTAGTAAGTGGTGAGTAGTTTATTGGTTACTCTTATTCTTGATGATGTATTTAAAATATTGATTTACAGATCAACACTTGCGTCATCAATTACAGCATCGAGTTTTTTATCGAGTGCATCTTTTGGAGCTTCTTCCTTTTTTGGTTCAGCTTTTTTTACGGTTGTGAGTTTTTCTCTAGAAGGCGCTTCTACAACTGGAGTTGCATCTTTTTCTAAATCTTTTTCAAGTGCATCATATTCTTTCTTCATATCAGCGTACTTCCGTGGTTCACCAGCATTTTTATCCACTTTGATCATAAGAAATCGAAGTACGTTGTTGTCTAGACGAAGTTCTCGTCTCAGTTCAACCGCTTTAGCTGGGTCCATATCAAATTGGAAAACACCGTAGTATCCCCATTTGTATTTTTTGATCATGTAGGCAAACCCACGAGATCCCCAAAAATCTTCGAAGGTAACTTTACCTCCTGCGTTTTTGATAAAACCACCTACGTGGTCAGCGAAATGTTTTTTTGCGGACGGTTCGTCCAGGTCACTTTTGATGATGACCATAATTTCATACTTTGTTGTCATACTTTTTGGTTCGGTTAGAAAATAATAAGTATTTCCGAGCGTCTCAATCTTTATTCCAGACACGAAGTCCTTCATCGAGAGGCAAAGCGAGAGCAAATTACTAAAGAAGCCGTATTTTGCAAGGGTATTTTGCTTAATTCTTAATAATCAATAAACAAAATGTAATAAGGCTAATTTGAAAAAGCATGAAATCAGGATTCTTATTGGTAGACAAACCTAAAGGCTGGACGAGTTTTGATGTCTGTGCAAAGCTTCGTGGGATTGTCGGGACCAAGCGGATAGGGCATACCGGGACGCTCGATCCATTTGCAACAGGTTTGTTGATTATTGCGGTGGGGAAAGCCACAAAAATGATTCCATTTCTTGAAAAAGATAAAAAGACCTATGAAGCTAAAGTTCGTTTTGGGGTGACCTCTGAGACATTGGATCCGGAAAGTGAAGTAGTAGCAATAGAAGGTGGAAAGGAGAGGATGATTGAAGAAGCAGATATCAAAACAGTCTTGTCAGAAAAATTCGCAGGAAAGATTCAACAAGTTCCTCCCAAGTATTCAGCACTTAAGGTAAATGGAAAGAAAATGTATGAATTAGCGAGAGAGGGGAAAGAAATCGAGATTAAGTCGAGAGAGGCAGAGATATTTGAAACAAAAATTATAGATCATGAGTCTCCTTACTTAGATATAGAGATTACAGCTGCGGCAGGATTTTATGTACGAAGTTTTGCAAGAGATCTAGCTCAGGCGCTAGGTTCTGATGGTATTTGTTGGGAGTTGCGTAGAACTAAGGTTGGGGATCTTAGGGTTAGTGATAACAGGTGGGAGGTTAAAAACGAAGAAGATTTACAAACCGGAGAAAAAGATAGCTTTAGTCTCATTGATCCAAAAGAAATTCTTAAAATTCCTCAAATAGAGATAGAGAAAGAACGGTTGGATGATTTTTGTGGAGGAAGAGCCTTTGATGTAGCTCAAGGAGATCAAGAAAGATTGAAAGATAAAAAGGTTTTGGTTTTATCTGAAAATGAAAGTGTAGGAATAGGGGAAATACTTCATGGGAAGCTTCAGCCTCGGATCGTCCTCTTAGAATGTAAATAAAACAAAGAAAACTTGCAAAACATCGAATAATCCTTAGTTTTCATCAGCTATTTATGGTTTTGTCCTGCCTTTAAGGACATCGAAAAACCAAGATTTATTTACTAACAATCCCAAAATGGCTGATACAGACGTAACCGTACTCGCAGATAATCTTGTCCATATAGGACACAAGTCAGAACGATGGAATCCTCGGATGAAGCCTTTTTTAGCAGGGCAAAAAGATGGAGTTCATATTTTTGATCTTGATCAAACATCGACAATGCTTGACAAAGCAAAAGCTTTCTTGACGGCACAAAAACTAGCTAATAAAAAAGTACTCTTTGTAGGAACAAAAGAGCCAATCGCTCTAGAGATCCAAAAAGTACTAAAAGGTTCAGGACATTACTATGTAGATAGAAAATGGACACCTGGACTATTGACTAACTTTAAAGAAATCCGAAGACGAGTGGATTATTACTTGAGCCTTAAATCTCAATTTGAGTCAGGAGAAATCTCAAAATATACAAAGAAAGAAATCGCAAAATTTAAAAAAGATCTAGATAAACTAGAAATTGCATACGGAGGAGTAGCAGAAATGCGAGCTAAACCAGATGTAGTAGTAGTACTAGATGCAGTTACAGATCGTATTGCAATAGACGAAGCGAAAAAAGGAGGAGCCGCAGTTATGGCAGTAGCTGACGCAAATGCTGATCCACGAGGAATTGATTATATCGTTCCAGGAAATGATGACTCTTTCAAATCAATCAAGTATCTTTTGGGACAATTTCTAGAAGCCTTGAGTTAAGAAGATTATAGAAAATTATGATATTATAGAAAAGCGAGCCTAAATGGTTCGCTTTTTTGCTAAAAAAATGATATACTGGTACGATTATGACACAGGATATACAAAACTTCGCAGATGATGAAGAACTCGCCCGACCAAAAGGCGTAAAAGAATCTCTAAAACTAAAATCGGAAGAACCTCAGGAAATAGCAGAAAAAGAAAAATCACTAAAAAGTAGAAATAACCTAAAAGCTACAAACATGCCAAAACAAACAAAAACGAAATCTACGGCCAAAAGATCTACAAAGAAAAAAAATTCAGATGTAGTAGGAGATGATGATAGAAGTGAGGCATTTATGGCGGCAATAGCCTATTTACCACCATTATTCATCATTCCTCTTTTGTCTCAAAAAGATTCAAAATTTGCTCAATTTCATGCCAAACAAGCTATGGCAATGTTTATGGTCTTGATGTTATTTGTGATTATCTGGTGGGTTTTCATCAGTAATCTTTCTATAAAAGGCGGAGGTCCACTCTGGTGGCTCAATTTTGCAGTAAAACTTACATTTGTTATCCTTTTCGGAATGGGATTCTTCACAGCATTTCAAGGGAAAATGACTCCAATTCCTCCATTTAGTCTCATTGCTAAAGAAATTAAGGTCTAAATATGTTTATAAGTATTGTCTAAAATTCCAGTCAACGACTGGGATTTTTTTTATTGAGGTTTAAATTGATTCAAAACTTGATTTTCAACGATCTCTTCCTACTATCAGACAGAAATCTTAGAGAGAATCTAAATTCTCAACTCTTAACTTTTAATTCTAACAAAAATGTCAGTTACCCCTGCACAAGTAAAAGAACTTCGAGAACGAACAAGCGCTGGTCTTATGGCCTGTAAAAAAGCACTTGAAGAGTCAAACGGTGATATGGATGGTGCCATCGAACTCCTCCGAAAACGAGGAGAAGCCAAAGCTTCAGAAAAATCAGATCGATCAACAGGAGAAGGGCGAATCGGGATCAGTGGACGAGCGGTCATAAAACTTCTCTGTGAAACAGACTTCGTAGCTAAAAACGAAGACTTTATTGCCTTCACTCAAGAACTAGCAGATAAAGCTGCAAGTGAAGGAGTCGATGGTGTAAAAGCATATTTTGAATCTGTAAAAGGAGACAAAGTACAAGCGATCGGAGAAAATCTAGTACTCGAAACGGTAGAAGTAATAGAAGGAGGATCAACGGTTGCTGGATATGTTCACTCTAACGGAAAAATTGCAGCAATAGTTGCCCTAGAAGGCGGAACGGAAGATCAAGCAAAAGATATAGCTATGCATGCAACAGCTATGGATCCACTTGTAGCAAATCCATCAGATGTACCACAAGACGCGATCGATAAAGAGATTGAAATCTACAAAGAACAACTTGCGGCAGAAGGAAAACCAGAACAAATCTGGGAAAAAATTCTTACAGGAAAAGTAAATAAGTTCTGTGCAGAACGAGCCCTTACTTCTCAGTCATTTGTAAAAGATCCAAGTATGTCAGTACAAGAATACCTTGGAGATGCTACAGTTGAGAAATTTATGAGAGTAACTGTATAAATAGAGGATACGATCTTCAAAAATACTAAGAGACAGTCCTTCGGGGCTGTTTTTTTATAAGGCTTGGGATTTGACAGATTGCACAAATCTGTGATATGATGATTTATAATGCAATTTTTGTATACAGGGTTCACATTTGAAAAATCTCTCCATCAGAGGGTATATATTGATGATGATTTGAGTAAATTAGATGAATTAAGAGAGTTAAGGGTGCAAAAAGAAAAAATAGAACTAAAAGAAAAAGAACTAGTTCCAGAAGCAGCCAAGGAGGTAAAAAATAAATTTGAGTCGGTTAAGTCAGG
>JABAZT010000005.1 GCA_018608565.1 Candidatus Altimarinota bacterium
GAAGAAATTAGAAGAAAAGATGGCAGCAGATAAAGCAGCAGCCGCAGCGAAGAAAGCGGCAGAGAAAGCGAAGTCTAAGAGAATTGTAACACCACCGCCATCGGGAGTAGTGAAACCAAAACCCGAATTGGAAGTTAAGCCACCTATAGGAAGTGATTCAAAAAAAGTGTTAGAGGCTGCTTTGAAGGAAATAGCTGATCGAGAAAGCAAGAAGAGAGAAGTAGAATCAGGGGCTGGAGATCTGCCTGAAAACTCATCAGGGGCGAGTACTACACCTCCTCCTACTTCAACTAATGAAGAGACTGTTGAGACAGAGATTGATGTTATTGATCCAAAGTATAAAACATGTTTTGTGGATTTTGATTCAATGGTGATTCCCGAAACACCAAAAGAGCTTAAATTATTGCAAGCATTGCTCAAGGTGTCGGAGGTTATTCCTAGTTTTTATAACACCGATAAAATTGTTCAGAAGGATCTCGATAGATTTAAGGATGTAGGGTATGGGAATGAGTTGTTTGGGGATGTTTTGAAGTATGAAGGAGGGATGATGACGATTCATATTGGTGGAAAGGATGTGAAATTTAAGACCTATAAAGAATTTAAAGAGAAGGTGCTCTATCCCGAGCGGACGAGTAAAAAGTCAAATCCTGTAGATAAGCCAGAAGTAACAAGAACTCCAGAGGCATTGGCGGGTGAGTTGGGATTGGATACAAACCCAAAACTTAAAGCATTTGTTCCGGAATGGTCTATGAGCGAGGATGGAGATACTCTCGTATTATTGCTTGAAAATGGAACAAAATTTGAGTTTCCAAAAGGAGGTAATGGTTCTGGTGGGGCTGGGGCAAGAAACTTTGTATCTGCAAAACAAAGACTTCGAACATATTTGATTAAAAATAAAAAATAATATGGCAGAAGTTTTATCGGTTGTAGAAAGCAAGGAAGAATTAGAATCACTGGATGGTTTGATTGAAGCTATTAATGATACATTGGATATATTGGAAGATGATGAGATAGATGAAAAAGATAAGCAAGAATTATTGGATTTGTTTTTAAAAGATTTGGCTGACCTGGAAAAAGGGATTCAAGAGCTAAAAAAATCAAAGAATGAAGATGTGAGAGATGCGTCTGAAAATCTTTTGGGATCTATTGGTTTGTTGAAAGAGTTGAGTGGCGATATGGGAAAACAAATAGACAAGCAAAATAAACAGAAATCAGAAGCACCTGGAAGCTCAGTTATGTCTACTTTGTCAGGAGTTGCTGGAAGTGTGACAAATCGTAAGGATTGGATTGGAAAAACTTCTCCAATTTTGGATAGGGGCGAGACAGCGGAGGTACATGATCTTGAAATAGCGTGGGAGAGTGCAGATGCCGCTACACGTGTAAAAATTCTCATGGCGGGAGTAGAAGCGCTTGCTACTGGACCAGAACTTACCCCAAAGCAAGAAGCTCAGATGGTGCAACTTGAGAGTATAGAAACTTTGATAAAAGGGCTTTCGACGTATCTCGTAGATAAGGAGAATCAGAAATTTATGGCGACTCCTATTCGTTGGATTCGATCAGCTAAGGATAAGCCACAGGTTGAAAGTATTGATGCAGAATTTGAATCTCATAAGGCGGAGATTGTTACGAGAGTCTTAGCGGGAGAATCAGTGAAAGATGTCTTGGAATCATTGATTCCTGATTTTGATGAAATACTTCTCTATCTGACTCAGACGTTAACTGGGAATGGAGGCAAGACGATCCATGTTGGTTTGTTTCGTGAGGTTGAAACGATGGATGATGCCAATCTCGTTAGGGCGCAGGCTATACAACTACTCCGAGGAGAAGAAACCGGAGGTCAGTATGAATTGGCGGCGGAGCTTGCGATGCGAGGACTGTCAGATCAATTTGCAGAGGCAAAAGCTAATGCCAATTTGGATGTAGCTGCCATGAGAACAAAAGCGAGAGGGAAAGTGGAACGTAAATGGTCTGAACAGCAGCGTAAGGATGTGCTGACACAAATCTCAGATCAAGCTTCAGTAGAAGGGAAGAAAATTGGTAATGAGGAAATGCGAGGAATGGTTGATGCTTATTTCGAAGAATTAGTAGCGTTGGAGCTTGAGCATGATTTGAAGAAATCGGTATCAAGTCATATACAGGAAGAAGGAATATATAAAACATTTAGTGTAGGAGAGCGTGCAGTATGGGATCAGTATAAAGATGCCAAGGGAATTGGGTATTTGGATATTTCTGATAAGCATTGGGATACTATTACGAGGGAGCTGGTTATCAATGCTCCGGCGATCATTCTTTCGGGAGGGGTAGCAGGTGTGGCAATGGGTGCGACTCGTGGAGTTCTTTCAAAGGGAGCGATTTCGGCTTTGGGGACTATGGGGACTAGAGGAGCTTCAACACTTCGTTTTGTTCAAGCGTCACGTGGTCTTCGTTTGGCAGGTGTTGTTGCTGGTTATGGAGGAGAGGGTGCTATTTTTGCTACGGTTCATAAGGGATACATGATGGCTATTAGACAGGAAGAATGGTTTAAATCTATGCCTGAATTTATGATGTCGGCAGTTTGGTCTGGGGTTGCGATTGGAGCTTTTAAGACCAGTATGCCTGCCTTTACGCGTTGGTCTCAAGGATTGTCCAAGCTCCCGGCTAAGATTCCTATTCCTAAAAAGTTAGCGCCTATGGCTACGGCTATTTCGCGAGAGCTTGGAGGCGCGGGTCCTGTGTTTGAAAAAGCTCTAGCCCTTATGTCGACTATATCGTTGGAAGCGGCTTTGATTTTTATGTTAGGAGTCGTTCAGTCCGGGGTTCATGGTGAGAGTGATTCGCTCAAGGATCGGCTACAGGTGTATATGATGGATGACTTTGGTGACAATGCATTTCATGCCCTTGTAGCTGCTGGATCACTCAAGGCTGCAGGAAGCGCTCAGCATCATGTCCTGAGTGCTATGCGATCTAAGATTTCGAAGCGGAATACTGAAACAGAAAAACCAGTAGAATCAGCTCCTAAGGAAACAATTACTAGAGAAAAAGCTATAGAGACCTTGGAGTTTTTACAGGAAGGTTTTCAGCTTTTGGATTCTAGTTTTGATTTAGTAGTATTAACATTTAGTAATAATCCGCAGTTGAAGTTAAATATTAAGGGTAAAGGAGAACGTCCAACCAAATCTGAAATAAAGACGGCTATTGCAGAGCGTATGGCCGAAATAGCCAAAGATCTGGAAATAGTTGGAAGGTTTGAAAATCCTGCGGATCTGATCTCTCAGATCAAGAATGATGTTTTGGTTTCAGAAGTTAGGGATGGGAAGTTGAAAAATAGTGTTGAGGTTGAGGTTAGTTCAACTCTTACTAGAGAGCAATTGTTAAATCCTGATGGAAAATCTTTTACTTTGTTAGGTAACAAAGTATTGCGTGAATTTCATAATAAGGGGGGAGAGATTGTTATTAATACGGAGAGTGGTAGTTTTAAGGGGGTTCATGATGTAAAAACAAAAGAATTTAAGTATTTCCGTTTAGTAGAAAGTGGGTGGAGTACTATTGGTGTAAAGGTTTTTAATAGTATTGCTGCCAGCGAAATTACTAAGATTGAATATAAAGCACTTTCAGAAACTGGGAAGGGTAAAACTACGGCAGAGACGGTCGAAGTATCTGTGTTGGGAAAAGATAAAATTAGGACAAAAGATGGAGAATTGAGTGCTGATGCCAAGGCTCTTCAGAGGAAAATTAGTGAAGAAGGGGGCGAGATGGATATTGTTGTTGGGAGTAAAACCTATTTTGTTAAAAAAACGAAGTTTGGCTTTGAATCGGTGGAGAAAACGGAAGGAGAGTTCGGATTGGTTGATCTTGGTAATGGATTAAAAAGTAACAAGAAGTCTATGCAGATTGGGGAAAGGCTTATTATGCTTTCGGATATTGATAGTATTACCTATAGACCACATGAGGCGAAGGCAGAACCTAAAGTGGAAGCTCCGCCCCCAATTGAAGCAACACGTTGGCTTAGAGGGAAAGATGTCGTAAGGATAGAAGAAGCTGGGATACGTAGTGGTGAGCAGCTTAGTGATGCTGTAGTGAAACTAAATACAAGAATGGAAAAAGAAGGGGGTGAGATGATAGTTGAGGCGGGTGATTCTGTATTTAAGAAAGTGAGTGATGTCAAAAGTGGAGAAAGTACTTATTTTGAGTATTCAAATAATAAATGGGAAGTTGCTAATAAAGATATTGAGACTAAAATTCCTGCTAATGAGATTAAAAGGATTGAATATAAGCCGCCTAATAAGTCTGAAAAAGGAGCGGTGAAAGGGGAAAAATTAAAAGATGGAGCTGATGCTGAAACAGGTTCAGATTTATTTGATACTACAAAACTCCTTACTATGGAGGATGTTCCATTTGGTTATATTAATGGAAAAGGTGTTATGAAGGGAGATGTAGTTAGACTGGATTTATCAAAAGGAAGGTTTGGTGTTGGAAAAAAAGGAGATGTAGTTGAGGGGGTCGTGACTAACATTGAAGGAGGCGATTTGACAGTTGCTATAAGTGGGAAGAAAAATAAAGTTATTAAGTTTAAGGATGGTACTGTTGATCTTAAGGAAGTTACGCGATTAGAACAACGGATTTCTACTGATGAATTAGTATATAGACTGCGTGAACTGCAAGAAAATGAAGCGCTTTATTTTTCAGAGGAAGGTTTACAATCTTTTTTGATTCGTAGAGGAGACAAATTTGTATTGTGGAAGGAGGGAGTTGAAATCCAAGTAGAATGGAGTTATTCAAGAAAAGGTGATGAGACTGTTTTAGATATTTTTAAGTTTAATAAGAATAATGATTATGAAATAAATATTTCTACACAGGAGGTTTTTATAGGACCAAGGAACACAGTATACGAGTCAAGATTTAATAAAATCAAGTATTCAGAAAAAGATACAAGCACTACTGGACATGAAAATGCACTTAGTACCGGGAAGCGTCCTCCGTTTCGAAAGGATGTGGTGGATGTTGAAAAAGTAGAAAGGGAGTGGAAACAAGCATGTGAAAAATATGAACTTAAATCAGAGAAACCGATTGAGCCTACAGAGCTATCGACTGAGTTTTCTCAATTTATGAGGGGAGAGACTGGTCAGATAGTTGCCTTGGTTCGAAATGGTACCACGATTCGGTTGGTGAAGGATGGAGGTATGATTTGGGCTGAAACGGTGGGACATGAAAAAGGAGGTCGTTGGCATAAAATCTCGGATCTTAATATTATACTCACAGATAATGGAATAGAGTTTGGTGGTACATTGGCTCGGACTGGTGGAATACGAGAGATGGTGCGGGGAGGTATCAGTCGTAATGGGATAGAGTCATCTACTGCATCAAAACCTGAAGTAAAAGTATCGAAATCACCTGAACCTGTAGTTTCAAAGCAAGCGAAAGAAGTAGTCTCTGTTGAAAATGTGAAAATGCTTCCTTTTGTACGGAGTTATGAAGTAAATGGAGAAACGGTGCAGGTGGGAGATAGGGTGTCTTTTGAGATGAGTAGAGGTTTAGTAACTAAAAGTACGGTGGCAGTGGTAGGAGTTTTCCAAGGGATTGGTAAAAATGGAGAGATCATCATCAAGTCAGGGAAGAAGAAATCTAAAGCCTATGAGGCTGATAAAATGCAAGATATTGGTGTTGATACACCAGCAAAAAATGTGATGAATGAGGGAAAGGTTGAGTTTCTATTGACTCAGATTAAATCTGATGGGTCTGGGGACGTGATTGTACTTACGATTAATGGAGAACGGCATACTTTGAGTTATGATAGCACAGGGAGAGAATTTGTTCTGTCGAAAGAGGACGGAGGGGTAGAGCGTTTTGGTTTGGAACAGGTAGGAATTAGGGAGGGAGAATTTTGTGTTGGTGCTTTTTCTAAGGTAGAAAGTGTAGGGAGCGAAACAGTATCGGTAAGGAGAGGGCCAGAACATCTTCCTGCGGAAGTAAAACCTAAAAAAACTACAAAAGCTGAACCAGTGGCGTTACGAAAAATGGAGACTGATATTAAAACTAAAGAATATAAAAAAATTGAAGATTTGAACGGTGATCTGAATGCGTATGCAAAAGCCTTGGGGCTTGGGTCTGAAGTGAAGTGTAGTATGCGTTTTGAGACAATGGGAAAACTTAATGCGAGTAAGGATAATATGTTAAGTCTTTTGTCTGGTCTGACTGAGGCGGGGGTACAGATAGATGTTTTACATTTTGATCGTACATTTTCGGTGAGGGTTCAACCAGATGGGGTTCATGTTGGGATTGATGGTTATGCTCCTGGGAAGACAATGAGTGAGGTTATGGAGGTGGCTCAACATCAAAAATTGTCAAAAGAATTATCAAAAGAATTTGGGGAGATTGTTGGGCTTGCTCCTAAAGATGCTCCTGCTGATGTAGTTGAGGCGGTGGGACGTATGAAAGAGGTTAAAGCTGAAATTCCTTTGGATGTTAATGATAGATTTATTTTAAGCCCTTCGGGGAAGGGAACCTCAAGTTTTGATACAATGAGTAAGAGGAATTATATTTGGGGAAGGAATACTGATGGAAGCCCAAAAGCCGTGGCTGAGCTGAAAGGAGAGATAGTCAAACTAAGGAAGGAAATGAAAGAAAGAGAAAAAAAGGAAGAGCCTGTAGAGAAGAAAGAGGCTACCGATAAGGCAAAGCTGGAGCAGCTCTCGGAGTCGGTAAGTAAGAGGATGAAGAGTCTCAATAATACGGAGATTAGTATAAGTTCTCTTACTCGATTGGTAAACGATATAAAGGCGTTACGAAAATTGCAAAAAGAACAGGAACAAACTGAAACTCATGAGTCTGATCTTGTAATGTTAGAGGCTCTTTTGGATGTTTTTCAAACTGAGAAAATTGTTTTAAAGTTGGATCTTCATGGAATTGGAAGAAAGGATATAGAGAAATTTGAATCTGAGCAGCAAAAAGTTGAAAAAGCTAAAGAGGACGTTTTAAAGAGTCTGAAAGATAATGGATATAAAGTTGATGGTTCGAATCCTCTTGTGAATAAGCTTGATGGTTTGATTTCTTACTATAAATCTAAAATAATTGAGTTGTCGAAGAGCGTCTCAAGAGAAGATCCTGTAGAGAAGAAAGAGGCTACCGATAAGGCAAAGCTGGATACGCTCTCTGGGGTAGTAGATAAACGTATAAAGAGTCTCAATAGTGCAGAGATTAGTATTAGATCTCTAGATCGACTGATAACCTCGATAAAGGAGTTGCGACAACTGCAAAAAGAACAGAAACAAACTGAAACTCATGAGTCTGAGCTTGTAAAATTTGAGGCTCTTTCAAAAAGATTTGCAGATGTGGATGTAACTATCAAAACGGCTAATAGTATGAGTGAAAATTCTGCAACCGAGATTTTGAAATCTCAGCTGGATTTACTAAAACAAGCTAAAGTGGACTTGTCAAAAAACCTGAAAGAGAATGGATATGAACTAGATGTTTCGAATCCTATTGTTGCAAAACTGGATTCTATGATTTCTCAGTATGTATCCAAGATAAATGTTTTATTGCGAGAGGCTCGATCAAAAGAAGACGCGCAGATGCGACCGTTGACGGAACGAGGTGAGATTGCTGAGCGTTGGAAGAATCTACAGGCTGGGGATGAAATTATTCCGTTTATGGGAAATAAATTCGTAGTTATTGAGTCCGGTAGAAATCCAACCGTTGTGGTAGAAGGAGCCTTTAAGCCAATATTGCTTTCAAATTTACATGTTTTTGTTCACACAGTTCAAAAAATTACTCCAAGAGGGAAAGAGCATTTGGAGCAAGTGATTAGTGCTATGGAAAATAATCTTAAAAGAGAATTGAGTTCTAATACTGTTGATCAATCACCAATAAATTCTCATTTCAGGACTTTGGGAATACATCGTGGGGTGACTAAAGCTCAAGCTAAATCTGCATATAGAAAATTAGTGTTGAAATTTCATCCAGACACATATACAGGTGCTGATTTAGCTGGTGCTGAGGCAAAAGTTAAAAAAATAAACGAAGCTTGGGAGTATTTAGAAGATAATTTTAACTTTAGAGGTTAGGTATAAGTAGTTATTAGGGGGGAGTTTTTTGTTTTTCTGTGTGTGAGTATGGTTTTGGGCATTGTTTTTTGCGTGAATTTGTGATATAATCATGAGATTTTTATGATCTTATATGAAGTATATATATTCACGGAAGCGTATTGAGACTCGATTTATCTATCATGGATTTGATCCTGAGAAGTTTGATAAAAACCAGGTAAAACAAAGTCGAGATGATTTTGATACCTTGTATGAAGAATTGTCTGAGGGCAATAAGCATGATCGATATCAGCTTTTGTTAGAGATTTTTAATAAAGATACGTTTGAGGTTACCGCCGATACATATGCGCATGATACAGATGGAGAACGTCCTGTGCTGATACAGAAAGGAACGCCTGTAAAGATTGCGGATGATTATGTCGTACAAAAGAATGGAGAACTGTTTGTAAGTATTGGGAAAAATAAAGATCGTCATGATTTTTTGATTCCGGCTTCGATGCTTCGACGTTCGAAAGCAGCATCGTCTTTTACCCTTCCGAGTAGTTCAGGAGATGCAGTTCCAGAGATTTTTGAGTCTGATGTAGCCTATACTAGGGACGATCGTACGGGACGGGTTAGGAAAAATACTAAAACTGCGCCAACAACCCCAAGTACTGTTTCTCCGAGTGTTAAAGCCAGTCCGATAGTCAACCGTCTTCCAAGAGGATACAGAGAACGAAGTCCGATCTATGGACTTGGAAAAGGCAGTACGGCGATATTGAATCCAGATCTAAAATGGAGTAGTTGTCGTGTGTATTCAACGTTAGAGGAAATGATGAAGCCCAGTAGTGCTCGAACACGTTCGGATCTTCTTAATCCTGGAGAGTCAGTCAAGATTCTTGGGGTTATTACGGCACCAAATACAGGAACGAGATATGAAATACAAACATCAGATGGAAATATTCATTATATGTTTGCGAATAGAGGAAGTGATGGGACGCCGCTTTTGGCACAATCTAGTGTTAGGGCTACGGCCGTGGAAAAAGCGGTAGTATCAAAGAAAAAAACTCCTGCAAAAGTGGCAGTGAAGCCTGCGGCTGAACCTAAAAATGAAAAGGTTGTTCCGGAGGGTGATGCTATGAAGAAACCAATGACGCGGGTTAAGGATCCTCTTCCGAAGGTTTCTAAAATAAAAACTTCAGAGAAAAAAGTACCGAAAGGATACGAAAAAGCTGAGGTTATTTTGGAAAATCTTGGTGAGGTGCAGATTGATGATTCTGGGGCTCGTCCACGAAGCTATATTAAAATGGAAGATGGGACGGAATTTGATCGGCAGGAAACAGATGCTGAAGTTGGTACGAGTCAAAAGATGACTTTTGCTTACTCAGGATATTGTTTTCGAGTGACAGGTGATGGAAAAGTATATGTAAATAATTCGGGGGTAGATACAAAATTTGTAGAACTGGAGGATGCATCGGCCGAAGGTATTCAGGAGTGGATTGATACAAGTTTTGATACAGCGGTGAAGACTCGGACAAATGTGTTACAGTTTGAAAATGCTGTTGGGAAAAGTCTTGAATGGAATGAGGATAATACATTCGCTAGTTTTGAGATTGATGGAATTACGTTTACCGCCCCAAGAAATGCAACGCTCTATCAAGAAGCTGGAGGACTTAAATTTACAAGTGAAGATGGACGATATGATATTTTTGTAGATTCGAGTGGTCGGTTGTTTTTTGATGATAATCAAAAAAAGGATGTTACGGATGGATCTCTAAAAGAAAAAGAGAGAGAACCGCTCCGTAAATCTGACCTTGTTGCGAAGATAAAAAAACGCAATAAGGAAACGGTGACGGAGAATATTAAGGGGAAACGAGAGGCTGTATTGCATCAAGATTTTGGTCCATCAAGTTTGTCGACTCATGATCATGGTGTTGGGGGACCGTTAGCTCTGAAGATTAAATTTAAATATAATGGAAATGATCATTGTGATTTTGTGGCTCAGGATGTTGATGGGAAGAAAGTGGACTTGGATCACGAGGGACCATTGTTGCTGAAATACGATGAGGATGGTGCCTATATGATTAAGGTTGGAGTGGATGGAAAACTTGAAGTTTCTAGTGATGGAGGCGTGAATTTTTCGATGAAAACGGCTAAAGAACTAATTGGATGGGGGAAATCGGTTTTTGATACACAAGTAGGCAAAGAGAATGCGGCTAAATATAAAAAAATTAGAGAGCGAAAACTAAAACAATATGGTTTAGATCTCAAAAAATCTGATGATGCTTGGCAAATCACAACGCAGGGAGGTATTGTGTTTACGGCTGATAAGAACAAAAAACTTGATCAGTCTGATGATTTAGTATTTCGGTATAACTCGTATGAGATTCGGACTACTATTGAGGAAGAGGTTTTTATCAGTCATCCCCTGGTGAAAAATGATGTGAAGACGAGAGGAGTGGATGAAAGTAACGTACGAATTTGGGATACAGAAGATGTTGATAAATTTATTGGGGAAACTGATAAAATAGTTCAGAAGAATTTGGAAAAAATAAAACGTGCGAAAGAAGTGTCAGAAGCACAGCTAGATCTGGCGTTGATTCGTCCTGGATACGAATTTGGGAAAGCGTTGTATATCGCTGGGAAGATTTTTCGTCCTAATGAAGAGGCTTTAGCCGCAGATGCGACTGAATATTATTTCAAGACAGAATATCTGGATACGCCTATTGAGATAGGGGTTCAGATCGGAAAACGTGGAATCAATATCAAGGGCACTAATGATTTTTATGAGACAGAAGAGGATCTCAAGGATGCATTAGTAGCTAAGAAAGATTTACTCAAAGAGAATAAACAACAAGAAAATAGAGCGGTGATAGCGACGACTATTGGTTCGTTGGCAGGTTCTGAATATGCTCTGGGGACTCCATCTGTTGTGATTGATGGGGTTGCGTTTACACGAGATGGAGATGATCTATCTTTTGTGGGGACGTATCAGCCTGAGGGTGGTGGGGAATCGAGCGAAATTTCATTGAGTTTTGATATTGATACATCTGTACCGACTATCTCTGAGGATGGAGGGAAGGAAGGTGAAACGGCTATCAAGGAATATATAGGAAAAGAAAAAGAATTGGCAGATACCCGTGCTGCGAATGTCGATAGAGTAGAACGATCTATTGCAGCGGCGATTGGAACGCCTGAGACGAAGTATAAACTTGGAGTTGAACTCAACTTTGGGGAAGGAATTGATAAATTTCAGTATGAAAAAATTGGAACGGATGGATTTGAATATAAAGCTAGGTATAAGGGGCAGGAAATTATTATTTCTGGAAATATTGATGAATCTGATCCTGTTACATTTGATGTCTCGGGGATCAATGAATATCCAGGATTTACGAATCTAAAGGAGGCGATTGCGACTGAAATAGAGGCGATTGATACAAAGCGTGCACAAGAGGAGAAAGTTAGAGTTATTTTTAAGAATTTTGGTCTAGCCGAAGCAAGCTTTGCGGTTATTGATAGAGATGGATATTTTGATGTTGATGTGGTTTATGGTGCGACTCAATTTGAGGTTAAGTATATTCCAGAATCAGGAGAGTGTATTTTTGAAGGTAATACGTATTCTGATATAGAGACGTTGAAACAAAGTATTGAGGCTGCGAAGGCTCGTGTTGATGCTCATCAGGTTCATAAACAAGAAGTATATAATTTTGTGAATTCATTGCCAGATGTTGCTTTTTTCTCTATCGAATATCCAGAATATGGATCAATTGTGTTTAATAGATCTGATGGATTTACATTTACAGTTCGTCCAGGAGATCCTATGGTTTTTGACTATACAGATTTTGAAGGTGTTCGAAAAACTGATTCGAATCAATCAAACTTTACACAACATGTTGCTAGCTACGTAGAACGAAAAGAACGTCATCATGATGATTTAGATGCGGCGAAGGGATTAATCAATAGTTTTGATGGAGTGAATGGTTTTGAGTACGGAAATACGTTTGAGGTTGATGGTCTGAATTTTAAAAATCCTACTACACAGGATCAAATTGGAGAGGGGGATAGTATTTATGAATTTTATTATAAAGATGAGTTTGGTTTTTCAATTACCTTAGGAAAAAATCCTCAATATTCTTACTATGATAAGAATGGGGTTAGGAAATTGACTACTGATAAAGAGGATATCCTAAAACGAATAAAAGAATTTAAAACAAAAGAAGCTAAACGAACTAAATCTCAAAAAAATGCTGCGTCGGAGGTTCGGCCTTCGGAGGTAATGGATACTGAGTGGACGAAGATTGTTTATATCGCTGAATCTATTGATAAGGATTATATTGATGGACTTTCATCTGGACTTGTTTCGTTTGAAGGAAATAAGATAACAAGCCTGAATAAACAAAGTGCGACGGCTCTTGGGAAAAAGACAAAACTTATGACGCTTTCTCTCAAGGGATTGACTACTACATTGAATGCTGATGTGGTGAAGGCGTTGGCGCCTTTGCTGTCACGTGAGGGAAGTAAGGTTTTTGTTACGCCGGGATTGAAAATAGATGGGTATACGGTGGATGCTGCTACTGGGAAGCTGGAGAAAATGAAAATGCAAGATTCTGAAAAATTTAATACCGCTAAAAAAGAATTTTTGACTGCGTTTGGTGTCTCAGAAGGAAAGAATATTGATTTGAATGGAAGTTCTTTTGCTCCACATACAGGAATTCCTCGGTTTTCTAAGGAAAGATATCCAGTGATATATTCAATTCCTAATAAGGTGTTTGGAGAGCCGTATTATTTTGGAGTTACATCAACTGGAGATGTGTTTTTGGGATCAGCTGCTTCAGGTGGTTTGAGTTTGTATCCGTTTGAACCCGATACGGTAGTAGGAATGAAAAAGGTTATTGAGTCTAAGTTGGAAGATAATAAGAAATCTTTACATAATAAGTTGAAAGGTGATGTGGTAGATTTGCTTAAGGAGTTGGGTGTTTCTCCTGAACAGAATAAGTTAGTTTTTACTCCTAAAGGATTTTTGGATTATACATTTCTTTTGGATGGGACGCATGAAGTTACGGTTGACTTGGATGCTAGTAATCCAAATGTTTATGCGTTTTCTTCCGGAGGTCGTACGTTTGTTGGGAAGCATTTTTCATCAAGAGCGATTGGAGGTACTCCGTTTGAGTTTGAGGGGAAGGCATTATCAACAGAAGATTTTAATAAAATTTTAAGAGGAAAATTGTTACCGATAACTATGAAGCCTACAACTCCTAAAATGGAAGGAACTCCAGAGGTTGTGGGGGAGAGTCTTGAGATTGGAGGATTCAACATTGGCTTGGGGGAGAGTGTAAGTGTCTCGAAAATAGAGAAAATAGAGAATGGTATTTGGAAGCTTAAGTTGAATTATGAAGATTTCATTGGTTTTAATGAAGAGGCTTCAGTTCAGTTTACTATTTCTGGAAATACGGTGACTATTGATCCATCAATTAAATTTGGATTTGTTGACGGCCTTTTGGTTGTCGCATCTGAAGGGATTGATCATACAGCAAGTCATACATTTGTTTCACAAACTCCATCTACAACAATGTCTCCTCCTGTTACTGAAGGAGAAAAGATGAAAGTATTTGAGTTTGCTAGTTTTAATCCAGAAATTGTTATAGAAGATTTAGAAAATACTTATGGTGGTAAACTTAAACCTGGTCATAGACTGACGACGGTAGATGTAAATGGAAAAAATCCGATTGATTTATCGGTTGATGATGTATTTAGATTTGAGTCGCCGTTGAGATCTCGTGATGCTGAGGGGGTGAGATATTATGAGGTTTTGATTAATAATAAATCACGTTTTATTCCTCTGGATCTTAGTTTTGGAGGGAAGGCGGATGAGCATATTCCTTATGTTTCTGGGGATGATGTGCCGATCGAGTATGGTACGGTTACCATGGATGATGCGATTCGGCCATATACAGTAGATCCTATGGTTACTTCCAGTTCTTCCTCACCTGAGTTGTCCGCCTATCCTGATATAGTAACGGTGGCAGGTGCTCCTAATATTGGCGTCAGTAAAGTTGTTAAGGAGTTATTGGATAGTTTAGAGATATCGCTTGCTTCTTTTTCTACAGAATCTGATTATCCAACTCCAAATTTATCTGGGAAACATTCTCAATTAATCTTAAAAAAGAAAGATCCGGATAACGAATCAATATTGATAGAGGTTGGAAGTATTAAGTCTGAGGATGGAACACCGTTTGATCTGAAAGCTTTGAACGCTGCATTGGAAACAAAGCTGAAAAATATTCAAAAGGAGCGGGAAGAGCCTGATGAAGTCACAAATTTGACTCAGGGATATGCAAGAATTCTTGCTTCTCCTACTCTCGCGCCGACGGGTATTACGATCAAAGAAAATGGAGTAACACTAGATGAAACTGGATCAAAGTTAAGTGTAGTTTTTGTGGCAGATCTTACTGCTTTAGGAAGTGCGTATCCAGCTATGATGGAAAAAGTTATTGATGATTTGCCTAATATTGAAACACATATTAAAGACTTTATGACAGATAAGATGTCTGCGTTGCTTGGTCAAGGAATCATGATTGAGTCGTTAGCGGTTGATAGTGATACATTCGAAGTGACTACGGTTTTTGCTGAAGAGGGAGAAAGTAGTTTTGGGATGGCTCTGGAGGCTTATGAGGCATCTAAACCTGCTGATTGGATAGAAGTCGCTCTAAATGAGGAGGTCGTTGAGTCCAAAACATATGGAAGGATATTGAAACAGCTGACAGGTCATCCAAAGAGAACCGAAGTTATAAAGAAAATTAAGATTCTTCGGACGAGTGATTCAACTGAATCTCAAAAAGATAATGCAAAAGCCTTTATTATTAAGATTATTAATTCACTTTAAATCATGAAAAATTTATTACATTTACGAAATTTTTATCATTCATCTTTTGTATATCAGGAGGTGCCAGGAGATGTTGATACGGAGGGACAGACTCCTAAAGCTCAAAAGCCTCTGGAAGAAATTGAAGCGAGTAGAGAGGCAGTTCTCAAGAAGGAAAGTTCTGCTAATGCGCCACATACAATTGCGGATGCGATGCAGCTTTTTGAGCAAACGGTTGGAGAGGGTGAATGGACGCTCCCAAATGGCGAAGCTTTGGCTCAAAATTATGAAACACTTAGATCGGAACTCCCAAACCTTTCGGATCTGATGCAAAATAAAGTGGCGGTGGGGTCACCAGATGCGGTTAATGCTTTTTTGGAGGAGAATGAGTTTGATATTAGGCTAGAGGATCAAAATATGGAAGGAGCCGTCTATACGGCGAGTGTTCTGGATATTCGAGTGAAATGGGATAAGCGTTTGGCAGGGAAGGCTGGGAAGATGAATGTTTATAAAAAGAATCCAGATGGATCATATGATTATGATAATAAAAGAGAGGTGGACTCAGTCGATATGACCGTTCCTAAGGAGAATATATTGAGTGTTGAGGGACACGAGTATGAGATAGTAAAGCTCGATACACAGGGGGATAATACGGTGTATATGACTCGATATGATGGAGTTCCGCCTCAGGGGGCAGTGGCTCTGCAGGGACTTGTTTCTACGTGGATGGACGATGTAAAACCTTCAACTGGAAGTTATACTGGGAAGGTTGAGTTTCCTATGGTGGATTTTAATAAGGAGGGGGATATCATGGAACTACAGCAGGGAGATTATATCACTGATGAGGGATATCCCTATATTGTTGCGGAGGCAAAATATCAGCATATATTGAAAATAAATGAACTGGGGGCTATTGCAAAAGCGGCGTCGGCTTTGACGAGCATGCCTAGAGGATTGGGTGGTCCAAAGTCTGTTGATATTAATGGAAACTTTTTGGTTTGGTTTGAGCGAGATGGGATTATTCCTTTTTCGGCTTATATATCAGAGAAAGATATGAAAGCTCCACAGCTGAGTAATGATGATCTTGAGGGATGATTTGCTTAGGGATATAGATTTGTAATTTTTACATGTCTGAGTTTTTGGTTTTTTATTAATAATTATGTAAGAATAAGTCGATAAATTCGGCTTATTTTTGAATATAACTATTTCCAACATCTTTATGGATTTGTTTTTATTGAAGGAATATATTTTAAAAGCTAGACTCCTAGAAAATATTCAAAAACACTCATAGATCAGCGTGACTTCTGTTCTTTTGTCTTAACTATTTATTATTGTGTTTGGTGGTGAAATATGTTATAATCGCGTGATATATTTACGGTTAAAACATGGTATTACAATCATTGGATGCGCATTATGATAAGTTGGAAGGTATTAGTATCCATGCTCGAGAGCGAGAAATGGATGATGAAGTCATATCTAGGATCGGTGCAAAGCTGAGAGGATATATAAAAAATAGTGTGGGAGATTATAATAAATCGGGATTTGTTATAGAAAATAAAGAAGGAGTAACACCAGAGGAATGGTTAGATTTTGTTAAGAAAGGGAATAAGGCTCTGATAGAACTAGAAAAAACGAGGCTTGAAATAGCGGTTGGACTCACGAATGATGAAGGAAAGGCTCCAGAAGCAAAATTAATTAAGGATGTAGTAAGTGCAGAAAAAAGAGCTGAGGCGGTGAGTAAGTCGATAGTTTTTCTAGAATCGCGAATAGATGCTGTTGCAAAAAGGCTTGTAGTGGGGCCTGATGGAAAATATGGAACAGGGGATGATCCAGAACATGAAGGGCTTGATACTACGTTGGATGAAGATGGAGATAGTATTCCAGATCAGATAGATACCCTCTTGGATCAGATTAATCGAAGTGCAGTAGGAACTGAGGATCGATCTAAAGAGAAAATGATTCCTCCTCCGAAAGATCTTATTCTTCCTGAAATTGTGAAAACGGAAGAAGGAGCTACGTTAGAAGGAATTTCTATTTCTGAATACACTTATAATTTCCTTACGTCTGAAAATCCTGAACTCAAGTTCTCAGAGCAAGAAAATAAATTGTATATAAATCTAAATAAGCCAAATCAATGTATTATTGATTTGGCTCAGGTGTCTGATGAAAAATCATTGGATTGGCATATTTCTCATGAATATCTTGGATATCGTAGGTATGATGAAATAGTTAATGTTTTAGGTGATGATTTATCTGATTTTGAAGCGACGGTGTTTGATCAATATTTTGATGGTAGTACTACTTATAGAGTTTCTCCTGATAATACAGGGATAGCTTTTCATTTTGCGGATGGAACAGAGACGGGATTTTGGAATAGAACAGAGCCTTTAGAAGATTTTTTGAAGGGGGTTGAACGTTTGGGGGAAACACTTTTCGATGAGGTTGTTTTTCAGATTGGAGGAAATAGAGAGTATAGGTTAGAGAATTTTGGCGTGGTATTAAAAAAAGAGCGGAAATCCTATGGGAATAATAATCCTACAAAGACAGAACACTTTGGTATGGAGCCTGTAATTCCTCATGAGTTTGTGCATGAAGGCGTTCGTTTTGTTGCTAATAAAAAAATTGATATTTCGAAATCGAAAGATTCACTGGTTTTTGTGGCTGAATCTGGACCAGATGAACAGTTGGTTCTTGATTTTGGAGGGAATCTCTCTCTTACGAATACGTATGGGACGGTTATTGCTCTTGAGAACAAAGAAGATTTAGGTTCTGGTTTAGAAAATTTAAGAATTGTGAACCAGATATATAAGGGTGGTGATGTTGATTTAAAAATGCTTAAATCTATTTCTGAAGAGGTATTGATGGTTTTGGAATCAGGGGATGTGAGCATCGATTCGGTTGATTTGACTGGATTGGAAACACTGACGTCAGTTCAGGCAGAACGTCTACTGAAGGTTACTAAGAATGTGAAGGTGCCAGATCTAGGATTAGAAGAGTTTGTGGTTGTGGATGGAATTCTAGATTATTCTGCCGAGGTTCTAAAAAGAAGAGCTTTGGCTCAAGCGCTTGGTAACTTTGAGATCGAAGGGATTGAGGATTATAAGCAAATTTCTATTGCTGGAGCTTCATTTCATAAAGATCGAGAATTTCCGGGTAGTGAGATCACTACTTTTAGGCTTGAAAATTTAGCGCTGCTTGGGATGCTTGCCGTTAGTTATTTAGCAGTGGGGAATGATGGGAGTTTTTATCTCCCAGATAGAAATGAAGATCTAGATCTTGGCACTCCAATACCTGCGGATGAGCTTGAACAGCATTTACTGACTCCACGATATAGAAACAGTCCTGATTATTTGGCCTCGAAAAGTGATTATCAGATGAATCATAAGGGAGTTGAGTATTGTCGAGTCAAGAAAGAACATCTGGTTGGAACCAAGTATGAAGGACGAGGTGTTTTGCAGTTGAAGAAAGTGGGGGAGAAATTTGAAGTGTTTGATATTGAGGTTGATACTCAGCGAAAAATACTGAGTTATATCAAAGATGTTTTGAAAGGAAAAGAAGGGTTTGGAGAATTAGCGAGTAAACTGGAAGATCCGTCGTATGACCTTGAATCATTTCGAGAGATGAAGGAGATTGAAGATGAATTGATGCCCTATTTAGCTATGATTCTTGGGTTTGAAGTTGATAATTTTATAGAGAATGAATTTTTATATGCAGGATATGTAGCTCCATATCGTGATAATGGGGAATTGCCTGAAGGAAGAAGTTTTTCTGATTTGAATAAGTTTCTCTCAAAGGATGCTAGTCTCAAGGAAATTGTATTTGTTGAAACATTGACAGAGTTTTTGATGGTGGAAGCAAGAGATCGACTAAAAGATGTATCTTCATTTGAGCGTGCCTTGAATTGTATAGGTTCGGTGATTTATTTTTATGAACTTGATGAATCTAATTCGGAGCATATTAGTTTAGCTAAAAAACTTAGGAATGTGTTGAAAGAATATGGATTTGATGGAGATATCGGAAATCCCAATATTGAGCAGATGATTCCGGCTATGCAAGAGGATATAGAAGGTTTTGATCAGAAGTTTCATGCAATATTGAATCAGCATGAAGATAATAATTTTCTCTCTCAGTCACAGGAACGAGCGCGAATACAACCGCTTATAAAGATATTGGAGTCATACGAAGATATTCCATTTGATACAGAGGGCGTTGCGAGTTATGCCTATGGGAAAGAGATTGATGATGAGTTTTTGTCTCAATTTAAATCTAAAATAGAAGAGCTAAGTGAAGCATATAGTTATATTTTGGATAGCCCTGAGATGATTTTGGATGTTTCTCTTTTACTCGATAAATTGGGGGAAGATTCAGTACTAGGATATAAATTTAAAGATAAAGAATTTATCTTGATGATTCTTGATCAAGAGAAAATTGAGGCAATGAAACGGCCTGTTGTGTTGGATTGGAAAAAATCTCGTATTGAACCACTTGAAACCCTTGATAATCCAAGAGCTGTTGGGGATAAAGTGGAGGAAATTATCTCAAAAGTGCTTCCGGTGGGAGTTGAGCGGTTGCCTGGAGATATAAAATTTAATGAAGAAGGTAAAGCTGATTTTGATATTAAATTTGATTTTAAAAATTGGGCTTCTGAAGATTTTTATAAAATTGCTAATTATGAGGGGAAAGCTCATAAG
>JABAZT010000026.1:0-940 GCA_018608565.1 Candidatus Altimarinota bacterium
CATTACTTCCGCTTGGAAGTTTGCGAATCATCTTAAGAAAAATCCTGCAGATTTTTGGTTTTGTCGAGAACCACATTTGCTTTTTTTGGTGTGCATTTTTTTCATTCTCAGAAATTGGGAAAAACCTCCATTTATTCTTTACGAAGTACATGATTTACCAAGAGATTATTTTGACGGAGTTACATTGTGGTTCTTGAAGAAGATTAAAAAATTTCATATTATATCAATCACAAATGCTCTAACAGAAGATTTACATCACAAATACAACATTCCTTTAGAGAATATTTCAATGTTTCCAGATGGAGTTAATTTGGAAAAGTTCAGAGGAGACTTGGATAGAGAGGTTGCTAAAATGAAGTTTAATCTTGACTTAGAAAAACCGACTGTAGTTTATGCTGGTAGCTTATTTGCTTGGAAAGGAGTTTATACTTTACTGGAAGCGGCAAAAATAACCCCCCAAGCAAAATTAGTGGTTGTTGGCGGAAATGAGAATGATCTTAAAAGATTTAGAGAGGCAGCTAAAGACGTCGCTAACGTTATTGTGGTCGGTTACGTATCTCATGAAGAAGTTAGTCAGTATCTTGCTGCAGCAGATGTTCTTGTTCTTCCTAATAGTGCGGAATACAGAATGTCAGAAAAGTACACCTCACCTTTAAAATTGTTTGAATATATGGCCAGTAAAAGACCGGTTGTCGCCTCAAACTTACCTTCAGTTAAAGAAATTCTGAAAGATGGAATAAATGCTTATTTGGTTGAACCAGATGATGCAAAATCATTATCAGAAGGTATAGTTAAGGCACTGGAAGATGTGCGAGTGAACGCAGTAGTGCAGAAAGCTTACGAAGATGTAAAAAAATATTCTTGGGATAACAGAGTAGAAGAAATTATGAAAGTCATAGAACCAAAAATATGAAAAAATGGTTAACTAGAAAAATCACAA
>JABAZT010000026.1:950-2850 GCA_018608565.1 Candidatus Altimarinota bacterium
TTCCTAACCGAACATCATCAGACATCGAAGACAGAGAAGGCGTAGATGTAGTTGCCGATGCTCACGACCTTCCATTTAAAGATGGTGAGTTTGAAGTGATTCTTTGTTCTGAAGTTCTTGAACATTTGCATACACCTGAAAAAGCTATTTCAGAAATGCATCGTGTATTGGCTCCAGGAGGTCAATTGATTTTGACAACAAGATTCATGTTTCCGATGCATGATGTTCCACACGACTATTATCGATATACCGAAACTGGAATGAAGCATCTATTCCGTAATTTTGAAATTACTGAGCTAGTTCCCGAAACAAAAAATTTTGAAACTATGGCTGTTTTGATTCATCGTATGGCTTACACTATGGAATTCCGTGGAGGAATATTTACTCGGGCAATTATCTTCCTAATAGCAAAAGTTGTCCGTCGCCTAGGTTTCCTAGTGAAGAAAGAGTATGGTCGAAAGTACTATGAAGGGGGAGGGATAGAGTGTAATACTTTTGCTTCAGGGTATTATATAGTTTGTAAAAAGCCTGTAACTTAAGAAGTGGCATTTTCACACTTCACACTGCTGTGCGATCGATCCTGTGAAATAGTTGATTAGGATTATTTTAAAATATACATCATCTGCTTTTCTTTAAACCACACGTCAATATGGTCTTAAGTTGTAATAAGGTTATAATGATGCCAATAAATTATTAATCGAGATGTTACAGAAATAAGCAAGCATTATGTCAAAAATTGCATTAATAACGGGTATTACAGGACAAGACGGTTCATATTTAGCACCACTTCTTCTTGATAAAGGATATGAAGTTCATGCTATTTTGCGCCGAACCAGTAATGATCCTACGACTAGATTAAACGACCTGTTTGCAGGCAGGAAAGTCCACTTTCATGATGGTAACTTACGAGACTTGAACAGAGTTAGAGAAATTATGAAAGAAGTCGTTCCTGATGAAATATATAATCTTGCTGCTCAATCACACGTCGGAATTTCTTTTAAGTGTCCTGATGAGACTTGGGACATAAACTATTATGGTGTCGGTCGTATTATAAATGAAGCTTTGCAGGCCAATCCGGATGTGCGAATATATCAAGCTTCTACGAGTGAAATGTTTGGCAATTCACCAGCTCCACAGAATGAGGACACGTTACTTGCACCCGAGAGTCCCTATGCAGAGGCTAAAACTCGTGCCCATGAGGATTTTATTGTTAATAAAAGAAAGACTCAAAATGCTTTTGCAGTGTCATCACGAATCTCCTAGGCGAGGAAAACAGTTTGTAACCAGGAAAATTACATATTCATTTGCAAAAATGAAAGCTGGTTTGCAGGCACATATTGAATTAGGTAACTTAAATGCTGTGCGTGACTGGGGTTATGCAGGTGATTATGTTAAAGCGATGTATTTGATGCTACAACAGGATAAGCCAGATGATTTTGTTATAGCTAGTGGAGAGTCTCATACCGTTCGTGATTTTGTTGAGATTTCCGGAAAATATTTTGGGTATGAAATTGAGTGGGAAGGCAAAGGTGAGAAAGAAATTGGTAGAGATGCAAGCACAGGAGAAATTATTGTTAAAATAAACCCAGAGTTTTATAGACCGCGAGAAGTAAATTATCTACAAGGTGATCCAAGTAAGGCCGAGAAAATACTCGGTTGGAAACCAGAAACTTCATTTTCTGAGTTAGTAGATATTATGTGTGAGTCAGACGAAAGAATTATTAAGAGCAAAATTTAGTGATCCGTCTACTTTACTGATTAATATGAAAATATGTTTTGTTACAGATAATATAAATCCTAAAGCTGGCTTGGGTCGAGTGGTATGTAATGTTACCGAGCGCTTAAAAGAAAGAGGTCATGCAATTGGCTTTATTGTTGCCCAGGGAGAAAGTGAGGATGA
>JABAZT010000031.1 GCA_018608565.1 Candidatus Altimarinota bacterium
GCCGCCTGTGTAGTACGATCGCAAGATTAAAACACAAAGGAATAGACGGGGGCCCACACAAGCGGTGGATTATGGGGTTTAATTCGTCAATAAGCGAGTAACCTTACCTAGACTTGACATCCTTATCATACCTTTTGGAAACAATTGGGTCGGTTCGGCCGGATAAGTGACAGGCGTTGCATGGTTGTCGTCAGCTCGTGCTTTGAGGTGTTCGGTTAAGTCCGTTAACGAGCGCAACCCTCGTCATGTGTTGTATTTTCACATGAGACTGCCCGCCATAAGCGGGAGGAAGGTGAGGATGACGTCAAATCAGCATGACCCTTATGTCTAGGGCTACACCCGTAATACAATGGTTGGTACAAACCGAAGCAATACAGCAATGTGGAGCAAATCGGAGAAAGCCAATCTCAGTTCGGATTGAAGTCTGCAACTCGACTTCATGAAGTTGGAATCGCTAGTAAACGTGTATCAGTCATGGCACGTTGAATATGTTCCTGGGCCTTGTACTCACCGCCCGTCAAGGCATGGGAGTCGGAGGCACCCAAAGTCTGCAAAATAATTGTGGCCTAAGGTGAAATCGATGACTGGGCTTAAGTCGTAACAAGGTATCCGTACGGGAATGTGCGGATGGATTACCGCCTCGTCCAGAGGCAAAACGAGAATGACTATATTTTTTTAAACGTCCGAGTCTTTTGTGAGAACAAGACAAGGATAGGTCAAGAAGCTGTTTGGTTTTACCTGATATTGATTTATCCAAATAGTGTAACTATCTCGTGGTCAGCGTCTGAGATTTAAGAGAATTTAACAGTTCCAGAAAACACCAGCTTTATAGCTGGTGTTTTTGTGTACTCTGTTTTTGGCTGTTTTGTTTATTTTGAGGTTTAATTGCTTCTATTAAACTTTCTTTTGTAATCGTTTGATCTTTTTTTAGTAGGATATAATCTCAGAGATATGAAGGTCGTAGGAATAGCAACAATACCAAGTCGAATCAACACACTTGAGCAAGTTCTTGATAGTCTTCATGATCAAGTTGATATTATTGAGTTAGCTTTGAATGATTTTTTAGAAATTCCTAGTTTTATTGGTCAGTTTCCGAGGGTTCGTCCAATACTTAGTACAAATGAAAAGGGTGATGCTAATAAATATTTACAAGTAGGTAATTATCAAAATGATTATTATTTTTCGTGTGATGATGATATTTTGTATCCAAAAAATTATATTGAAACATTTGCTGAAGCCATTGATACACATAATGCCTTGATAACGATTCATGGTAGTTCGATTCCTTCAAAGAAGATTGAGAGTTACTATAAACAAAGAATCAGAAACTCTTACTATTGGAAAGATTGTAAGGAAGTTGAAGTACATATCCCTGGTACGGGAGTTTCTGGATTTCATACTTCATTTTTAAAATTACACTATGAAAATAGTTTTCCGGTGAAAAATATGGCAGATGTTTTTGTTGGAATACAATGTCTCGATCAAGGGATTAAGTGTATTTCTTTAGAACACTCGAAGGATTGGATTGATGGAGGATTGCATGATGATGAAGGACGAACAATTTTTAATACTTATAAAGGTGATGATCCTGTGCAAGCTGGTTATATAAATACTAGAAAATGGATTTGAGGTTTTTTATGTGTAGTTGTTTTTTGTTTTGAATTTTATTATATATAATGGCCTCAATGTTAAAAACCTTTACTGAATTTATAAAACTACTTGAATCTAATCAAGGAAAGGATGTCGTTTTTCTGGATGCTTTGGGGCAGGTAATCCCCAGAGTGTACCATCTAACCGAGATAAAAAATTGCCAGATTGAGTCAGTGGATTGTGGCGGAATGGCTAATAGATGGACTGAAGTATTGCTTCAGCTGTGGGTTCCTCGGGATAAGAATCCGGAAAATCACCCGCTTACGACCGAGAAGGTATTGAAGATTATATATCAGGTTCAGAAGTTGCAGTCTGTGGATGGAGATGGAGATTTGTTTTTTGAATACAATGCGCCTTGTGATCCGATTGCTAAATACCAAGGCATAGTTGGCATGATTGATGAGACGAGGATTGAGATCAAACTTGGAAAAGAGCAGGCTTGTTGTAAGGCGATAGAGCGAGGTGGATGTTGCTAGATTGTTTTATGGATTAAGGGTTGTTCCTTTGTCGAGATAAGTTTACGTGAGAACGTTTTTTGATTTGTGTGCTAATAGCTTCAAGAAATATTCGAGCTCCTTCGTCAGAAGAAATTCCAGTATCTTGTGGACTTGTAATTTCAGCTATCCATCCTTTGTTTATAAGTCCTCGATACCAAGGATTGTTATCTACGTAAGTTGAAATCATGTTTAGGCGATGTGCTATTTCTTGTGCGGTAGATTCTGATCGATTTCTTAAATTTTCTCTCTTTTTTGGGTTTTGAAGTGATATAAATAAAGGGAGTGTTTGTTGATCTATTAATGTATCATTTAGAGTGCTAACCATTTCTATGGGGCTTGAATTTTCCATTCTCATCGGTAGTGCAATTGGAACGAATAAGATGTTTGACTCTTGTGCCTCTGATAACAGAATCGTTTGGTTTATTCCATACTGTTTTTGTCCATATTCGTAATCGAAAATGAAATCGCCATTAGCCTTCATTTGAGAAAATTCTTCTGAGGTTATGATATTGGTTCCAGACCTACTTGAGTTTTGATCTTTTTCATCTTCTCGTGCCTTTCTGGTTGAAGATTTTGAATGAGTTTTATTGTGTTTTAGTTTTGTAAATTCAGTAAGTCCATTTCTTGCTTTTTCTAGTATAAAGTCTTTGCCAGATCCTGCGTCTCCCATTACAAAAACAATTATTCTTTTGTTTTCTATGATTTCCATATCATTTGATAGGTTAATGCTTGCAGACTTTAATAGCTTTTGAGCTATTTTTTCTTCAGATTCACTTACGTCTGAGTATTTTCTTAGAGCCATAGTTGTATTTTAAACTACTTCCGATTCCTTGTCACTTTATTGTGGATTTTTATTATTTGGTTATCTTTGTTTCAAGAATGTCAGATCTTACAGAACTTCCAGATGAACAGCTCATGGAGCGGGCCATAGATGATATGGCGTGTTTGGGTGTTTTGATTGAGCGATATCAAGGTCGGCTAATGAAGTATATCTTGAGGATTTCTCATTTTTCATATGAGGAGGCGGAGGAGATCCTACAAGAGGTATTTGTGAAGTTGTGGAAGAATCTCAATGGATATGACAGTTCGGTGAAGTTTAGTAGTTGGATTTATAGGATTACTCATAATGAGACGATCTCTGCGTTTAGAAAGGCAAAGAGTCGTGGCGATATAGATAAAATATATGGAGGACACGGTGGGGGCGACGATGATGAATTTGATGTTTTTTCCGTCCTTTCGAGTGACATGGATATTGAATCAGATGTCGATCAGGTACTTGATGGAGAGCGTGTACGAGGAGTGATGAATCAGTTATCAGAAAAATATAGAGAGGTATTGGTATTAAAATATCTAGAAGATCGAAGTTATGATGAAATTTCTGATATCTTGAAAAAACCAGCGGGAACTGTTGCGACACTGATTAATAGAGCGAAGAAAGCTTTTAAAGATGCATGGATGCGAAACAATGGACAATAGAATAAATGAATCACAGCTCCTCTCTCATACGTACCAAATATTGAATGCTAATCGTTAGATACTCGAAATTATGAATCATAAACTTAAAAATTCCATCCTTCAGAAAATTGAAAAAGAGTCTATTGAGCCTCGATCAAAATCGAGCTTTATGGTTCAGGAGTTTCTGTTTTGGTTTTTGTATTTAGCAGGAATTGTATTTGGGGCTTTTGGAGTCGCTGTGATTTGGTATACGTTTCGGACGGATGACTTTGATCTTTTGTCTGAATTTTCTGGTTCTGGGGTCTCTGTCTTTGTGAGTTTATTGCCGGTGTTTTGGATTTTATTTTTTGCGTTGTTTATTTTGTTGGCTTTATTTGGAGTCCAGCATACTCGAAAAGGATATAAATGGACCTTGGTTCAGTTACTTGGGGCTAATGTGTTGTTGGGGATTATTTTTGGGTCTATTTTATATGGAATAGGACAGGGAAGAAAGTTGGATGAAGTTTTTGATCGCTCTGTTCCAGGGTATGAAAGTTTTCATCAACGGCAGATGGAACGTTGGTTTGCTCCAGAAGAAGGGCGCTTGTTGGGAAATATTGTAGAAGTGGATGAAATGGTAAATGTATTTGTATTAGAGGAGCCCGATGGGACTAAGTGGAATGTAGATTATCTGGATTCAGATATCCGATTGGAGGCGGGCAAGCCAGAGTTTGTTCCAGTAAGAGTTGTGGGGGCAATAACGGACAAAGGCCATTTCGTAGCAGACGTAGTGGCTCCTTTACGTCGATTTGAACCAAATAGGATTCGTCATAAACTTGATTCTGGGGCTATTAGTAGAAACGAGTTGGAGGTTTTTCGAGCTGAAATTTTTGAACGACTGCAAGGACTCCCTCCCCAAGAGCGTCAAGAGGCCAGAAGAGCACTGAGAGAAAAGTTTCGTCAGCAATTTGGGGATTGATATGAAAAGAGTTATCGATTTTTGATTTGAGGAGTTAGATTTCAGGATTTCTGCTTTTTAATGCTTTTTTAATTTACGCTTTGTGCTTGTCAATTGCTCGAATCCTTAATCTATAAAATGTATCTCGGTATTCTGTTATAAAAAGTTTGACAAGTAGGACGAGTTGTCTACTATCGGTCGGCTTTTTTAGTCTTAAAACCTTTATATGTCTCAACAGGACGATGAATTCGTAGTCGATGGGGTAGTCAGTGCGACTCGCCCAGGAAATCGATTTGTTGTGACGTTGACGACCGAAGGATTTGAAGGGCATGAGGTTCTCACTCATATATCTGGAAAGATACGAATGCATTACATACGTATCGTAGAAGGAGATCAGGTGACACTCGTACTGGATCCGCATGATATGACCAAGGGTCGTATTACCTACCGACATAGTACCCGCCGCGGCGGCTTGAACGGTAGGTCTCCGAATGCCCCAGGACTAAAGAAATCTCAAAGAAGGGCTGGTTAAGAGAGAGGGCTAGGGATTAAGGATTTAATATTCTTATCGAAAGGCTTCTAACCTAATAAATCAAAAATATTATGCAGTGTGTTAGTTCAATTGGTTCCGCAAAGCGACGAAGTACTACGTGTCAAGTAGTGCGACGACGTGGTCGGGTCTATGTAATTGATCCACGAAATGCTCGAAATAAAGCTCGACAAGGACGAGCTCATCAGCGACGACTTAAAAAACGATATTAATCATATATTAATTTAAAAATTAAAATTTTCTCATGCGTATAGCCGGAACAACAATTCCATCAGATAAACGACTTATAATTGCTCTTACTTATGTGCATGGAGTTGGTCCAGAGCGATCAGCTCTTGTGTGTGAAAAAGCAAAGCTTAGTCCTGATGTTCGAGTGAAGGAGCTTACGGGAGATCAAGAAGAACATATTCGAGAGTCTCTTGCTAGTTTTGATTGGGTTCTTGATTCTGATTTGAAGCGAGAAGTACAACAGAATGTGAAGCGGCTTCAGGAGATTGGTTCTTATCGTGGGTTTCGTCATCGACGAGGACTTCCGGTTCGTGGTCAACAGACCAAAACGAATGCTCGAACTCGACGAGGGAAAAAGAAAACTATGGCAGGGAAGAAGAAGGGTCTGAAGTAGTCAAAATACTAATATCAAAACCATTTACCAAATTACTATCAACTCAACATGGCACAAAACTCAAAGAAGAAAATCCGAAAACAATTAGAACACGCTCGAGTGTTTGTCCGAGCTTTGTATAATAACACTATTGTTACGCTTACAGATCCAGAAGGAAATGTATTGGCTTGGAGTAGTCCAGGAGCACATGGTTTTAAAGGGGCTCGACAGTCTACTCCTTATGCTGGACAAATATCAGCGGAGGCAGTAGCCGAAAAAGCTCAATCATTTGGAATTCAGAGTGTTGATGTTTATGTCAAAGGTATGGGGCCAGGAAGAGAACAAACAATTCGAGGACTCATGAATGGAGGACTAGAAGTTGTCTCTATTGCAGATGTGACTCGAGTTCCACACGGAGGATGTCGACCTAAGCGTCAACGAAGAACATAATTTCAAAAATTTACTTATAATACTAGATATGGTTTACCACGGTCCTAAAGCACGGCAATGTAGAAGAGAAGGAGTTAATCTCTTTGGTTCTCCTAAATATACGAAACTCATGGGGCGAAAGCCTGGTGTCCCTGGGATGCATGGTGGGAAACGTATGGCGAAGATGACGGAGTATGCTCGTCAACTTCGTGAGAAGCAGAAGATGAAACGAATGTACGGAGTTTCTGAGAAACAATTTAGAAATTATTTTGACAAGGCTACTCGTTCAAAAGCTGTAACGGGAGACGCACTCTCTCAGTTGTTGGAGCGAAGACTTGATAACGTTTTATATCGAGCTGGCTTGGCTTTGACTAGAGCTCAGGGGAGACAGATGTCGACTCATGGTATGTTCTTAGTTAATGGGCGACGGACTGATGTTCCTTCATTTCAAGTAAGTGTTGGTGACAAAATTGAAGTTCGACCTTCAAAGAAAGGTAGTTCTTTGTTTGTTAAGGTGAAAGAATCACTTCAATCACATACGGTTCCAGCATGGCTCAATGTAGATGATAAAAACATTGCAGTTGAAATCATGGAACTACCAGATGAACGTTACTTTGATGGTCTTATTGAATCACGACTTATCGTTGAGTTCTACTCTCGATAATATATAAATACAAATACTTATTCACTTATTTACCTTATGCATATTCTCCACGACACGATCGGTGCTCCAAAGCTGAAAATCGACAAGCAAAGCAAATTTGTTGCTACGCTTACGGTGAGTCCACTTCCTTCTGGATATGGAACAACTCTTGGGAATGCGCTTCGACGTGTACTACTTTCTTCTCTTCCTGGTACGGCTGTTACGGCGGTGAAAATACCCGGACTTACTCATGAATTTACAACTATTCCTGGAGTAAAAGATAGTGCTTTGGATATGATCTTGAATATTCGTCAGCTACGACTTAAGAAACATTCTAAAGATCCAGAGGTTGTAGAGCTTCCACTCTCTAAGTCTGGAGAAATGACGGCAAAAGACATCAAGGTTTCAAGTGATATTGAAATTCTTGAACCATCTCAACTTATCTCGGTATGTGATGGCGCTGATCCTAAATCTAAAATTCAACTACGAGTTGAAAAAGGAGTTGGGTTCCGAGTGGTTGAAAGTGTGGATAATGTAAAAGAAGAAGATGCAGAATTTATCTTGATTGATGCAAACTTCTCTCCAGTTATACGAGTGAAGTATGATGTGAAACCAGCACGGGTTGGAGACAATACAAACTTGGATCAATTGGTACTTGAAGTAGAAACTGATGGAAGTCTGGAGGCGGATAAAGCAATTAAACTTTCTGCTTCAATTCTTCAGAGTTACTTTTCACTTTTCAATGAAGAAGAAGCCTATACGGACGAAGACTTTACTACAAGCTTTGCGTTCATTAAACAAAAAGAAGAAGCAGAGCAATTGGCTAATACCGTTGCTTCTGAAGAATCGTTTACTCCTATTGATATTCTTGGGTTTTCTCAACGGACGCTTAATGCGCTTGTGAACGGAGGTATTACTTCTGTAGAGCAATTGCTTAAAACTCCAATGTCTCAGCTTACTCAGCTTCGAGGATTCGGTCAAAAAGCCAAGCAAGAACTTGATCAAGTGCTTCAGGCACGAGGATATGTCCAAGCTAATGATGGAGAACCGATTGAACTGTAATCTCATACTTTAAACTTGTAAATAATTACCTTACACGATGCGACACCGAAATAAGAAAGCCATACTAAACCGACCTGCTGATCAGCGAAAAGCGTTGATTAGAAACCTTGTTACTTCTCTTTTCCTTCATGGAAAGGTGAAGACAACAGAAGCAAAAGCGAAAGCGCTTATGTCTGAAGCTGAGAAGCTTATCACGAAAGTGAAAGGAAAAGACGACATGAATGCTATTCGTGAATCAATGAGAATTGTAACAACAGAAGAATCTTCTCGAAATTTGATAAAGTTTGTAAAAGAAACAAAGAAAACTTCTGGATATACAAGAAATACAAAGATTGGATACCGAGCAGGAGATAATGCCCTTATGGTATTGGTAGAATTGATTCCTAATGAAGATAGTAAATAACCATGAAAAAAACATCACTTATACAGAACGTACAAAATGCTGATCGACCTTGGTTTATCGTAGATGCAGCTGGAAAACGACTTGGAACTTTGGCCGTAGATATTGCCAATGCTCTAAGAGGGAAGAACCTTCCTAGTTATACACCACATAGTGATATGGGGGCGTATGTAATCGTTATTAATGCTGATAAAATTGAAGTATCAGGACATAAAGAAGAACGAAAAAATTATTTTCGACATTCTGGATATCTTGGGCATCTTAAGGTTGAAACTCTAAAAACTGTTCGGGCTAAACAACCAGAACGAATTTTGGAATCAGCTGTTTCAGGAATGCTTCCAAAAAATCGTCTTAGAAAAGATCAGATGCGAAGACTTTTCCTTACTATTGGAGAAGAACATCAGTACGCTGCACAAAAACCACAACCTCTAACATTGAGTAAATAATGAATAATCGAGCCTACTTTTACGCCAACGGAAAACGAAAAACTTCAGTTGCTACAGTTCGTCTGTATGCAGCAGGAAAAGGAGATATTACAGTAAATGGTATGACCCTTCGAGAATGGGCTGATACCGATGATATTTTCAGAAGAGCTCTTGTGGCTCTTGAGGAAGTTGGAGGAAAAAAAGACTATGATCTTGTGATTATTACTAAGGGAGGTGGGAAATCAGCTCAGGCTGATGCTATCAAGCTTGGAATTGCTCGAGCATTGGTTAAGAAAGATGGAACTTTCCGAGAACAAATGAAGAAAAGCTCTCTGCTTACTCGAGATAGCCGAACGAAAGAACGGAAAAAACCAGGTCTTCACGGAGCACGTCGAACGCCTCAGTTCTCAAAACGTTAATTTTCAGAAATTTATATTACCAATTATACAAAGGCTTCACTTCGGTGGAGCTTTTTTGTGCTTGGAAGTAGATTGATGATTTGCATTTTTTTTTGTTTTAGATTAAAACATATATGATGACACAAGAATGGTCTACCGATTGGGTTCATTTAGATGATAGTGATAGGCAGAAATTTCTAAGTAGAAGGCGTTTATTTAAGATTATTGGAGCTAGTTCAGTTGTAGCTGTCCCGTTGGTTTTTTTCGGGGGACGGCGTCTTATAGACCAGGTGAATAGTGCGATAGATATTCATCCAGAGCCAGCACGAGAAGAATATATTGTTGTAGAGTCTGAATTTCCTCGCTGGCGAGAAAATAAGATGAAAGTTAAGTCTGATGTCAAAGAACATCTTCCAGGGCTTAGACAGCTTATACGACCTCTTCCAGAAAAACTGAAAGTAGAATGTCAGGATATTTTGGAGAGGATGATGATTTTTAATAGTTGGAGTCCTCCGAATTGTCCTGATTCTAACTTTTGGAATGAGCTTGAATCTCTTATTGAGGAGAAAGATAGTTCTATTTATAGTAAAGGGATGAATATTAGTAGACTAGAGAAGGATAGAATTATCTTTGAGTTTATATTTGTTATTGATAAGGTTTATGATTTTGAGCAGGATAAAAGTATTAGAAGTTTTTTTGAAGCATGGCTTAAGGCTGAAGCACAACGATTGAGTGAGGAGAAACAACGTAGAAAATCTAGAAAGGATGGACCAGTATTGATGTGTTAGATAGATTTTGAGGCTTTTTTGTGGTTATTTAATCCTTATTGATTCATTTTTTTTCATATAGTCTGAAAAAGAGCCTTCATTTTGATACGAAGACTCCTGAAATTTTATCATTTATCACAATGTATTGACAATTAATAATTTCTTGTTATTTTGGATTTAATTTAATCATAATGACAATGATAACTAGTGAAGTTGATTTCGGAAAATCAGTTCCTCTACAACTGGTTTTAGATAATCCTGAAATTGTAGAATTACTTTTCTCAGAAGATAGTAAAATATCTAGTGCTAAAGCTCTCTTAGCGATGGCAGGATCTACCAGTTCTGAAGTAGCAGAGGCGACAGGATCGGTCTCACTCCCGGAAATAAATAAATGGGCAAGCCTTGACTATGGATTGAATCCATCCGATTCACTTCTTTTGTGTTTTTTCTCTGCCTCTAATGGTGGGGAAATTGATTATCAGGTAGGAGTGGATGCGATTAGCGGTTTTAAGACTTCTTTTCCTTCGAATCATCGCGGCCCAAAGAGTGAGGGATTACAATTACTGTGTGATACTGGGGCACTCGAGAAAATGGAATTAGTAGATTCAGATAAACCTGTATATCAGATTACTGATTCAGGAGTAGTTCTTGCAAAGGCAAGTCTAAGTGCGATGAGACAGAAAGAGCGTGAATTGGATGCAGTGGCTGAGGTGAGAGCTGAGATACAAGGGCTCAAAAATGAACTTGCAGCGGCTAATGAGAAAAGCGATGGGCTTCAGGCGCAGTATGAGAATTCTATGAAACTCGTAGAATCTTTACAAACACAAGTGTCTGGTGGTGTTGCGAAAATAGCGACAGAGGATACCGTATCAACGGAAGAAGTAGCTGATGAATCCTAAATATAATTTAGAAAATTGATTTAGGTATTGAGAAAAAGCCCAGACATTTGTCTGGGCTTTTTATTTATCTTATTTATTCAAAGAGATTACTCTCCTCGTCGTTCTGCGATAATTTCTTCTTGTACCTTTTTTGGAACTTTCATGTATTCCCCAAACTCCATAGAGTAACTGGCTCGTCCTTGAGTCATAGATCGTAGATCTGTGGCGTATCCGAACATTTCTCCGAGTGGGATTTGTGCTTTTACAAATTTTACCATTCCTCGGTCTCCCATTTCTTGAATTTGTCCTCGTTTTGATGATACGTTCCCCATCACATCTCCCATGTAGTCTTCTGGAGTTACGATCTCCACGTTCATTACTGGTTCGATGATGACTGGATCAGCTGTTTTTCCTCCTTCTTTGAAGGCATTTTGTGCAGCGATCTTAAATGCAAGCTCAGAAGAATCTACATCATGGTATTTTCCATCGATGAGTTCTACTTCTACATCTACTACTTGGTATCCAGCAAGGATTCCTGTAGTAACAGCTTCTTTAAATCCTTTTTCACATCCCGGGATGTATTCATTTGGTATCGTTCCTCCTTTGATTGAGTTGATGAAGTTGAATCCACATCCAGGTTCTCCAGGTCGAATTTTACAGATAATGTGACCAAATTGTCCTCGTCCTCCTGATTGTTTTTTGTGAACGTATTCAGCTGTGATTTCTTTTTGAATTGTTTCTCGGTATGCCACTTGTGGTTGTCCGATATTAGCTTCAACTTTGAATTCTCGTTTCATTCGATCTACTAGAATATCGAGATGAAGTTCTCCCATTCCTTCGATAATAGTTTGGTTGGTTTCTTCGTTTGTAGAAACTCTGAATGTTGGATCTTCTTCCGAGAGTTTTTGAAGTGCAATTCCCATTTTTTCTTGATCGGCTTTTGTTTTTGGCTCGATCGAGATAGCGATTACTGGTTCGGGGAAGTCCATTGATTCAAGAACGATCTGGTTCTTGTCATCACAGAGTGTATCTCCCGTTCGAGTAGCCTTGAGTCCTACTACCGCTCCGATGTGTCCTGCTGGAATTTCTGGGATTTCTTCTCGAGTGTTTGCATGCATTTGAAGCAATCGTCCAACTCGTTCTTTTTGTCCAGAAACTGGATTGTAGACATACGATCCTGATTTAAGGACTCCAGAGTATACTCGAACAAATGTAATTCGTCCTACGTATGGATCAGTTGCGATTTTGAAGGCAAGAGCTCCAAGAGGTTCGTCGTTGCTTGGTTGTCGAGATATAATTTTCTCTGGATCATCTACGTCTGTTCCTTCAATAGATGGAACGTCGAGAGGCGATGGAAGGTACGCACATACGTTATCAAGAAGTGGTTGTACTCCTTTGTTTTTGAGTGCTGTTCCTGTTGTAACTGGGACGAGGTCTCCAGCGATAGTTGCTTTTCTGATTCCAGCTTTGAGTTCTTCTACCGTTATTTCTTCTCCTCCGAAGTATTTTTCCATAAGAACATCATCGGTACCACAAACGTGTTCGATGAGTTTCTCTCTCCATTCTTTGGCTTCTTCGAGTTGATCGGCTGGAATTTCTTCTGTTCGAACATCTTTCCCTAGATCGTCGTAGTAGACTTCGGCATTCATTTCTACAAGATCAATGATCCCTCGAAAGTCTGCTTCGTTTCCGATTGGAAGTTGGATTGGGTATGCGTTTTTAGTCAATCGATCAACGATTGATTGGTATGATCGCATAAATGAAGCTCCAGTTCGGTCAAGCTTGTTGATGAAACACATTCGTGGAACGTTGTATTTGTCAGCTTGTCTCCATACGGTTTCTGATTGAGGCTCTACTCCTGCTACTCCGTCGAATACGGTAACAGCTCCGTCTAGAACACGCATTGATCGTTCTACTTCTACCGTAAAATCCACATGTCCAGGAGTATCAATGATGTTGAATTGGTAATCCCCCCAGAAGGCCGTAGTGGCTGCTGCGGTAATAGTGATTCCTCGTTCTTGTTCTTGTTCCATCCAGTCCATAGTGGCTTCTCCGTCATGAACTTCTCCGATTTTGTGTGATTTTCCTGTGTAGTACAAGATACGTTCGGTACAGGTTGTTTTTCCTGCATCGATGTGGGCGATGATTCCGATGTTTCGGACTTGTTTGAGTGGTAGATTTTGTTGACTCATGATGTAAGTATGAATGATAGGGTTAAAAGTCGAGGCGAAAAACCTCCTATTTCCGCGCGATGCTATAAAAATGTAGGCTAAAGTCAAAAAAATAGCTTGAGTATCAGCTTGTTTTCGTGATACAATGGAAGGATATGAATAAGATTTTTTTTTGGTTTCGATATTGGATTGTGTTTGGAGGGTTTTTTGTAGGAGTGAATCAAGTTTGGGCGAGTGGTCCTACCGGACTATTGCCGGACAAAGAATCGAATTCAGAACTGGCTAATAAGTTGATTTCAGGAGAAATTCATACGAGTGATATTCCAAAATTCATTCTTCATATGGTGGAATACTTGTTAATGATTGTCGGAGGAATCTGTGTGGTGATGATTATGGTCGGCGGTGTTCGGTATATTGTTGGAAGTATTACGGAGAATAAGGATGGAGGAAAACAGACGATTCAATATGCCTTGATTGGATTGGTTGTTGCTTTTTTATCTTGGTTTGTGGTGGATCAAATTCAGCAATATCTTACGAGCGCAGAAATATAAGATTAAAGGAATAGAAAATCGGAGTTATGTATTGGAATGTAGGTCTTATTTGATTTTGCTTTCTTCTTGATTTTTGAGTGAAAAAACGCATATTTCTTTTAGTAGAAAAATATTTGTATAAATCTGTACACATGGAAACTATAATTCAAAAAGCCTTGAAACTATTTTTAGATAAGTTTGGAGCGGAATATGACTGTGTTACTATTTCAGAAGAAAATGGTCATTATAGAGCAAATATTGAAACAGATAATCCTTCTCGACTGATTGGGAAGAATGGAGTAACTCTTAACTCTATTCAGCTTTTGCTCAAGAATATGCTTTATGCTCAAAATGGAGAAAATATTTTTGTAACGGTTGATATTGATGGATATCTCCAACAACAAGAAGAAAAACGTATTGAACTGGCGGAGAAATACATCGCTATGATGAAGGATCGAAATCTAGCAGAAATAAAGCTCCCTCCGATGCGTCCGTTCTTTCGACGAGTGGTACATCTATATATAGTGAACACCTATCCAGATCTTCAGACAGATTCAGTTGGAGAAGGTCGAGAACGAGCCGTTCGAATATCTTACAAATAGGTTGGAATTAGATTTTCTTTCTTTTACCAGCCTGAGACGGGCTGGTTTTTTTATATAATTTTCTTACTTTTATACACGATGAAACACACAACTGACGATCTTCGAAAAAAATGGCTCAATTTTTGGGCTGAAAGAGAGCATGCGATTATTCCGAGTGCGGGAGTATTGCCGGACAATGATCCGACGGCTTTGTTTCATAATTCGGGAATGCATCCGTTAGTTCCCTATCTAATGGGCGAGAAGCATCCACAGGGGAATCGTCTCGCAGATTTTCAGAAATGTATTAGGACGGCAGATATAGATGAGGTTGGAGATGCGACCCACCTAACATTTTTTGAAATGTTGGGAAATTGGTCATTGGGAGATTTTTTTAAAAAAGAACAAATTCCTTGGTCCTTTGAATTTTTGACAGAAACCCTGGGGCTTCCTCTAGAACGACTCGCGTTTTCCGTCTTTGCTGGAAGTGAGAGTGCCGATCGAGATGAGGAATCTGCGGAGCTTTGGAAATCGCTTGGGGTGCCTGAAAATCGTATTGGATATCTAGGAGAGGATAACTGGTGGAAAAAAGGAGACACAGGGCCTTGTGGTCCGTGTACGGAGATGCACTACTGGACGGGTGATATGCCAGCTCCAGAGAGTTATCAAGATACGTGGGAAGATCCTCGGTGGGTGGAAATTTGGAATGATGTATTTATGCAGTTTAATCGTGAAGCGGATCAATCTTTGGTTGATTTGCCGGCACAAAATATAGATACAGGGATGGGTATGGAGCGAACGGTAGCGGTTCTCAATGGAATGACATCGGTGTATGAGACGGATGCCTTTACAGAAATTTTTGAACAAATTGCTCAACTGGCTCATTTTCCAGAAATCTTAGAAAACAAAGTAGCTGATACGGATAAGCATAATTCAGCACGAATCATTGCGGATCATATTAGAACGGCTGTGATCATACTTGGGGATAAGGTTTCTCCATCAAATGTAGATCAAGGATATATTCTGCGTCGGATGATTCGTCGGGCGGTGCGTCACGGACGAAAACTAGGAGTTAATGATAATCTTTGTCTTCCTATTGCTCAGGCAGTTATTGCTAAGCTAGGAGCTCATTATCCAGAGCTTCTTACGAATGAATCGTTTGTTATGAATGAATTGGAGGCGGAAGAAAATCAGTTTCGGCAGACATTGGAAAAGGGAGAGAAAGTTTTTGGGAAGAAGGTTGAGGGATTGAAAGGTGGAGAGGTAGAAGGGGTGTTGGCTTTTGATTTGTATCAGACGTATGGTTTTCCGATTGAAATGACTCAAGAGTTGGCGAAAGAACGAGGGCTAGATGTGGATATTGATGGATATCAAAAAGAATTGGAAGCGCATCAAGCAAAATCGCGAGCGGGTTCTGCAGGAAAATTTGCAGGAGGGTTGACGGGGGAAGATACGGAGGCAGAAAAAAAATTGCATACAGCTACACATCTTATGAATGCGGCGCTCAAGAAATTTGTGGGAGAGCATGTGGAGCAGCGTGGAGCGAATATAACTCCACAGCGGCTGCGTTTTGATTTTTCTCATGAGGAAAAAATTGCTCCGGAGGTAATTGCTCAGATCGAAGCGTATGTTAATGATGCGATTGCTGACGATGTAGAGATTACCTATAGCGAAATGCCAGTAGGAGAAGCGCTTGAAAAAGGCGCTATTGGAGCATTTTTAGATAGATATGGTGATGTGGTGAAAGTCTATGATATGGGGAAATGGTCACTAGAAATTTGTGGTGGTCCGCATGCAGAACGGACGGGTGATTTGGCTCGTTTTAAAATCAAGAAGCAGGAGTCTTGTGGTCGAGGTGTTCGCAGGATCAAGGCGGTGTTGATTGACGGGTAAGGATATAAATGCTTTATTGTATTTATATTAAAAGTGTTTTTTATGTCTTTAGAAACAAAGAAGGCTTTAGTCCGTAATGTAGATCGTTTGTTTGGGAGTGTTGAGGGAGATCGATATGTTGGAGGGAATGACTTTGATATTGATGAAATATTTAATATTGAAATGCTTTTGAAAAATATTGTTGATAGTGTTCGTCTTCATTTACAAGTTCTGATTCAAGATGGAAAATCTAGTTCTCGAATCTGTGATGAAGTACATATAAGTACAGAAAAACAACGTCAGCTTAAAGAAGAAATATCATTTAAAGACATTGTATGGAGGGTGAATCTTATTTGTCTTCGGGTAAATAAAAAGTGGTCTGAGGTTTTAGAAAGCGATAAAATAGCTGAAAGACTGAAAAGTGCCGTGGAGAATGTCACGGTTTATAATAGAGTTATTAATATGTTGAATGTTCATCTGACGGTTGGGGGTATATTGGATGTTGAGTCTGATACAGAACTTCTTGGGCTAGGAAATGCTGAGGAGCTATAATGAGATTCTGAGAAAAATTGCTATTGAGTTTATATCGAAGATTAATTTGAGGCTTCTTTTGATTATTCATAATTTGTAAATTACACAAGGGGGTTGACTTTCTTTTGTTTTTAATTTAAAATATATCCATGATAAGAATACAAAGATCACAAGTCATTGATGGGAAATTTGGAGATCCAACAGATCATACTGGTGTTGAGGGTGAGGATATAGAAGAAGTAGGTCCAGAGAAGATTATTCCAATTCCAAGGGAAAAGAATAGAATAGCTGAAGCTCCTCATCATAATCCTTCTTTACGGGTTACTACGACTAGGAAGAGTATAACAAATGTTATTGAATTTCCTGTGGATGAAGAATCATAATAGCTATTAATTATCAGTCTGTAGTCTAGACTGCTAGAAATGTTTGATCATTTTATTGATTAGGCGTATATTGGTCATGAATTTTGAGAATGTTTTGGATTAGATAGATCCTTCGTGCCTCAGGATGACGATCTGTTTATACTCTTAAATACTATATATTATGCTACGACGAATTGGACTGTTTATTCTTACAAATATCGCGGTGATTGCGATGTTTTTCATTGTTTCTCATATATTTGGGATTGATAGTAACTATCTCAAACCAAATGGATTGGATCTCAAATCTCTTCTTTTTGTGGCTGCGTTTTTTGGATTTGCGGGAAGTTTTATTTCTCTTCTTATTTCAAAGCCTATGGCAAAGTGGACGATGAAGATCAAAATCATCGATCAACCAAAAAATACTCAAGAGAGTAAGCTCGTTACGATTGTATCTCGAATAGCAGAACAAGCTGGGATTGGGATTCCAGATGTAGGAGTTTATCCATCTAATGAGGTGAATGCGTTTGCTACCGGATGGAGAAAAAATAGTGCGCTCGTTGCTGTGTCACAAGGACTTCTCAATGAAATGACGGATGATGAAGTGGAGGGAGTGCTCGCCCATGAGATGGCACATGTTATCAATGGAGATATGGTGACGATGTCTTTACTTCAAGGAGTGGTGAATACGTTTGTAATCTTCTTTGCTCGTATTGCCGCCTATGCCGTTCAGAAAGCTATGAATAGAGATGAAGGAGGTGCGGTTGGAGGATTGGTTTATTTGGGGCTTTCTATTGCGTTTGAGATTGTATTTAGCCTTTTGGCTTCGATCATTGTTATGAGTTATTCTCGATGGAGAGAGTTTCATGCCGACAAAGGAGGAGCTAAATATGCGAGTAAGAAGAAAATGGTTGCCGCATTGAAAAAGCTTCAGACCCTTAAGGGGAGAGTTGATACTTCACAAAAATCTCTAGCCACGATGAAAATTGCTGATAAATCTGCATTCTTTATG
>JABAZT010000040.1:0-9072 GCA_018608565.1 Candidatus Altimarinota bacterium
CTTGGGAACGAGCCGAAAACAAGAAATTGTCTTCCCTCGTCAGATTTGCTGGTTGCTGTGTAAGGATATTTTGAAAATGAGTCTTGAGTCTATAGGAGAAAGTTTTGGAGGAAAAAATCACACCACGATCATGCACGGAATCCGAAAGATAAAATCTCTTTCTCGAAAAGATTCTGCAACAGCACGACATATCCATGCCCTTAGACAAGGATTGGGAGTAAAGTAAAATTTACTCAGTTCAAATAACGCATAGCATTCCCTTCATAACTTGTTAGAAAGACCGCTAACCCAGCCCCACCATCGACATGAAATTTACTAACGGAAGATTTTTCAAGTTCTTCATCTATTTCTTTTCGATGTAAAACATCATCAATACCATCATTTGTTCTCTGCTGTACAAATAGCAACTCTACTTTTTGACTTCTGAATAATGGGTAAATACAACTATTTTGACATAAAAGATCATACATATCTCTACGCTGAGCTACAGATGTTGCTTTTATTATTTGTTTAGACATTGGTCCACATTGATTACAAATAACCTCACTATCGCTTTCTTTTAATACTTGATTTACTACATTACGATAATCATCTATATGCACAAAAACAGTTGGAATATTATTTATTTTTTTCCCTCTCAAAGGAATATTATACCATATATCATCTGGTAAGTCATATAATCTATTAGAATCTATCCTTAGCCCTAACCTAAAAATATTCACTCTATTGCTCAGCATGGCATAAGAAACTTCATCAGCCAATACTTTAAATGTTTCTTGAGTAATTAATTCATATTCACACTCCGCCTCAACCTCAATAATACTTAAACTTCCTCTATTTCTAATATTATCAATCCCTGATTCTAAGTTTTTTACAAATTTATTTATCATATCTACACTTATATTACATTTTATAACTTATTTCAATTTATTCCAACTGGCACAAATAATCTGTAAACAAATTCCAATTAATTTCAACGATCAATCATTTCCTTCCTTTCCTTATAATCGCCTTGTCTGCAAATATCTAGATTTAGTTTAAGACTCTTAACATTTCACAATTCATTCTTCATTTTAAATAATAAAAGTCCCCCCTTATTGTTCTTTCTTTCCTCTAACTATTTACCCTATAATCTGAAGGTATGACTTTTATATTATTGGGCATTTCACTCTTACTATTTGTTCTATCTATAGGCCTTTGTTTTATAATTGAATCTTCAAACTCCTTGAAACAAAAAATATGCCTTTTCAGCCTCTCCCTTGTATTCCTATTCTTATGCTTCTCTTTTGGAGTTGCTTATTATTTTACAGGCACTGGATTCACCGATGGGATCACCTTTCACTTATTCAATGGATTTAAAGGTATCAGCCTTACTTCATTCCTTCCTCAAATAATACTCATTCTTTTGGGATTCTTAGTGTTAGGAGGGATTTTTTACTTTTGTATTTTTGTATATAGCAAAACCTCTAAAGTTAAGGTTTTTCTCTTCCAATTTATATTGATCGGAATCGCGATACTCCTCCACCCAACAAGCCATTACCTCTATTCTCTTCTCGCGGAATATCGTACCCCCTCCACTCAGAACACCGTTGATATAAATTCTTTTAATACTTATTACCAAGCCCCTTCTATTAAAAAAACTAGCTCTCCCAAAAACCTTGTTTTTATTTATGCAGAAAGCCTTGAACGAAACTTCTTAGATGAAACACTATTTCCAAACCTCACTCCAAACCTAAAAGAACTCGAACAAAAGAGTATTTCTTTTACAAACATTATCCCCATCAATGCCGGAGTCACCATCACGGGAATGATCGCCAGCCAGTGCGGAATTCCTCTTATGGGAGCCTCTAAATACCAAGAATCTGCCATGGGAGGAATGGAACGTTTTCTATCTGGTGCCACGTGCATAGGAGATCTCCTGAAATCAGCTGGATACAATCTTACTTATTTTGGAGGGGCAAACCTAAGTTATGCGGCCAAAGGTAATTTTTATAGCAGCCATGGATTTGATACAATCAAAGGATGGCAAGAATTCAAACCCACCCTAAAAGACCAAAACTATAAAAATACTTGGGGACTTCATGATGACACGTTACTAGACCTGACATACCAGGACTTTGAACAACAGTCTCAATCCAAGATCCCTTTTGGACTATTTCTTCTTACGCTAGACACCCATGCCCCAAGAGGCTACCGCAATAAAAGCTGCCAAGAGGTTCAATACCTGTCTGGAAAAAATCAATATCTCAACTCAATCGCTTGTGCCGATATACTTATAACAAAATTTATAAATAGAATTCGCAACTCTCCGTACAGTAAAAACACAATAATTGTACTTGTCTCAGATCATCCAGCCCATAGGAACCATTCTACCAAAACACTCAATAAAAAGAAACGAACAAACCTTTTTCTTATCAATACTCATGAGTCATATTATGAACAGAATGGCCTGATAGTTGATATTGATGGTAGTACTTTTGATATGGGAGTGACAACACTTCCTTTTTTGGGGTACACGACCCGATCCATTGGCCTAGGTCGAAATCTTCTCCAACAAGGACTGGAATCAATCACAAGTACTATTAGTTCCAATATTGAAAACTGGCGAGCTGATATTCTTAATTTTTGGGAATTTCCAACCATCACCTCTGAAATACTAATAGATCCTATTAAAAAAGAAATAACCATTGAAAACCAAGACTTCTCTTTCCCTCTTTATGTCGAACTATTCCCTTCCGAACAAAAATTCACTTCTCAAATCCATTTTCCCTCCCCCTATTCCAACAAAGACAATCTCTTATTACTGATTCAGAATGGAGATAGGACTTCTCGGTTTTTCCTCATAGATACATGTCAAAGAACCAATCTACTAAGCACCAAGAAAATATCTGCCCCATACTGTCTTTTTACCCCAAACATTCACGAAGCCATTAAAAATAAAACTAATATTACCTTCAATCGGTTAAAATCAATAACTGAACCTCCTCGTAACTACTAGTAGGCACCTAGTATTATGAAGTTTTTTTAGTTTTTTCTTTCTTCTTTTTTGGCTTAGATTTTGGTTTTTCTAGATAGGAGACCTCGTTTAATATGTCCTTATACCAAGTTATTGGAAGTGATTCAGTCACAAGTTTTATAGTGGTGGCGGTAATGATCCAGTTATGTTCTGAATCCTTGAGTAATCCGAATACTTGCTGAGGATCAAAATTTTTCCCCATCCGTAAAATAACCTCATGAGATTTATGTGAAGCTCTATGTATCCGTAGCCCCGAAAGATTTGTAGCTCTGAGTGCCATTTTAAGCCTGATGACTTTACAAAGATTTTCTACCTCCACTGGTAGTTCTCCATAATCTGAAGCAAGCTCCTGTTGTACCTCCTTTAGTGCCTCTGGATTTTCACACCCAGCAAGCTCTTGGTACACCTGTATTTTTTCATCTGCATTTGGAATATAACTTGGAGGAATATACGCAGACAAAGGAATTTCAACCGTAACATTCTCCTCTTCTTCCACCTCTGTGGACACCGCCCCTGATTTAATCTCATCCATAGTTTTATGCAGCATCCGCATAAAGTGTGAGACCCCCGTATCTTTCATTGTCCCAGACTGATTTGCTCCTAGTATTTCTCCTGCTCCTCGAATCTCTAGATCCTTCATCGCTATCTGAAATCCAGAACCTAACTCTGAGGCTTCGACGATGGCACGTAGTCGTTTTCGTGCATCAAGCTCTAGTTTTTGTCCGTGATAGAGAAAATAGGCATATGCCTGTGTCCGACTCCTCCCAACCCTCCCACGAAGCTGATAGAGCTGTGATAGCCCAAACCGATCAGCTCGATTTACAAATAATGTATTGGCATTTGGGAGATCTATCCCGTTCTCGATAATAGTTGAGGCTACTAGTACATCTGCTTTCCCCTCCTTGAAGGTTCGAATTCGGTTCTCTAAATCCTGCGAAGACAGCTGCCCATGTGCTACCACAAATTTTGCTTCCGGGATCAATGACCCAAGCTGCTGTGTAATAGCATCTATAGATTTTACCTCATTATGAAGAAAATAAACTTGCCCGCCCCGCTCGACTTCTTTGATAATTTGTTCTCTGATCAAATTGAGATTATATTTCCGAACCTCTGTCACAACCGGAAGCCGCCCAGGTGGCGGTGTGGTAATAGTGGAAATATCCTTGAGTTTATTTAGACTCATGTGCAATGTCCGAGGAATTGGAGTTGCGGTAAGAGTTAGTAGATCTACCCCAGCCCTAAGCTCTTTGAGTTTTTCTTTTTGTTTTACCCCAAATCGTTGTTCTTCATCAATGATTAGAATCCCTAAATTTTTGAATTTTATATCATCCGATAATAACCTATGCGTCCCAATTACTATATCGACGAGTCCATGCTCAAGATCTTTGAGAATTTTATTTTGTTGGGCCTGTGTCTGAAATCGAGATAACAACTCTACTCGAACTCCAAAATCACACCCATTAATACGCTCTACTAATCCTTCATAATGCTGCTCTGCCAAAATCGTAATTGGAGCCAGGATTGCACACTGTCGTCCAGTTCTAAAACATTTAAAGGCGGCTCGCATCGCGATTTCTGTTTTTCCAAATCCTACATCTCCACAAACCAGTCGATCCATTGGTCTTGGTCGCTCCATGTCGACTCTCACGTCCTCCCATGATTGTTTTTGTCCTGGGGTTAATTCATAAGGAAAGGCTTCACAGAAACTTTTCATCATCTCATCATCTGGCTCAAAAGGCTTTGCCGTTGCTAGCTCTCGAGCGGCATAGAGTTTCAATAACTCTTTTGCTATTTTTTCTGCTTCTTTCTTGAGTTTTGACTGAGTTCGTTGCCAGTCAGCACTTCCGAGTTTGGTCAGCTTTGGATTTTCGTCTCCTATATATTTTGTTACTTTTTCGGCTGACTCTACTGGCACAAAGAGCTTATCACTCCCCGCGTAGCGAAGCTTGAGATACTCTCTCTCCCCCATTTCTTCCGTGATTTTACGACGGACAATTCCATCATATAATGCGAGCCCATGATCATTATGAATTACATAATCTTTCGGCTTGAGAGAATTAATCATATCCAATGTCATCACAGACATGGCTTTTTGCTGACGTGCATTTCTCTTAAATTGAAATATCTCTCTATCAGTCAGATAAAAAATTTCCTGCTCATTATTTTGAAAAGAATGCGGAACAAATCCCTTATCACTTTTATTGATTAATAGAAGGGTTGAAGGGTATTTTTCTACATCTTCTACTGACTCTGAATACATCAACTCATTTTCTTTGAATATGTTTTCTAATTCTTCCGCTCTTTTGGTCACAATACATACCTTAAACTCCCTTCGGAGCCTTTCCTTCACCTCTGTTACAAAATCTGCAATCGTATAAAAAGGGAGAACTGAAAAGAAATTGAGATGGAAGAATTTTTCCTCATTTTTAGGAAATGTCGTGAAACGTACTACATGAAAATCTCCAGATACTTGTAGCTCCTCCTCTAGATCATCATGAATCAACATAGAATTTGAAGCCTCTGAAATAAGCTCCGCTAACTTTCCTCCAACTGGATCCTCAAATGAGGCGGGATAGACCTCTATTGTATCTAAAGATTTTTTTGTTTTTTCAGCTTTTGTGTCCTGCATTTGTTCATACATCTCTATATTTTCCACCTCATCCCCAAATAACTCTATTCGATAACAGCTCTTAGCATTAGATGGATAGATAAAGAAGTTTTCGCCTCGTCGGACAAATTCTCCTTTTTGAACAATTCGGTCATTGGCAACCGTATATCCCTTTTTCCCAAGTGATTCAAACACTTCAAAAATCTTTATTTTTTCTCCTTTTTTAAATATTATTTTTTCCGCCTCTATCTCCTCCACTGTTGGTAATGACTGCTGTAACGCAGCCTCATAGTCTTCAAAGACAAAAAGATTTTTCTCATCCGTATTGAGATCCTGTAATACCTCATAGTATTGCTCTAGTTTTATCTCGGTCTCAAGCAGTACAATATTTCCATCAAAAAAACACTCCGCAGAAAGGTGTATATTTTCTGCACTTTCGTCGGTAGAAGCCCAAAATATATTTTGAAAATTCGTCTTCTGAAAGAGCTCTGAAATAATATATGATTTTGCGGCCGAATTTCCGACATTCACGAGTGTAAGTGATTTTTCTTTTTCAAGAATACGGAGTGGTTCGGCTAGATTGAGATGAAAAGGCAGATCGGACATGTGTAAATATGCGAGTTTTAAAATATGTAATTACGGGAATAAGATTGAATTCCCCCTTTAGTCTAAAGGAGAATTATAGAGGAAGATGAATATATAAATTGGGTACGTAAAAACCACTCCTTTCGGAGTAATGCTGAGCTTTCAACATCTGTGTTTTGTAGTGCATTCGTTATAAATAGTCTTCAAATCACAATACAAGCTGTATGTGACGGAGTCCCCAACTGGGACGAAGGCGTATAAAAAAGTTGAATTCGGATAATTCCGACTTTTTCTTCCTCTTATTTATAAGATTATTATGCCTTATAGCAAGAAGAAATCGTGTATCCCCATCCTCAATATCTCTAAGATATTTTTTTCCTGAAACAATATATTACAAATGCTACACACAATAATCCACCCTGAATCATTCCATATACTATCATCCCATAAAGACTTATATAATCTAAACACAGGATACACTTAGAACTATCCGCACCGGCTTCAATATAGTCATAAGAAAAACCCCAAATTGGTATAACCATCAATAATAAGGCAATGCTATTTATTAGGTAAAATGCATAGTAAATTTTGTGCTTAAAATGGCTTAAAACACTGCCCCAAAATAAAAATCCACACAAACTCAGAATAAACCATCCTAAAAGTGTGATAGCTTCGTCTGTTAATAGATAAGGAACTATTAATGCCTCAATTGCAAACAATATGAGATATGTTCCACTGAGATACTTTATAATATTTCGCACAAGGATTTTTTTTAATTTTAATAGTCATAGTCTATATGATATAATGATCTGATGCCAAATAAGAAGATCAAAGCTATTGCGGAACATGTTCAGAGCTATCTCGAACAAGGAATTGATATAAGCCAACTCGAACAAGGAGCCAAAGAACAAGGTCTCTCTCCTAAAGAATGGAAAAAGGTACTAAAAAGCCTAAAATCTAAAAATCACAGACTACGCACTCTTTTCCTCGTCTTTTTAGGAGTACTAATAGGATATATTGTCTGGAACTCTATCGATATATCCGAGCAAAAAATCGAAGATGAAATATTCCAAATCTCTCTGATTGATAATCCAACTTCAAAAGAAAAAAATGCTTGGTATGATTTAAGGAATGATGGAATCTATAGTCAAAACTACCATGAAATCAGTAATAACTCCTCCGAATCTATAGTAGACTTGGGGTATCTCCTAGAAAATTTTTCTGAATCTGAAATTAATAATCTTATAGAAGGCTATAGACCAATTTTTGCTGAAACCCAAGAACTCCTTGCCAAAAACTTTGAATATCCAAATTCATATTGGGAAGACTATACATGGCAGAACCGATACCAAGCTTATACATCAATATATGAACTCCAATTTATAGCTTCGTTACAACTCTATGAACTCATACAACAAAATGAGATAGAAAAGTCCGAGAAATTCATTGAAGACGTTAATACATTTTTTCATAGACTCCTTCACACCCAAAGTGACCTTATGCTCCAATTGTCTGGCCTGAAGGGTTGGGATCTTTTTCATTCGAATATATTGACAACAAGCACAAAATTCTCCGCCTCTATACCTCCCGCAAATTTTACACCTGAAATAAACTTTGAACTACTCCTCAACTTTCAGATAAAATCTCAATACTTTGAATTTTTAAATTCTGTACAACCTCCAACTGATCTAACACTTCTTGCCCATTCTCCGTTTCATTTTCAAACTAATAGATCCAAGAGAATCATTGCAGATATGTTCTATGCTATATATAAACCAGATATTCTAAGAAAAACGAATGACAAAGATATTCAAAAATTAATTGAAAAGAGCAGTTTTAATTCCAAAAGAACTGTTTTTGACGAAAAACAAAAACGCCATATACGAAAGAAAAGCTATATTTCCAGAAATGGAATTGGGAAAACCATGTTTTCATTTCTAAACTTTTTTACACCACTAAAACAGACTGACAAGAACTTGTCGCTAAAAATGGCTCAAGAATTCCGCAGCCTAAACCAAGCCTTAAATAACTATGCCCTAAAAAATTCAACATACCCTGATTCACTCGAATCACTCGTACCGAAGTATATTGCCAAAATTCCAAATGCTTCCATCTCCGGAGATACAATCAAATATCACCCACAAGCACAGATACTTTATTCAAATGGAGAAGATGGTATAGACAATGGTGGTATAGATTCCCTAAAGTGGTGGAAAAAAATGTTTAAAGAAAAGCCTGACACAAAAACTATTGACCGACTGCGAACAGAAATTGGAAAGGATATTGTTTATTCACTTCGAACCATTACCGATTGATCAGAAATTGTATTTCGACGACTATATAGCACCAACGCTACAAAAAATCCTAATAGCCATAGAAGTGCAAAACTCTGTACTAAATAATAAGATCGCCGATAACGAGGAACCTCTTTACTAAAAACGCTCATCCATAACATCAATCCACCAACTAGTATATAGAATACAGGCATCAAATTTAAGCTTATTTGTAGCAAGCTACTAATAATCAAAATCAACAAATATACACCGGTTAATATCCGTAATACTTTAATAGAAGATCGATAAATCCAATATCCACATAGAATCATGACGACGAGAATTGGAACTAAAACTTTCCAGGCGAAGAGGAACATGGCCCCGTATATAGAGCCAATCATATAACTCACAATAATTGCTGCTGGTGCAAAGAATATAATTGCTACCAGAACTCCTATCGTTATCAAAGCCGGAATCAATATACGACGCATTTTTTTAATACCTAGATTCTACTACCCAATAGAAAACATGGCAATGATAGATTTATCTGATTCACTAACCCTGGAGTTTTTCGTAATATTTATTTTAAA
>JABAZT010000040.1:9082-17633 GCA_018608565.1 Candidatus Altimarinota bacterium
CGCTTGTTGCTTTTTTTCTTATTTTGATTAATTTACTAAAAATGAAAGATCTACAACAAAAACTACAACAGGCTGGTCTTAGCTTTCACGAAGCTATTGTGTATGTATATTTATTTGAAAACCATCAGGGAGAAATAACTCAGATAATAAATCAAACCAGACAACCAAAATCCTCTATATATCGAGCTATAGATTCACTTACTAACAAAAAACTAATACTACTGAGCCAGGACACTTGGAAACGAAAAATTTCGGTCACTCCTCTCTCTAATTTGATTTCTTATATTGAAAAACAAAAAAGAAAACAACTCCGGCTCCTTCAGTATTTTCGAAGTCTGGATCAACACAAAGGATTTATGACTGGGCATCCTGAAGAACATATCGAAGTCCTCGATGAACAGGAGACCTTGGATATGTATCTAGAACTCTCTCATATGAAATGGGATGCGATGCTGGCTTTCGGAAACTGGGAAGATCTAAATTCGCCTCAACGAAATCTAGTCTCTATCGAAAAACAGTTTGTACAAAATCGACTAAAGCATGGAGGACGAGCCTTTGTCTCACTTACGAAGGGAGGAGATCTCACCAAAGAAATTGTAGATTTCCAAAACAATGACAAACTCCAAAATCGAATCACAAAATCAGCTTCATTGAATATACAGAAACCTTTTTGGGTTAATGCCTTTGAGGGGAATCACTATGTGCAGGTTTGGAATGTTGATCGTCAGAATAATCTGAGCTCTACGCTGATTCATTCTCCTACTGTTTCTCAGTCGTACAAAACGATGATCTATTCGAGCATGGCGTAAATCCCTCTAAATCTCCCTTTAACAAGGGAGACTTATTTTTCCGAACTCAATTCTCCCTTCCTTGTGAAAGGAAGGGGCGGGGATGGATTTTGTATTTAGAGGGGTTTTGCCCCCCTCTTTTCCCAAATTCTGGGAAAAGTATTTGTACTGATAGATTTCGAATCTTCTTTTTTAGTGACCTCTGACGGTTTTGCTGTTTTTATTTATTTTTTAAATTTAGCAAGATCGGCGTTGTAATTTATAACCCATAGCACCATGCCCCCCAAAGAGAAGTTCAATCCAGAAGAAGAGAGAATAGATGAATTCAAAGAATATGTACTGCGTCCTGCTATAGACAGGATACTACTCCAAAGCAGCCAAAGAGAAATCTCACTCTCAACCGCTCAATTAATCGCTGGAACGCTAAAATATATTACTTCGATTGAAGAAGTTCTAAGACTCGTGACCGATATTCTTACAGAAAATCAGGACTCCATCAATTATGATTTAGCAACTAGAACCATCTCCATTGAAAAACAAGAATCACCCCTTGTATTTGTGCTTACGGCTCAACCATTTGCTGACGAAAATCAAAAGCTAATTACTGAATTTGAATTTACAGATGAAGATATGATCAGAATTTCAAGAAATCTAGAACTACAACAGTGGTTTTTTTCAGAAATAGAAGAGCAATTCGATGTTGATAGGCACATGATTGCTGAAATTATGAGTGTAGATAGCACAACTGTCTCCAACTATGTCCGAGGAAAATATGGATTCCCTCGAAAACAATTTGAACCAATCCGAAATTTATTAAACACGCTCATTAAAAGATCCCAATCAAAGAAATAATAAAAGAATACCCCTAAACCTCGACTACCCTGACAATGTCTTGTCATATTATTTTCCAATATAACCATGAAAAACTCACTCAGAACTGACCGATTTAATTTTACGACGGAGACGCTTGATCGACTTGATAAGCCTGACCTACTCGTTGCCTCAGATCTCTTTAACCATTTCTGGTCCTGGTGTGATAAAAGAGAAAACAGACCTGACGACGACCTCATTCACTATACTCAAGGTCAGCTTGATCTAGAGCTTAATAAATCTTCTACCGTCAAAAAAATGTATTCTACTGCTGTAAGATTAACTGAAATTTTCGATGTAAATGGAATCTGTGAAAATTACACAGCAACCCAACTACTACTATTCAAAATGCTCCGATCCGATAATTTTGGATATAGAGCTGTGGCGGAAAAGATTCTAGATACTCTAAATCTAGATATTGGTCTCAACTGGGATCCAGGAAATATTGAAGAAGGTAATTGTTGTAGTTATCAGGACTTTTCTATATCAATGAAATCTCTTGGTTACCCTAGAATGGTTGATGTAATTATTGCCTGTCCCGAAAGATTGATGGAGGAGATAGAAATACTCAGCTCCGAAAAAGAAAAACAAGACCGCTTTCTTGATTTTGATTGGGATTTACTCCAACAAGGAATACAAAATCAGTTTGATTTTAAACCCTCAGATTTAACTGATCAACAACGTGCAAGAATCAAAGAAATTTCGGAAAAGTATGGGTAAGACCACATCCTTTCTATCTCTCTAACAACTCCTCCAATACTGGAATAATCCCTCCCCAACTTTCTTTGAGCTCTTGATACGCCACTTGAAGCAATGGATCAATAGCTTTGTCGGACTTAGAAGCCTTGATCATGATATTCTTGGCGGTATGTTCGGTTGAAATATACTGTAGCACCTGACAGTCGTATCCATGGAGCTCCAGAAGCATTGATCTGAAAGTATCGGTCGTAAGATCGCAGGTTCGTTCCTTGAGGATCTTGTGTTTGGTGTAGGATTTTAGCAATGGATGGAGATCTTCTTTCTTCATTCTTTTTTGTAGGTCCTGCTGACAGCATGGAACCGCAATTATATGCTTCGCGTTCTCTGTGATTCCTTTCATAAGAGCTTCATCCGTAGCATTATCACAGGCGTGTAAGGCGAGGACGATATCTGGCTCTTGCTCCAGGATATGTCCAAGGATATTTCCAACTTCGAATTTTATATTTTCCCACCCCAGATTTGTGGCTCTTTGCCGACTTCTTTCTACGGCACCAGCATCAATGTCGATCCCCGTCAGAAATACCTCTTTCCCAAGTATCTCCTGAAAATAGTGATACATCGCAAAAGAAAGATAGGCGTTCCCTGAACCACAGTCGATGATCCGAATCGGTGTTTCTCGGGCTTTCCAGTTTTCTAGGTTTTCTATTATTTTTAGAAATTCATCTATTTGTTTAAATTTTTTCTGTTTCCCTGATATTATCTGCCCTTTTACATTGGTAATGCCTAGCTCTTGAAGATACAGCGGTTGTTCTGATTTGTTATGAATTCTTGTTTTCTGACGGTCGTGCTCTGTCGATGGAGTGAGAGTCTCCAGATTTTTATGCTTATTTATAAGAATTTTTCCTTTTTTGGTTATCTGAATCTGAACTCCATAGTTGTTTGATCGGAGATAGACACTAGAAAACTGTAGTGCGATGATCTCTCTAATTGTTTTTTTAAGTTCAGTCTTACTGAGATTTTTAGTGGTGCATTTGAGGGATGTGTAGTAGTTGATTTGTATTTTTGACTCTTCTTGTATGATCACTGGACTGAGGGTAATCTTGATCCATGAATGGTTTATTTGCGACCTGTTTATTCCAGAAAAAGTAGCACTAATGAAGTCAGGGCTTTTGAGTTCGGTGTTGATGGTTGTTGTTAGATCCGGCATGGTGTATAAAATTTTATAATTCTAATTAAAAATCTCCCTTAAGAAAGGGAGACTTTAAGGAATTTTCAAAGAAACTTCTTGAGGTTCCTACATCTTCAACGGCATGACCAAATGCACAAAGTCATCTTCTTTTTCTTTTTTAAATACTGCTGGATTTAGCTTTCCTTCAAGTTCCACTTTTACTTTTTCTTCTTTCCCAAGAGATCCAAGAAGATCAAGGACATAGTCAGCGTTGAGTGCAATCTGATTATTAGCCCCATCAAGCTTAACTGGAATTGTTGTCCGTTCTTCCCCGACCTGTGTTGTATCAGTAGAGATAGTCAGTGTTCCATCGTTAAGAAAATCAAGCTTCATGTGCTGATTATTTTCTTTGGCAAAGATTGAAACTCGTCGTACTGCGAGCTCAAATTCGGCTCGATTTACTTCTGCAGTAGTTGAGTGTGATTTTGGTAAGATTTGATTGTAGTCTGGAAATTTTCCTTCGATCAATCGAGAGACAAGCTCTGTTCCACCAGAGACAAACATGACTTGATTGTCAGATATGACTACTTTTACGGCTTCTCCTCCAGTAGCGAGACGATCAGCTTCTAGCACGGCTCGTACGGGAATAACCCATTGACCATCCTCGGCAGGAATCTCGAGTTTGATTGTTTTTTCTGATAACCGGTATGAATCGGTAGCGGCGATTCTGAGTTCTTCTTTTTTGGCGATAAAACAAACTCCAGACAAAATTGGTCGAGAAGCATTTTCTTGTGCGGCAAATGCAACCTTGTGAACCATGTCTCGAAAGTCTTCGTTTGATATAGAAATCTTAGTACCACTTTCAACACGAGCAATTGCTGGGAATTCATCAGCTGAAATTCCTTTGATCTTTGTTTTTGAGGTTTTTGAGTTTATCTCAAGTGTTGACCCGTCCGCGACCTTGAGCTCAACTTCATCTCCTTTTCCAAGAAGTGAAGTATAAGAAGTCAAAATCTTTGAAGGAACCGTAATAGATCCTTCATTCATAATATCTGCTTCACAGCTCGTTGAGATCGAAATCTCCAAGTTTGTAGCGGCAAAGAAGACTTTTTTTCCTTCGGCTTTGATGAGGATATTTCCCAAAACTGGAAGGGTGTTTTGCGTTGAGACAGCTCGTGCCACGACTTTAAGGCTTTCAAGAAGATCGGATTGTGCAATGACTACTTTCATAATTATATTTTATATCTAGGAATTTAAGTATCTCAGAATCTAAATAATATGCAAATTTAGGCTCAGAAACTGGTATTCTTTTTAATTGTAAAGAGATGGACGGAGTCGAGCAAGGGGAAATATAGAAAAAAGAAACTCCCAAGGGTTTATTCTGAATTGATATCCCCCTCAAGCTTTATACAAGTCTTTTACTTTGGTAGTTTTTAGATTTCCTTTACAATCAGCCTTGAAGTTACTAGATTATTCCTCTCTGACTCTTTTATTTTATGGACGAAATCCCCTTACTGTTGTTCTTACTAGTTCTCTCTGGATTCTTTTCTGGTGCAGAGATTGCACTCTTTAGTATCGGAGCTGAAAAAATTCAAGCTCTCAAGAACCAAGCCACTACTCGTCGAAAGATCAGTCAGATCACCCGTCTTGAATTGCTCAAGGCTGATCCAGAAAAATTACTTGTGACGATATTAATTGGAAACAATGTAGTAAATGTTGGCTCCTCTGCGGTAGCAACGGTTATGGCTCAAAATTTTGCTAAAACAAATGGATTTGGAGAAAATGAAGCCTTAGTCCTTGGGCTTGTAACTGGAGTTATGACTATCTTGATCTTGATTTTTGGAGAAGTCACCCCCAAAAGTATTGCTAATCGTCATGCGCTCAAAATAGCACTGATGATCTCCCCTATTCTCAACCTGCTTCAGATATTGATGTACCCTATCGTATATCCATTAGCTCGTTTTACTCGTAAATTTTCAGGAACATCTGACGTAAAGCATGGACTCTCTGAGGATGAGCTCAAGGCCGCTTTTGAACTTTCGGAAAAAGAAGGAAAGATTGAAGAGAATGAAAAAGAATGGGTCAAAAAAATATTAGATTTTGGAGAACATACGGTTGAATCAATCATGACTCCTCGATCAAAAGTCTTTGCCATCACCGATGACACTGGAGTTAATGACGCTATTGAACTAATTCAAGAAAAAAACCGATCTCGAATTCCTGTCTACCATGAAGACATGGATCAAGTTATTGGAATCTTGAGTGTTCACGCGATACTAGACCGATATCATGATAATAATTTCGATAGTATTAAAGTAGCCAATCTTCCACTTCGATCTCCCTACAAGATTCCTCGAACAATGAAGATTGATACGCTTTTTCACTCGTTTCAACAAGAAAAAGTACATATGGCATTGGTATATGATGAACATGGTGGACTAGTCGGACTCATCACGATGGAAGATGTGTTGGAAGAGATATTCGGAGAAATTCAGGATGAACAAGATGAAGAAATTTCAACAATTCGACAAAGTGGAAAATCTGCCATTAGTTGCTCTGGAGATACGGAGATGGAACACATTGAAGACTTCATCAAGGGAAAACTTGATAATATCCCTCATCAATATCCATGGTCTCTTGAGGATGAAAATAAATCTGTTGGACTCTTTTTTCTTGAACAATCTGAACAATTTCCAGAAGCAGGAGAATCTCTTACCCTCAAAACTCTCGATCATAAATTTATCCTAAAAATTCTCGCCATGGATGACGAGCGTATTGAAGAGGTCGAATTATCGTTTGAGGAGCTTTAGGCGTATTGCTGCCTCATTTCCTCTTCCACTAATCCAAATATTCTTTGTGATGAGATAGATTGTTCTTCATCTAGTTCCTTTGTCCCTTCCGAAAAGCTAGACTCCACTCCTGCTAATTCTTCATCTCGTTCTGCATTTATAGTCGCTACATTTTTATCTATAGAGGCTGCTGGTGCTTCTGTCTCATTGAGTGCTTCTTGGATCTCTGCCTCGGCTCGTGCCTCTTCCTTCTTTGTAATCTTTATAGCCTCAATTTGAGCTTCTTTCAAGCCTTCAATATCAGGTCTTAGTGTTGTATATCCATTTATAGTTTCTGCCTTAGTATCATGAATCTTATTAGATAACGGTGTCGTAATATCTCTACGCCCCTTATTTATCTGAGTCCCCAACTGCTTTCCATCTGTTTTCAACTTTCCTTCCAAACCGGCCTCCATCCCTAGATTTGCATCTAAATCATCCTTCACCCCCAGAGCAGAGGTCGTAGGTATTTTATCATTGGATCGAAGTTGTTCTGGATTTATAGACATTATTGATCTGGTGAATAGACATCAAAAACTGATTCCATTTCTTCATCGAGATTCTGAAGAACCTTGGATTCGTTATACCTCCCGAGCTTTTCTTTGTATTTATTGTGAACCACCTGAACATCATGGGCATGTTCTTTTGAAAGCTGGATTCGTTTTTGGTTTATTTTTCTTCGCTCTTTCTGCTCTTTTGCAAATATATCAAATAACTTTCTTTTTTTTACTTCCTTGAGAAAGGATAAATTCTCAATCAAGTAACTTTTTTGTTTCTCATTGAGAACTATTGAGTGCCTGATAAGTTCTATGAGTAGATTTTCGTCGTACATTTTTGTGTCTTTACGATAGACTATTATAACATAAAAAAGATCATCAAACAACAATTATATTGATAAATAGACTTCTATTCTAATCATAAATTTAGATAGATCAGCCTTTTGGATGTGTTTTTTCATACTCTTCATCGAGATCTTCTACGACTCCGAAGAGCTCTTTTTGATAGTCTGTCACGATTTTCTCTAGTGCTTTTATATCAAATTCATCGATTTTGTAATGATGAAGAAACTTTCGAAGTAATACACTTAAAAAATGCGAAAAGTGTTTTACAAATTTCTTGTTGCCCTGGAGGTGTTGGAGCTTGACTGTATCTGAGGTCAAATCTGCACCTACAATAAAAGTCCACCAGAGTGAGATCTCGGCCTCGGCCTTTTTATTTCCAAATTTTGCGAGAGAAAAATCTGCTTTTTCCTCAATATATCTATGAAATTCTTCATGACATATTTTTCCTGCTTCTTGATTAAACACTGAAAGTAATGCTAGGACTGTCAAACTTGGAACCTCATGATCCACACAAAATATAACCAAATCAAGCTCATCCTTTGAAAGGGAACGAATCAGTTTCGCTAAACTGTGATCATGTCCCTTCGCTCTTCCTTCCTGTTTTTTTACCTTTGCCATCCTTGCGTGTGCAGCTGCAACACGAGCTTTAAAAGCTTCATCGGATTCTTTAACATCCTCTGATACATCCCCCATCATTAGATCATCCAGTCCCCCTCCGGTTTCTGCATCGTAGATCCATCGATGGTTGATTTCCTCAATTTTGTGAAGCAAGAGTTTCATTTGTCAGATATTACTACTAAAACCCTTGTTGACAAATCTAATTTTATGCATAATTTGCATTAACTAGAAATGCATGAATTACGTAAAAAGGTATTGGAAGGAGTCACAGAAAATATTACTTACAATGTTTCCATTGCCTTTATTATTCGAGTGCTTAAAACTGACATTAAAACTATTACCCCTACCCTTGTATCTCTTGGCGCTTGTAAAAAAGAAGATGACCTACTAGACCTTATGAAAGATGCCGAAGAGCCTGAAAAAAAACTAATAATTATTCTTCTTCAAAAGCTCTCTCCCATCCAAGATCTAGTACGAGATCAAGTAAGAATTCATCTTGAAAGCTCAGACCTAATCGAGGAATTTGATATCCTTACGAGACTTAATGTCGAAGAAGCTGGTGATACTACAAATTATTCTGATTTCTTTAGAACTCAAGTAGATGCAGAAGCTGCTCGAATTGGCGCAATCATCAGTGGAATGCTTTGGGAACAAGCTGAAGAAATCATCCTAGTCAGTTAGACAAAAAAAATACCACTAAGCCTATTACAGGAGTGGTATTAAATGGATTTATGTGCA
>JABAZT010000014.1:0-3245 GCA_018608565.1 Candidatus Altimarinota bacterium
GATCTATTTTACCAACCAATCTGTTGTATTCAAAAATCTTGTCTTTCTCTTTTTTCCCTAGGATTGCTTCTCCTACTGGACACTCATTTGAGATCTTAAATTTGATTGGATCAGCTTCCGTAGAACCTACGATCGTATATTCTTTTGTTCCCCCTTCAAATTTGAGTGTCACCGTAGATCCAATATTTACAATTCCTTTTTCTGACTTTTTATCTTCGATGATTTCTGCACTTTTTACTTGTTCCTCTAGTTCGATGATCCGTCCTTCGATAACGGCTTGTTGTTCTTTTGCTTCTACGTATTCCGAATTCTCTGACAGATCTCCATAACTAATAGCCTCTGCAAGTCTATCAGACACTTCTTTTCGTCCTTTTGTTTTTAGATGTGCGAGTTCTTCTTCTAGTTTTTTAAATCCTTCTTTGGTTACGAGGACTTTTTTGGTGTTTGCGTCTGCTTTTGCCATGTGAGAGAGTGAGTAGGAGGTAGTGAGTGAGTCAGTGTTATTTCGATCCACACTGTATTTAGAATGTATTTTGAGTCAACTACTTGGTCGGAGGCGTAAGCCCTAGATTGAGGTAGTCTACGTTGAAGTTTACGACTTTGTTTTTCTTAAGTGTCTCTGGGTCTTCTGAAATTTTTGAGGCCATTGGATGATCTCGTAGCTTTTCTAGTACTTTTGATTCGATTTGTCGGATTCGTTCTCGTGTTACGTTAAATTCTTTTCCAACCTCTTCGAGTGTATGAGGAATTCCATCATCGAGCCCAAAACGCATCTTGATAATCTTTTGCTCTCGTGGAGAAAGATATTGGAGTAGATCGCTGATATTTTCTTTGATCATTTCTCTATGGGCCGTCTCAAATGGAGAGAGCGCTGATTCGTCTTCGATGAAGTCTCCTAGTTTTGAGTCTTCTTCTGATCCTACTGGAGATTCGAGGGATACAATATCCTGAGAGATCTTGAGGATGTGATTTACTTTTTTGATATCCAGATCCATCTCTGCCGCGATTTCTTCTGGAAGTGGTTCTCGTCCAAGCTCTTGTTGGAGTCTTCGTTGTGTATGAGTGAGCTTATTGATCGTTTCGACCATATGTACCGGAATCCGGATGGTTCGAGCTTGATCGGCAATAGCTCGCGTGATTGCTTGTCGGATCCACCATGTTGCATAGGTAGAAAATTTGAATCCTTTTCGGTGATCAAATTTCTCAACGGCTCGTAACAGTCCAAAATTTCCTTCCTGCATCAGGTCTAGAAATGGAAGTCCTCGTCCAATATATCGTTTTGCGATAGACACAACCAATCGAAGATTGGCTTCTGCCAGGGCTTGTTTTGCCGATAAATCCCCTTTTTCTATTCGTTTGGCGAGCGTTACCTCATCCTCTGCGGTCAGGAGTGGCACTCGTCCAATCTCGTTGAGGTACATTCGTACCGAATCATTTGAGATTTCGGAAAGATCTACAAAAGCATTAGCTTCCGCTTCTTCCTCTTCTTTTCGTTCCGCTTCTTCCTTGGCTAGATCTTCTTCTGTTGGTTCCATCACCATATCTTCCAACTTTGGATCTGCCCCTTCTTTTTCTTTTCGGAGCTTTTCCTGCCAGATTTTTTCTTCTTTCACATCTATCACTTCTATCCCCATATCAAAAAACAACTCATGCAATTCATCCAAAACATCTAGATTTTCTTCTACTTCAGGAAGCACCTTTAAGAGCTCTTGTTCCGTTATAAATTTTTGGTCTCGTCCTTTGGCAATCAGCTGTTGAATTGCTTCTGGAAATTTATCGATACGTTTTTGAAATTTTGTAGACATGTACTGAGATGAGTATTAGGGGAGCGTAACTGGTGGTATGTTTGTAGATTTTTGATCTACGTTCTATACCTATTTATGTTTATAGCGTGTTCCTTATAGCTTTTTATTAAAACTGTTCAAGAAACTCTTTCTTTTGATCAAAGAGAAGTCTGATGTCTTCTATTCCGTATTTCATCATGGCAAGCCGTGTAAGACCAAATCCAAATGCAAATCCAGAATACTCGGTAGAATCTATTCCACAGTTTTTGAGCACATTGGGATGCATCATTCCGGCTCCCATGAATTCGAGCCATTTTCCTTGCGTTTCCCCTTTTTTATCTTTGTACTCCCACCAGATATCGATTTCGAGTCCTGGTTCTACAAAAGGAAAATATCCAGGTCGTATTCTCATTTTTATTTTCTTCCCAAATATCTTGTTGAGCATTACCTCTATTACTCCTTTTAGATGTGCAAGAGAAATCCCCTTGTCGACTACGACTCCTTCTACTTGATAAAAAATCGCGTCATGTGTTGCGTCCAAGGCTTCGTTTCGAAATACTCGCCCAGGGGCAATCACTCTCAGTGGCGCGCCGTGTTCTTTGAGGGAACGGATTTGTAGATTTGAGGTATGGGTTCTGAGTACTGAGTTTTTATTAGTATCCACCTCTCCCGTGGAAACAAAGAATGTATCCTGCATATCTCTCGCTGGATGGGTAGGCGGGATATTGAGTGCGTCAAAATTATTCCACTCCGTCTCCAGCTCTGGTCCGTCTGCAATCATAAACCCCATAGAGGTAAATACATCTTCTACTATTTTCTGAATTCGAGAGATTGGATGCTGACTTCCCTGCTTTGTTGGATACTCCTTGGTAACATCGATCCAATCCTGCTTTAGTTTTTCGTTTAACTCTGCCTGAGTCATTTGTTCTTTTTTGGTTTCAAATGACAACTGTACTTCATCTCTCAATGTATTGATAAGCGGCCCTAATTCTTTTTTTTCTTCAGCCGAAAAATTCTTCAATTCCTTGAAAATAGCTTGAATTGGAGATTTTTTCCCTATGAATTTAGTCGAAAAAACATTGAGCTCCTCTAGAGAATTAGCGCTCTCAAGAGCTTTTTGTGCATCTTCTCGTAGGGACTGCACTTGTTGTGCTATACTAGAAACAGGCATAAAAGATTGCTTTTCTAAGAAAAATCCGCTATAGTATCAAGATAATATTTTAAAAGTCAAAGCTTTAATATCTAAATCATGGTTAAATTTAATTTCGGTCTCGGGGGCACAAAAGATGATGGTACTACGGATCCCACCCCGGCTTCAGATCCAGTTACTGACCCAACAGGTCAAGGTACTGATCCCGCCACTCAAGGTGGAACTGATCCTAATGCACAAACAGAACAAACCGTTACTCCTATAGTAGAACCTGTTCAAGAAGCTCCTGTCGCTGAAGCTAATCCTTTTGC
>JABAZT010000014.1:3345-9948 GCA_018608565.1 Candidatus Altimarinota bacterium
TACTCCGGCTGAACCTGTTCCAGAAACTCCTGTCGCTGAAGCTAATCCTTTTGCTACTCCGGCTGAACCTGTTCCAGAAACTCCTGTCGCTGAAGCTAATCCTTTTGCTGATCAAGCGGTAGTTGAACCAGTTGTTGAAGCTCCTGTCGCTGAAGCTAATCCTTTTGCTGATCAAGCATCAACAGACACTTCTCCTGTTGCAACAATTAATCCATTTTCAGACACTGCTGAGCCTATGGCAGAAGTCCCTATGGAACCTTCTGATAACCCTTTTACGGATGAATCAGAAGCTCTTGAAGCGGAATCAACAACTCCATCAACGGGGCATGATCCAGCCAAAACACTGGCGGTTCTCACGACGGAGATACAAGACTTCATCAAAGTACATGAAAACAACATCAAAGATCACAAAGCTGAAATCAGAGAACACAATAAAGCAATCAAAGATGAAGAAGCATTGATCAAAGAAAAGAAAACTGAATTTTCTGGAATGATTGCCGATCTTCAGGATCTTCTTGGTCATTTTGAAGGGGATGATGGTGAAAAGAAAAAAGAAACACCTAAAAAATCAACCACCAAGAAAAATACTAAGAAAAAATAAGTTCATTTAATCTCGTTATTAAAATATAAAAAAACTCCCGAAAGGGAGTTTTTTTATTTCATTCAATTAAAGAGAAAACTATGAGTTAACTGATTCTTTAAGGTTTTTACCAGCTTTGAAAGATGGAACTTTCGAAGCTTTGATTTGAATTTTTTGAGATGGATTTTGTGGGTTCACTCCAGTTCGTGCAGCTCGTGCAGAAACTTTGAATGTACCGAATCCAGTAATAGTAACTTGACCTCCTTTAACGAGTTCTCCAGTTACTGCTGAGATAAATGCTTCAAGAGCATCTCCTGCAGCTTTTTTAGTAAGACCTGCCTCATTGGCAATGGAAGCGATTAGATCACCTTTAGTCATGGTAATAATAGGGTTAAAGAAATATTACGTTCGGGATTGTAGTTCTTTCTTTTTCCCTTTGGCAAGCGATTTATCACAAAAACAGATAGAAAAAAAACAATAATATGTTTTATACTTATATGCAAAACAATGCAAAACCCCTGTTTTCAGCCTTAACAAAGGGATTAATCAGAATTAAGAGGTCAAGCGATCAATTGTTTCCCAAAAACCTCAAAAAGCGCATCCCTATCATCATCTTCTGCAATTTTATTACGAGAAACCTGATTACAGGTCTTACATTTAAAGACAATTCGGTCCATTGTTCCATCTCCTTTCAAATCAATTCCTATTGGATTGAGGACTCCGTGACAGGTAGCTGCACGATCTCCAGGATTTATATCCACATGCTTAGAACACAAACACTTATAACAGTGATTTCTACAGGTTTTTACTGCTGGTGGATTTTTAGCCCCACAAACCTCACAGACAAATTCATCGTTATTATGAGTAAAACGTTTCATATTTTTAATATACAACAACCGATCTGCAATAATCAAAAAGATTTCCCTCGCTACTACAGCCCTTCTAGCTCGGATAAAATATCTTCATCATTTCCTTCTTTAGCCTCATGTTCAGCCTCTCTTCGCTCTCTCTCTAGTTTTTCTTGTTGTGCTTTCTTTTTCATTTCTTCGTTTCGCTTTTCAATTTCTTCTGAAGATACTTTTGGCTTTTTAGCATATTTGGCTTCTGTTTCCGCAAGTTTTTTCTTTTCTCTTGTTAGAATATCTCGTAGCTTCTCTATCTGCTCGTCTTTCATTACGAGCCAGAGATTAAACCAATATTGTCGCTCAGAATCATCCATTGACTCTGACCCCATAATAAGAACTACGAGCTCTGGATCTTTCTCTAAAAGTCCGTCTGGGATCTGAAAATCCTGTACTCCTTTTCCGCTCTTGGTTTTCACTTGTGTTAGATCTACTGTCATCATATTAATTATAGCTTAAAATTATGTTTTTTTGAAGTTATTTTTGCTCTTTTTTTAATTGCCGCCTGAAATCAACATCAAGCGCGACTAACATCTTTTCTTGCTTTGCCTCAACCGTTCGTAGTAATTTCCCTTTTCTCTTCGCATCAGTCACCAGCAACTGGCTTAATTTTACTATTTCTTTCATCGAGAGACGAGGAAGGATTTGTATTACGCCTTGTTGCTCTTTATTGGTAAGAGTTGTTTTTCGTAACATAGAGATGAATTCTTCTGGTGTAATCATAGTGTATAAAGTTAGTCGCCAATGAGTTCTAATGCTTCCGCATGAACTGCAAAATATCGATTAAGATCTGCTGCCATATCATTTCGATCTAATTGTAAATTATTCGTATAAAAATCAACCCACTCCCGACCATAAACTGTACGATCCAAGGCGTCATCTTTTCCATACTTCACTGCTTTTCCTGAAATATAAAAAGGATTTTTTGAACTATCGACCGATCGCCAACTCTCTTCCTTCTTCACATGAACCTGATCATATAAAAATCCTATTGAATGCAGGAGCATTCCTCCGTGCGCAAGAGCACTATGAAAACTATAGCCTTCCCCAAATATTATTTCGTTTTTCTCACTAAAAAGCTTCCATTGATCCCCTTCTCGCTCCATGATCAATGTATCAAAACCCATTCCAGTTCGTGCAATCCGTATCGTCTTCGTATCAATAACTTCTGGATCTAGCTTCGACCATTCTGTTTTGTTCCTCAGGGCTGAAAACTCTAGATTATAATAATCGACTAATAATGCGTCTCCTCCTTTTTGAGCTTCAATATCAGCATATGGTATATCGGTTGGTATATATTGCTTGGGAGGCATGGTTTCGGCAGCATCAGTATTGAGCTCTTCCTCTGTTAACTCTTGGATCTCTCCATCAACTTCAATTTTTAGGTATTTGACGTTTCCATTTTCCCAATGCGATATCTCTGATGATCCATCCGTTCGACGTATTGAAATCTCACAGTCAGCTAACTCCTGATAGTATTGAAGTATGAATTCATTCTTTATATCGGATGGCAATTTGTCAAATTCCAGATCTTTCATTGGTGTTTGCACCTTGTAGGCATTAAATTGATCGGCGATTGCTCTCGCTCCAACCTCATCAAGTGATATACTTGCGACATCTTTTTCTCCCTGCAGATCAAATAAACCTGCTACTTTTTGGGCCTTGTAATAGGCAAGTCCAATACCTCCAACCTCCCAGGCAGTCCAAAGCCAAAGAGCGACTGATGCCACTTGCCCTGCTACCGGAATCGCATTTACGGCTGTCGCAGAAGCTCCACGGGTGGCAAGCACCAACCCCATCTTTGTGGCTAATTTCTTAATTCCTTCTTTTAAAAAAACCGTTCGGATTCGTTGTATCATTGTGCTTTTGAGCGCGACACCCATCAACGGACGTATCGCTTTATCTATATTGTGCCCGAGTACTTTCCCTATGGCTCCAGTAAATAACAATCTGTTGGCTAGGTAAAACTCCGATACCCCTAGGGCATTTTCAGACTGATTCCAAAAAACTTTTCCAAACTGCCCCATTCCCATCAAATCATTTACCCAATTCTCCACACTATCAATCTGCACCCCAATGGCTCCCAATAATGGTGTTGCCACCCCTGCTAGTCCCCATAATAGCTTTTGTTTTGCTGATCCTCCTTTTTTCAATCCCGCTGCCCCAAGCTTGAAGGCGGCAATAAATCCTAAATGTGTAGCGACGGTTCCTTGTGGATCGTGTTCCCCCTCTCCAAACCGAAGATCATATGCCATATAGGCAATAAATGCTGGCATTGCTGCATGTCCGACAAATTCTCCGAAACCGGCGATGGCTTTTATCCAGTGAGGTTTTTCTAGCTCTGCCATGATTGAGGCTACTTTCTTCTTATCTATATCCAGCTCTTTCAATATTTTTTCTATTTCTGGCAAATGTCCTTTTACGCTTTCCCCACCCTCTTCAAGGGTTTCTGATACTATTTTTTTTGCACTTGGTGGTTTTGCAGGAGTCTCGGAAACTGATGCACGTGGTGTTTTTATTTTTCCTTCACCGACGGATGTTGCATTTGTCTCACAAATTTCTTGGATAATTTCAACTCGAACTCTTCCCGTCTTTTTTTCTATCTCATCAAGATATGATTCATCAAGATAGTGCTCTACTCCCCGAAACAAATATCTACCTTCATCTAGTTTCACCGGACGCCCCTGACTCAGCTTTAGGACATCTTTGGGATGAACTTTTTCATCCAATGTTTCAAACTTCCCATTTCCCCAAATCTGAACTTTCCCGGTATCGACATTGAGTTTCACCACCACCTTATCACCCCTAAAAAACTCAATAACCCCACCAGGAAGAGCCCTAAATGAATCCACATTTTGAATTATTTTTTTTCCAGCCCTCCATACCACCGGCACTAACTTCCCGGCTTGCCACATTCGCATTGGGACTTTGACACCCCAGAGTAATCCATCTCGTATCCCATGGCTTATTTTGAAGGGATGTAACCCCTTACTGGTTCTAAAAAAATTCATGACCTGATCTACTGTCACAAACAAAAGCATATATTTAGGGGCTTCTTTGAAATACTGAACCAAAAAAGCTCCAATAGGCGTTTCTACATCGCTCACGGCTGCTTGTGCTGAATTTTTCCAGGAATGGTAATATCGATAGGCTACAAATTTTTGGAAATCAAATAGAAACCCTCCAACCATACCGACAAACATCCGTCCCTCTTCTATTACAAATTCCCCGCCATCTTCGACCAAGCTTGCCGCCAAACTCTCAAAGGTTGAGGCGTTTGGGTCTTCTGCAAAATCTTTTATTCGTTCATCTGTTACATCACTCAAATCTATATCTTCAAAATTATCCTTGGTCTTATCTATAAATTTCCCAGCAGACTCCTGTGCCGCCCCTGATAGCTCCTCCATTTCTTTTTTCGTATCCTTTGTTGATTTTTTTATGAACCCATCTTCTCCTCCTACCTCCTTCACGATCGTTCCCAATGCCCCACCTCCTACTGACTCTTTTACTTTATCCAAGGCTTCCCGTGCCTTTTCGGCAATCTCATCTTTCATCTCTAACGCTTCCTGATAATCAGGAAGATCAATCGGGAAATTTTGTTGTAATTCTTCCCATTTCTCTTTCCCCATCTTTTCAGCCGCCTTGAGAATAATTATATTTTTTACTCCATCCCATCCATCTTTATCATAGGCAGACATGAGATCTGATGGTTTAACAAAATCGGTTACCGACTTGTACCCTGCAATTCCCAGTCCAGCAGCTACTACGCTGATTACCAGCTTCCCTTTACTGACTCCTAATTTTTTCGAAAGCCAATTTCCTAGCTTATTCAATCCTTTCACGGCTTGAGTAATAGCCCAGCCAATAGCGGCGACAACCGCAACCGCCCCGATAACAGCTCCAGTTCTCTCTATATTTGTAGTTTCTTCGTCACTCCACCAGTCTTGTGCTCCTTTTGACCACTCAAAGACTTGATCCATAGCCCCTTGAGTCACGATTTTTTGTACTTGTTCTGGAGACTGACCAGCCGTCTGCTGGACTAGGTCTACTTTTTCATCCGAAGTTTCCTCTATGGATTCGGAAGCCTCAGACTCTTGCTGTACCGCTACAACAAACAATTCTTCAGCTCGCTTAGCAAATTCTATTGGCTCAAGTGATTCTTTAGACTTCGGAGGGATTTCGATTCGATTCATTGGATAGGTTTATTCACTGTTTTCTGTATAGAGTTCTATGATCTGAGCGGTTGGAATGTGTTTTGCTATATTCCGAAAAAGCGACTCGGTTGGTTCGTCTTTAATCACTCCTCGTTTTTTAAGAATCAATACTAAAAATTCTTCCTCAATGTATTGCTCTTTTATATCTTTCACGCGTTGAAGTTCTTTGAGGGTTTGATATTTTTCACGTTTTTTTTCTTGTTCCTTGAGTATCCCTGCGTTTATAAGCTCTTGTGCTAATGCCGGAATAGAAAAGGATTGATCCATATTGATTTCTATTCTAACGACTCCCTCCCTAGATGCCAAGGAATTCTTTATCCGTTTCGATGTGTCAAAAGCCCAGGAAGATTTTCTCCTCCAGCCACTACTTGACTTCCCCATTCGAAGAAGGTTGAAACCGTTGTAAAATAATGAGGACTATTTTTCCCATTATAATCATTTGTAGCAATAGATATTACATCTTTCTTTCCTCCCCAAGAAGCATTTGGATCGCCCCCTATATCTGAAACTGGTTTTGGCGAAACCCCCAAACTAGATAGACCAACCAGCCAATCATTAGCTGAATAAAAATTTAAAGATTCTCCTGAATAATCCCAATACTCTTTTACGCTTCCTGCTGTTTGAATACTCGCACCTCCATTAAGCCTATTTGCTTCAATCAATTCAGCAAAAACATCTAGATCCGAAACTGTTATCTTTCTATCACAAAACGACTTATTTTCTCCTATAGTATCTACAAAGTCTGTGAATGCTGAAACCAACTCGCCATCTGTGTCTAAAAGTTTTCCTGGCACATCGTATATCTCTTCGGCGCGAGCGCGAGCATCGTCGTGTACTGCTTCGGTGCGCTGTTCATTTCTTTTGTTCTCGATATTCTTGTTGCTCATCTATTCTTTTGTTGCTCTCT
>JABAZT010000014.1:9958-17362 GCA_018608565.1 Candidatus Altimarinota bacterium
CTGCAAACACAGATGCATTTTTAGACAAGAATGTTCTTGTACTTTTTTCTAGTTTTGACTCTGAATATTGAAGCTTACTTAAGAAGCCTGTTTCTTCTTCTTCCGTAAAATCTTCTAGCTCTAACGTAATATCACTATTAAATTTCAATACTTTTCCATCCCCCTCTATACTTAAAAGCTCTTCATAGCTTTCAATAGTGGCAATCGACTCAACCAAAAATCCTTTACGAAGTAATACATCAATAAATTTTGCATCATCTGGTTCGGCTTCCGCTTTCACGATAAATCCTTCTAGTTTTTGGATCTGATCTTCCGTAAGATTACTTTGATCTCTTATACTATATCCTTTTTCAGATATTTTTTCTGCAAGCGCTCCTTTTTGTTCTCTGACAGCTGCACGTTTTTCTGTTTCTGCCGCTTTTTCAATCTCCGCTTTATCTTCCGCTGTCACCTTTCCATGATCTACGAGGATATCTGATGCGGTTGTTTCTCTAAAGAATTTCCCAACTAATGGCAAACTTCCCAGCCCAAAGTTCTTAAGGAAATCTAGTGGAATAAAACTTTTGATTGCCTGCATTAGAGTCCGAACTATTCCTTGTTTGTAATGATACTTCATAAAGTGATCAAATGTGAAGTCAGCGGTAAGTGTTTTTGCCTCAAATCCTGCCTCCAGTGCTTCAATGTATTCATCTATGGCAGGATCATTGGGATCTGCGGTGGCAAGGAGTGTATCATATGCTTCTCGTCCTTCCGATGTATCTGCCAAAAATAAATTATCGGTAAGTGTTTCTGTATTTTTACCTTCTAGTTCTGACACGATGTTCTTAATCTTCGTTTGAACCAGTGAATCCAACGATTCATACTGCTGCATACTAAGTGCTGCTTGAGGAACATGGTCGCCTGATGCAATCAAACCAAACAAGGCACTTCCCTCTACTATATCCTGAAGTCCCATTGCCTTTGCAAATCGAGCGGTTGGATGTAGTTGCGCATTAGTAATACTTTGTGACTTGATGTTTTTCAAGATTCCTAGCCCCTCTGGTTGCTCGACTGTTTTAGCCGCTTCGCTTTTCTTGAGACAGGCACTCCATTGTGTTTGTAGATATATTTGAAGCTTTTCTCCATCAATAACTCCGTCAGCTTCGATGACTCCTGCTTTTTTTAATTTTTCTGGCGTATATACCGTCAGTAGATTTACTGGATCATATTCCGCCACAACTTTGGGATCCGATCCCAAATCAATTGACTCCGAATGAACTGGAATAGCTGATATCGCTTGTGATTCCTCCTCAACATCCAGACCCATAACCTCCCTCGCCTGTATTGTAAATTCACCTGATTCGTTCAAATATTCGACTAAATACTCTTTGAGCTCAAAAGCGCCCACATATCCTGCCAAAAGAGATTCCATCTTCTCATCTGTGTGCTTCGCCTCTTCCTCGGCTATTTCCTTGAGAAACAAAAGCGCCTCTTTTGTATTTGTCTCTACGACAAAATAGCGTTCTAACTTTGTCGCTAAAAATACTGACCTTTTTGCTTCACTTATTTCTTCCGCCTCCTCTACTTGCGCTTCGGCTGTAACTTCTAACTCTCCAAACTTGGCGTCTATACTTGCTTCAATCGCATTCAAGAGCGTCTCCCTTGTTTCAATATTTTCGGCAATACTTTCGATTCGATCTTCAATAGACATGTTTTTCTGTTAATTAATCTCCTTATTATATCATATATCCGTGCTTTTTACTAGCATATTTACTCATCCCTCTTGTCGAATTAGTCTTTCTCAGAAAAAAGTAGAAATTTTATTCAAATAACCATACAATCCTTATCAAACAGTCATTTATTTACACTCCCCCTCATGCCATTTCTCCCTGAAAATATCTTTCTCAAAATAATCTCTGGTGAACTTCCCTCCAAAAAAGTCTATGAAACTGATCAAATACTGGCGTTTCATGACATTACTCCAAAAGCAAAAACCCATATACTCATCATTCCAAAAGTAGAACTAAAAACCGCAAAAGAGGTGAACCTGGAAAATACCGAACTTTTTGGTCAGCTTTTTCTTGCGGCAAAAATTATTGCCGAACAAGAAGGACTCGACGGATACAAACTACATATGAATGTCGATGAAGCTGGAGGACAAGTCGTCCCTCATGTTCATTTACATCTCCTGAGTGCTGATTACAAAAGTAATCTATAATTTATAAAAACTTCTTCTTTGATTTAGAGGAAGGATTATATTTTTACTAAAAGATGAATTGATTACGTTACCCAGTCTTAAACCAACTTGGTTTATTTTTATCCACAGGTGAAGGTGCTATTTTCTCTTTTGCTACTGAATCAGCAATTGTTTTCCCAATTCCAAAATCAGAATCTAATATTGGCTCTTTTGCTTTTCTATTTGATAACTCAAAAGGAATATCACTTGGAGCCTCTGGACTCAACTGCTGCTTCACCTCTTGTATTACCTGAGTAAATGTATCTTTTTGTTCCTCTGGAGCTCTGATTTTAATTTCAAATTTTTCAATAGGCCGTTCCGGATCAAGCCTCAGTCTCGCTACTTGTATTTGAGCCATGACTTGAAGCACTCTTTTTTCCAGAGCTGGAAGATCTTCTGTCTTAAAGAACAGATCAATCCCCATCTCTCTCCAAATATATCGATCTGTTAATTCTACAAAAGGACTAAAATCAAAGGCTGGCATACTAGAGCGCAATTCTACTTTTACCCCCTCTTCTGACTCAATCATAAGAGAAACAACGTCGACCCCATTGAGAAATCTAAGAAGATCCTGCGTAATGGTTTCAATATCAAATCCACTTCCCCCAATCGCTTCCACTTCACTTTTTTGTACTACAGACCAAGCCATTTGGTGATTTACATCCATCTTGAGATGCTGAAGAATCCCTCCCCAGAGCTTAAGAGTAACAAGTGACTTATGCTTGAATAAATGTTCAATTATATCTGATTGCTTAGCTCCTTCTTCTTGGAGTTGTGCCGCAAGTTCAAATCCAGAGCTTGTGGTTTTTTGATCCATAAAGCTATTGGTAGCACTGATAATCCCTGTTAACAAGACCGAGGCGATGGGCTCGCCAAACTCTTTTGCCCCCGATGCCCAAAAGGCATCGTGAACGACTTCACAAATAGATGACTTTTCTGGAAATACCAGTTGAATCTGACCAAATGTATCAAACGCTGGATTCGTTGAAACATTAATGACTGGAACTTTCGCAAAAAGCTCCGTGTTATCTTCAAATACGGCGCCAAGATTTTCAGCATTGGGGACATCAAACCCAATAATACAATCAAAATCTCCCACACTTTGTCTAAAACTCACATCATCAGATGAAAACTGACCTTTTTTAGGAGTTACTAAAATATCAACTGAAGTATCTTCCATCGTATATTTTACACGGTCAACCTTACTGTTATTCGTATCAATAGAGATAATAAAATCTCCATCCTGCAGTATTTCTCTCACAACTGCCCCCTTCATTCCAAGGAATGAGAGCTTTTTGGGCATAGGACAGGTGCTTACGGCTAGTACCTCTTTTCCCATTTTTTCTAGGATCAATTTGGAAGCAAGCATTCCTGCCCAAGCATCGATAGAACTTCCCTCTGGAACTACCAATAGTATTTTTTCTCCTTTCTTGATCAGAGCACTGAACTGCTTTATTACACTATATTTCATATTCAATCAGTATTTGTGAGTAAATTAATTTTATAGTCTATAATATCAAGAAAGCTATGTAGTGTCAAATAAAAACATTAATACTAATTGTCAAAACCCTTCACTTGAAACCATACTCCATTCCCCTATCCTCTCGGCAGATAATATTAATATGACGTTACCATGCTTGATCTAAAAGCCATACGACAAAACCCCGATCAATTTAAAAAAGACCTTTCTCGTAAAGGTGTTCAATCTTCGAAAATAGATGAACTGCTTGCCGCAGATATACAAAAGCGAGAGTTATTGCAGCAAACCGAATCTCTGAAAGCCCAGCAAAATGAAGTTTCCAAGCAGATTCCGAATCTAGACGGAGAAGAAAAAGTGAAGGTTTTGGAAGAAATGAAAACAATTTCAGAAGCCCGAAAAGCACTTGAGTCTGACCTAAACACCGCCGATGAAACAGTGATTCAAATATTAGAAAGTCTTCCTAACCCTCCCTTCCCAGAAGTGATTGATGGAAAGAGTGATGAAGAAAATGCCGTACTACGGCTCGAGGGAGAAAAACCTGTTTTTGATTTTAAACCAAAAGAACACTGGGAATTGGCTGAACAACATGATTTATTGGATACAGAACAATCAGCGGTAGTTTCTGGTTCTCGATTTTTCTACATGAAAAATGAACTCGCTATTCTCCAACAAGCTCTCATGCTTTGGGCTTTTCACAAGATAAATTCCAAAGGTTACTGTCCAACTATTCCTCCGTTTATGACTCGAGAACGAGCTATCCACGGGACAGGATATCTTGACCGAGATGAAAACTATATTGTCAATCCAGGAAAAGATGATCTCTACCTCATTGGTACCAGTGAAGTTCCCATGGTCAGCTATATGGCTGACAAGATTATCGAAGAAGATGATCTTCCAATGAGATTTGGAGCATATAGCCCTTGTTTTCGTAGAGAAGCAGGGACTTATGGAAAAGATACAAAAGGGATTATGAGAGTTCATCAGTTTGAGAAAATAGAAATGGTTGTCTTCTGTAAAAAAGAGGATGAAAGAGAAATGCACCAACAACTCCTCGATGTGGAAGAAGAAATCCTCAAGGATCTTGGACTTCACTATCAGGTAATTGATATCTGTTGTGGAGATCTTGGGATGTCTGCCTCCAAGAAATATGACCTAGAAGCTTGGCTTCCAGGACAAGAACAATATCGAGAACTTACGTCGACCTCTATCTGTACGGATTTCCAAACTCGAAGACTCAATATTCGAATTCGTCGTAAAGATGGATCGCTTGAATATGCTTCTGCTCTCAATGGAACTGCTGTTTCCTCTCGCCCACTCATTGCGATCCTCGAACACTATCAACAAGCTGACGGATCTGTGATTATTCCTGAATGCCTTAGACCGTTCTGTGGGTTTGATAAAATTGGATAAACACCATTAATTCAAGATCAGAGTATAAAGAAAATCATTCTTAATTGAATGAAATATTCTTTTTTTATATTTTACAGATCTGGGGGAATCCCAAAATATTCAAATAAATATTCTGCAACTTTACTAAAGGTCACCGCTGCCGTCTCCGATCCCCATTGAGATACCTTTGGAAAATCATACTTCACTAGCACCACAAACTTTGGTTCAGCATATGGCCCATATCCAGCAAAAGTTGTTATCGTTGTCCCCTCTCCAGTTCTCAATCGACCTTGACTATCATATGTCTGAGAGGTTCCTGTTTTTCCCATAATTGAATGCCCCCAAACACGAGCGCCCTTTGCAATACCATTTGATACTACATTTTTGAGCATTGATTTTATAGTATGATAGGTGTCCTCTGGAATAACTCGACGAATAATCTCTGGATTAAATTTTTTAACAGTTCCATCGGAATACCGCACCTCCTCAACTAAAATAGGTTTCATAAGATATCCGCCATTTGCCAGTGTTGAGAATGCGGTAATTACTTGGAGTGGTGTAGCACTCATCCCCTGTCCGTATCCTCGAGTAATAAGCTCAGACTCAGACCAATCTCTCCAGTGCTCTAAAAATCCTGCCAACTCTCCATCCAGCTCTATATCAGAGTACTGACCAAAACCAAAGGCCCGAAGCCCTTCATATATAGATTCACGACCCATTTTACGAGTAATGAAGGCAATCCCTGTATTGAGGGATCGGTTCAATAACGATATCATCGTTGTTGGACCGGCATAAACTTCGTCTGAATTACGAATCTTAAATTCGTCCACCTCAATTGGCCCATCATCATCAAATGTCGTCTTAGGCGTAACTTCATCTGCTTTCAAGGCCCACGCCATAGTCATAGCTTTGATAACTGAACCTGGTTCATAAATTTCTGATATTATTTTATTGGTAAATACGGCAGGCCCCCATGTATTGAAATATCGATAATAGTGTCCCTTTTCAAAGACCGTAGGAATAGTTTGATTAAATGTTAAATCTTCTCTATCTCCTTGTTCTTGTTCTGGTGAAATTTCATATCTCAAATACGCTTTTCCAAAATTATTTGGATCAAATGATGGCGATTGTGCCATTGCCAATAATCTCCCTGTTTTTGGATCCATCACAATAATTTGACCAAAATCTGCATCATATCGCTTAGTTTCCTCTTCTAAAATCCGCTCAACATTCCCTTGAATTACTCTATCTATAGACATTACGATATCAGCTCCATCCCTTGCTCGAGAAATCTCTGCCTCTTTCCCTAGAATTCGCTGTCCACGTGTGTTTGTAGCCCCGTAAATTAATCCTTCTTTCCCTCGTAGTTCTGAATCAAAACGTTTTTCTATTCCATATTGTCCATCTCCTTTTGAGTCTATAAAACCAAGTATCTGTGATGCCAATTTTTTTTCTGGATAATACCTCCAATATTCATCTGCCAATCCAATACCTCTTAATATCCATCTATATTCATCTTCCTTCTTGAGCTCTAATATTTTTTCACTTACTTCTGGAACAATCTTACTCGTCACCTCTTTGTAACGAACTGGACGACGGGCGATAACTCTTTTTAGATATGATTTTTCTAGATTAAGCATTTGATACAATGCCTTGCTCACCTCTTCTACAGAAACAATCCTCGTCGGATCAGCAATAAGACTTCCGCCCTCTACTCGTATACCTGGAAGATTTAAAGATTTTATATCTTGTGCCTTTGTATTCGCTATATCAGTCATAATAACGACTCGAACTCTCTCTTTTTGATCAAATATTTTATACAACTCATTCTCATAGGCCATTATAGCTTTTTGCTCTATATCAGAGAGTTTCGATATATCGGTTTCAATTGTACACCCCTCGACTTTTTCACAATGTGAATGAATTAGTATTGGCGCTAATATTTTAGCGGCCAACGCTGGATCACCTTCCTCTTGTTCATTCAATGGTAACTTTGGATTATACTTAGGATAAGCAAGCAACAAAGGATCAACATACAGTTTTTTTAACGTATTATTTGTTGCAAGAGGCGTCATTTGATCACTTAGACGATTTTTCCGCACGAGTATCTTCCCTCGTCTTGCCGGCAAGATTGATCTTTTCTCATGTTGTGCCTTTGCCTCTGCCTTATAACTATCAGCCTGAACCACTTGTAACACAAAAAGCTTGGCACTAAATAGTAAAAAAATAAGTGCGAATATACCACCTACTATTTTTAAACGATAACTAAATTGGTTCTCTGAATACATCTAGTAAGTTATACGCAAATAGCATAGAGTTT
>JABAZT010000043.1:0-2634 GCA_018608565.1 Candidatus Altimarinota bacterium
GATCAACTTCTATAAATGTTGGATCGGTAAAAATAAATTTTAATGATTCAATTTTGGACAATTCCTTCTTTAGAACATCAAATCCGTAAATTGAAAAAATAGCAGCCGCAACATGGAGTTTGCTCCCAGATTTTATTTTATTTTTTAGGTCTTCACCTACTTTGTCTGTCCTATTATTGAAGTTGTGAATCATTCTAATCTATAAAGTGTTTAAATACTACTCAACTCGTCTTTTTCTGCTACCCTGTTTATGTGAAAAACATCCTCTCAAAATCCGATTTCCTTAAGTACCTTCAGTGTCCTAAATATTTCTGGCTTCACAAGCACAAACCAGAGGTATTAGGAGCTCAAACTCTCGATGAATTCGCTCAACAGATCATTGAACAAGGGAATGAAGTTGAGGTTTGGGCACGGAAACTATTTCCAGAAGGAGTTATGGTTGAAAGCAAAAGAGAACAAGCGGGAGTTGATACTAAGAAACTTTTAGAAGCAGGTCATCAAACAATTTTCCAAGCAACTTTTGAAGCCGATGGCTTTTATGCGATGGTAGATGTTTTAACTTGGGATGAAGCAGGCAACTATTGGGTTATTAGTGAAGTAAAAGGAACAACCTCAAAAGAAATAAAAAGAGAAGAACATTGTATAGATGCTTGCTTCCAAAAACTCGTCATGGAAAAGGCCGGATCCAAAGTAGGACAGGTAAATCTACTAGAACTTAATAAAGAATTCAGAAAGGATGGAGAAATTATCCCAAAACTGCTCATTCAAAGTACCGATATCACTCAAAATATAGAGGAGTTATCGGGTAATGTTGAAATTCAGATGTCTGATGCACTCAGGCTTATGCAAAATTCTGAAGAACCCCGTGTTTGTAATTGTATCTATGAATCAAGAGGTAATCAGTGTCCTGCCTTTAAATACTGTCACCCCGATGTGCCAGACTATTCTGTTCATGACATTTGTAGGATCGGAGTCAGTAAGAAAAAACTCCGAGAAATGATTGATAACGATTGGCTCAGAATTGAAGATATTCCTCTAGATTATGAGCTCAGCAACACGCAACAACCTCAAGTCCACGCGACTATTACTGGAGAAAATTTTATCGATACAAAAAACATTCATGAAGAGCTGGAGAAAATAGAGTTTCCAATCTATTTTTTGGATTACGAAACCTATCCGTCAGCAATACCTGTCTTTGATGGTTGTGGACCATTTCAGCAAGTACCGTTTCAGTATTCTCTGCATATATTAGAGGAACCCGGTGGAAAATTAGAACACAGAGAATTTCTTCATATAGAAAATACAAAACCAATGGAAGCATTGGCGCATCAGTTACGATCTGATATGGGAGATACAGGCTCTGTTATAGTCTGGAATAAGAGTTTTGAAGGAGGAAGGAATACCGAATTAGCTGAGGCCTTTCCTGATTTGTCTGAATTTTTACACGGTGTGAATAATCGTTTTTATGATTTAGAAGATATATTCAAAGCTCAATACTACGTACATAAGGATCTGAAAGGAAAAACATCTATTAAGTCTGTGTTACCTGTGCTTTGTCCTGAGTTAAGTTATAAGAATCTAAATATTCAGAATGGTGGGATGGCGTGCAATAGCTGGAAAGAAATGGTGTTTCAAATGGAAGACCAAACACAAAAGAATCAAGTAGCGGAGGACCTGAAAGAATACTGTAAGTTGGATACTTTTGCGATGGTGATGATTTGGGAAGAGGTTTGTAAGATTTAATTTGTTTTCATGCCAAGTTTTCACTCAAAATATTCTGATTGTCGAGCCAAAGAAGATGTTCGCTTACAATTCATATTTCCCAATCAAGCTTTTATACCAAATTGGGAACCCCTCTTTGTTAAAAAGAGAAAAATTAGTATTGGTTATGGTCCAGGAATATTCTTAATTTCTTTTCATCAAGAAGTCCCCAATACATTGTTAATCGAATTAAGAAAAAGTAATAAAAGAACTGATTTACATAAATACTTGATAGGATATTTAGATGGAATCTTACCAGATATAAATACTCGACTAAGAAAGTACAGATATCAAAATGGTCAATTCTTGGTAAAACCGATGGCTCCACTTGATGTGTTAGAAGTATACTGCTTCAAAAAGGGTCTGTTTCAAGAAAAGATACTCGGAATAACGAGACCTAGTTTATTAGATGCATTTCCACCGCTTTTAGAAAATGAAGCTCCAAATCATTTGTATATACAGGATTTTATAGATTGCATCAGTAGTTTTATTTATGGAAATCTAGATGAGAGTGTTCGTAAATTTATTACTTCGCTTGAAAACTACTTTAATAATTTTGCTGCATTAAAATCTGGAAATTTATATGAAAAGATTGAGCAGAATTTAAATAATCTTCCCGATGAATCACCTTTATGGGTTAATTTTGATTCTATAAAAATTGAGCTGATAAGATCTCTTTCTATTGCATATGAAATAAGAAATAAAATCGTTCATAATAGTTTTAGACTGAAAGAGACTGATCAATGGTTCTGTGCTAAAATGATTTTTGCCGGTTTAAACACATACAAACTATTGCATGAAGAAGATCAAGATCTTGCTATTTTCTTTTTTAATCTGATTGTATTCTTTCCTATCCATTTTAATTTATTTTTA
>JABAZT010000043.1:2644-23897 GCA_018608565.1 Candidatus Altimarinota bacterium
AAGCAACACTTTGTTTCAATTGAATTTAAATCAAGAGGTTTTTCAATTTCTGAATATGAAAAAATCGATAGTAAGGGAATGGATAATGATTTCCCTGTTTATAGTGAAGAAACACACGATGAAATTATTTCACAAAGACTGAAATTTCAGAAAGAAGAAATTCAAAAACTTTATCCTAAACTTGTGTCTAAGTATTTTAATGATCTTTAAGCATAGTATTCACTCTAATAAAATATTCCCATCCTTAATTAAGAGCTTGTCCCTAAAACTTCTGAGAATATCACTCTTTTCTTTCTTTGACCCATCTCTTAGGATTCCTACCAAAAACTCTTGAAGTGTTATTGGTTTTTCTGCCGATTGGTACCGATTGATCTTATCTAAATCCTCTTTGATTCTTCTATTGAGTCTTAAGTGCTCCGCTTTTACTTCGGTTATGATTTTAGCTACTTCTTCAAAGAGTTTTTCTTCTCTAATATATTTACACTTACAAGTTTTCGTTCCTCCGTATTTATTGCACTTGTAGTAGGTGTATTGCGTTCCATGCCGATTAGTATGGGTTGTTCCACTTACACCTGATCCACACTCGGCACACTTGAGAATTTTATTGAAGAAGAAGTCTTTTCGTCCCCATTTCCCTTTTTCACAAGTCTTAAGGTTTGCTTGGACAAGGTCATAAAGCTCTTTAGTGATTATTGGCTTATGAGTTCCCTGATACACTAATCCTCCATAACCAAACTCTCCATAATAGAACTTCTCCTTGAGAATCTTGTAAGTTAGGCTTAGTCCAACGACCTTACCGTAATTACTCCTAAATCCTTCTGCCTCTAGATGTTCTTTTGCCTGTCTTCCACTTAGCCCCTTATAGGCAACGTATTCAAAGGCTCTTTTTATATATGGAGCACGCTCTTTGTCTATTTCTATCGTGCTGACCTCCCCATACTTTGTTCCTCTGATCAGTTTATAGCCAATTGGCACTGGTCCAGGTCTCACTCCCATTTCGCACTTTGTACGCTGTCCTCGCTTTACATTCTTTGATCGGTTATCGTTCTCTAGTTTCGCTTGTGAGCACAAAATCATGAGAAGGAACTTCTCATCTGGTGTGTTAGTGAAGCTTTGACCACTCGTCTGAATCTTTACTAAGATCTTTTGATCCATCATATCTACCAGTTTACCTAGATCACCAGCGTTCCGACTCAGCCTGTCTGGTGCCCATGTCAGAATGGCATTAAATTTACCTTCGTTTAGCCCTTGTAGTAGCTGAGTGAACCCGACTCTTTTTCCAGAGTCCTTAGCTGACTTACTTTCCTGAATTCTATCTACTATTTTTAGTCCTTGTTTTGTAGCTATTCGTTCCATTTCAGCTATCTGAGATCCGATTGATAAAGCTTGTTTTTCGTCTGATTCAGAGGACTTTCGGGCATAGAGGCAGTAATTTAGTTCGATCATATTTATTGAATAACTTTTGTATTCATATTAATACCGAAGTATTCCCTTTAGTCTAGGCCTTTTTAGATATTTACTAGGTTTTTTCCACAAAGTTTAGAAACATTCTTAAAAGCCCAAGAAACACTTTTCTTTGTATGGGTATCTGCTACATTGCTTCTGCGACTCAGTAATGGAATATTTTTTTATACCCTCATCGGTTTTAGGTACTTTTGTATCTCCCCGAATGGCTGCCCACAAGAACGAGGGCAGTTCTCGTTCTCGAGGTATCCGAGGGATATGCTGTTACTGGGTCGCACCACAACGCACTGCCCTCGCTTTGTGATGGGCGGTTTTTTATATTACTTAATCTACAAATGCATGGATGAAACTCATTATAAACTACTCTACAAAAACCTTATCGATGATATGGATTTTGAACGACTTGAATTAGAGCTCAAAGAACCCAATATCTTTCAGGTTTTGAGTGTTTCTAGAGCAGAAATACGACATTCTAATTTCTTAGGTTGGCTCCTCGATCCAAATGGGAATCATGGGATGGGAGGCATTTTTCTCAAGAAGTTCTTACGAGAAATTGCGAGCTCCGATATCGAAACAAACATTGATCAAATAGAAATAGAAAACATGAACTTCCAAAAAACGGAAATACGCCGTGAATGGAAACATATAGATCTACTGATTATCATTGAGGACACTGTTGTGTGTATCGAAAACAAAGTTGATACCGTGGATCACTCAAACCAATTACAACGGTACAGAAAGATTGTAGAAGAAGCATTTCCAAACCATAAGAAAGCTTATGTATATCTCAGTCCTTCAGGTCTTGCTCCAACTTCGAAAACTGAAGCTGAGTATTATGCGCTTCATTCATACGAACATATTGCCCAACAGATTGAAACCGTACTGGAGGTTCATGGACACAGCATGATCCCAAAGGTGAAACAATACATATCCGATTACCTCATAACTCTTAAACGTGAAATCATGAAAAACGACTCTCTCAACGAAATCGCTAATAAAATCTACCGAAATCACAAAGAACTCATTGATTTCGTGTATGATAACAAGACAGATATTTCCACGGAAATGTATGAAATATTTGAACAAAAAATAGAAGCCACTGGCTGGGTTATGGGATCAAAAAACAAAGGATATGCAAGATTTACCACTCCGGAACTAGAGAAAATAATCCCAAAAAATTCAAAAAGCTGGCCAGACAAAGAACACTTCTTGTTTGAGTTTGATTTCCTATGGGTAAGTAAGAGTATCACATTCAAGCCAGTAATCGCACCAGGCTCTGAATCCATCAGGAATATCCTCTCCGAAGCAATGGAGACCATTCCTGGTCACGCCACGCCAAAGGGTACAAAATGGCTAGTTCATTTTACTGAAAAATGGAGTGTAGATAGATCAGAACTAGAGGTGCGTGAATATGATCGCCTTAAAGAATCGATTGATAGAGAATGGGATAAGGTTACCGCTTTGGTAGAAAAAGTAGAAGCCGCCTTTTTAGAAAAAGCGGCTGAACTCAAGGATCTGCAATAGAAACTGTTTCACCTTCTAGATATCCTTCTCTGTTTTAAGAGAAGGATTCATCTATTGAGCTCTACTACTTTGTGATTTCGCCTCTTGGTATCGAATATACGCTTCTTGTATTTCTTGTTGCTCTTCTATGGATGCTTTTATCTCATTATCCTCTGCAGAGAATATTCGAATTTTTCCAGAGCTGTCGATGCTTGCCATTCCCATTTGAGAAGAAGGTAATATTTTTCTCTGTACCCAGTTTATGGTCATTGAAAAAGCATCGACTAGGTCATCATGTTTCTCTACTCCAAATCCTATAAGCTGATTAATTAGCAAATCATTACCCTTCTTAGGAAATCGGACCTGACCAGATTCAACTTTTGGAGCGGCTAAAGACAACCGAGATCGTTTATCGGTACTAACGTGAATTTCTTCCACGATATAGTTTTCTAATTTATAGATGTCTGCGTATCCCTTAAGCGTTCCAACGCTTTCAAAGAGAATAGTTACCTCTGATTTTTCTTTTCCTATGCGATCCAACAGAGTTGAAGTTTCTCTGAATGTATCCGGAAACTTCATTTTTTTGTTTAGAATTGCCGAGGAAACATAGTAGTACAATTTTTTCTCTTTTACATTTCTGTAAACAAGAACCGGAACCATGGCGGTATAGTCAGCTGTACTGGCTGTAGACACTGCTAAATCAACTCCAATATAAGTTCCTACATAACAATAGCTTCCATCTGATGTATCCGGAAGTTCTTCGTAATAATTAATCCACTCTGGTTGAATAATTTGATCTTCTTCAGGCACTATTATGAGTTCAAACTCTCGTTTCCAAGTTCGTTCATCACCAATTCGTTTTTTTTCACTTTCAATACTCTCTTTATCTGGATAACGATCTGGCCAAGTAGCGTTTCTATCATTATCAAGTATTGGGTACCGCCTGTATGTTCCTGTCATTACGCCCTCCTCAATGTCAGATTCTAGTCTCTTTATTAATGAGTCTTCATGTAACAGATTCCCTATAACAAATACTCTCGTGTTTTCATTCCCCATAGGGATAAGCTCACCCTTGAACCATTTACAAACCTTATCTCGGCTCTCCTGTGTTTTCACGCTATCAAGATCCTCCAAATCGTCACAGATTATTAAGTCAGGACGATGCTGATTATATCTTAAGCCTCGAACCGATTGATCCATAGAAATTGCCATTATTTTGGCTCCATAGTTTACCAGCTCTAAGCTCCTCGCATTCCACTGACTTTCATTTACTTCTGTAAATGGTCCTAGATCCCTCCTAAGATCCATATTAGTCTCCAGTTCAGTACGCACGTTCTTCAGCATTTCTCTTGCTTGTTCTTGTGTTTTTCCCACAAGGATAATGAATTTCTTCTGAGGACTTCCAATGATAGCCCAGATAGGAAATGAAGTATTTACAATTGTTGACTTTCCTGACCCCCGAAAAGCAGTTATAACAGAAAGTGGCTGGCTTATATCTTCAGTGAGATCAAAAATTTCTTTGTGGAAATCAGGAGATTTATAGTCGCAATATTTTCGAAAATACCATGAAAAGAAATACAAATGAGATCTACTACAAAGTTCTTTCCTTTTCTTTGGAGACTCATTCAACAGTTTTAAAATATTGATAGATTTATTAGTCATTTTCTGTGGGGTTAGCGGGTGTATTAAGCATGTCCAAGACATTTTTTATCTGACCCTCTTCTTCATCTGTCAGGGGGACATCCTCCTTTTGTGTTGTCTGAACTTCCACTTTGGTTGAATACGCTTTGTGACGTGTCTTAAGCCAAAAAATTATACCAGTCATGTTTCCATCTCTCACGGACTTCAGTAACTGACTTTCGGCCATATCATTCATTAGTTCTATCCCATTAATGAGACAGGTTTCAGTCTCTTCTTGAAAGTTCGGATCTTCCTTCTTCCATCGGTAGAAAGTAGCCCGAGATATACCCGCTTTTTCACACACCACCTGGACGATGGGTGTTTTTTTGAGGTGTTCAAGAATGAGTTGTTTTTGTCGTTCTTGTTTACTTTGGATCGTAGTCATGAAAATTACTTCGTTAGTTTTATAGATTTCTTATCAGTGAGTTTCTCCCATCGAGTTATTATCGTCTCACAGTACTTCGGAGATAGCTCCATCCCTAAGCATTTTCGTCGGGTTTGTTCTGACGCTATTAATGTCGACCCGCTCCCAAGGAAGCAATCGTATACGATGCTTCCTCGTTCGGTTGTGTTGAGTATCAGTCGCCTCAGTATTGGCAGAGGCTTCATAGTGGGATGGAGATTGTTTTTCTTGATTTTAGGACTTATCAGAACTGATTTATCCTGTGATTTCCGGAATTTGTGTTTTCCGTACCAGCCATAGGCAATCAGTTCATGCTGTGGTAAGTAGTCTAATCGTCCAATAACGGCTCCTGTTTTGACCCAGATGAGTAGTTGAGATAGCTTGAAGCCTTCTTCAACCAACGCGGTTCTCATTGGAAACATCATTCGGTCTGAGTTGAAAATGTAGAACGTATTCTTGTCAGCTAGATTTTGTTTTACCGGTGCCAGCCATTTTTGGGTAAAGTCCCTAAATTCTTCATCTGATTGAAAATGATCATTGATGATGTCCTCATGCTCAATGTCTGATTTGGTGAATCCTTTCTTGCTGGCTACAAGATTTACTCCGTATGGAACGTCTGTCAGGATACAGCTGATGGAATCCGATTGAATTAGCTCTTTCACATGAGTTGGATTAGTTGCGTCTCCGCACATTAACCGATGTTCCCCAAGCTGAAATACATCTCCCTCCTTAATTAATCTTTTTGACATTTTTTTCGGGGTTAAGAGACAGAAAACGTTCAAGAATAAGATCGCAGAAACCTGGATCTTTTTCTACTAAAAAGGCTCTTCTTCCGAGCTGTTCACAGGCAAGCAAGGTAGATCCACTCCCACCAAAGAGATCAACAACAATGTCGCCAGCCTTCGTACACCTCCTCAATGGTTTTTCATGAAGATTCTGAGGTTTTTGCGTTGGATGATCATAGTCAGTAGATGAAAGTCGTTTAACATACCAGATATCAATCAAATCCTGAATATCATCCAAAGAACGATTACCTGTTTCTACTTCTGAATTCAGAATTTCTGTAAAATTGACTGATTTCTTCGAAAGATACGGTTTTCCTATGGTTCCATACACACACGGCTCATAACATTTATGAAATGCAATTTGAGGTGTTGCGTTTTGGTTGTTTTTTATCCAGAGACAAACTCGTTGGTTTTTGATTCCTAGCTTTCTATAGAGTTCTTGCAAGACACCAATATATTTCTGGTCGCAGTAGTAAAAGATATGAACATCTGTGCCAGTATGCTTGAGTACATTGATGAGTGTTTGTTCTAAGAAGAGCGTATACTCCTCAAGAGAACGACTATCATTCACTTTATCTGAACAGTTGTATTTATTCTTACTTCCCAAACCTTTCTCATACGAATAATCGATGTTGTAGGGAGGATCTGAGTAACACATTTTGATTTCGTTCTTACCAATCAGTTTTTTAAGAACTTCTGAATCGGTAGAGTCGCCACAAATGAGTCGGTGTTTGCCGAGTTCAAACATATCTCCCGGCTTGGTCTTGGGAGCTTTTTTTACTTGCGAGTCCTTCTCTGGACTCTCCTTGTCTTCTTCGACACCAAAAGATTCATCCCAGATATGAGATAATTCGGACTCTCCAAACCCCACATCAAGAAGAAGGTCGGTGTCCATCTTCTTTAAAAGCTCAAAATTCCAGTCTCCTGTGTTTTTATTGAGTCGGAGATTGAGTTCTTTCTCCTTTTCAATATCAGGGATATCGAGATAGATGACTGGGACTTCCTCAAAGCCCATTTCTGTTGCAACACTTAATCGGAAATGTCCTCCGATTAAGATATTCTTTCGTTCCTTTGCCCCGTTAACAATAAGGGGATCGACAAGTCCGAAGTGTTGGATGCTCTCTTTGAGCTTATCTGTCTGTTCGACAGTCCAACTTCTTGGATTGTATACTGAAGGGTTTATATCTTGTACTGGGACAAGAGAAACCTCCAGATTTTTAATGACGGAAGCCGTTTTACGGGTGGTCATGATTCGTTATGTTAAATAACACCCTAAACCGTAAAGACTTCAAAAAAAATTGTAAAGTACCTGGCTTTTTTCAGTTCAATAAACAGCTGTCTTATTCCGATTAAGACTCTTTTTTATAGTGTCTCATCTGTCTCATTTCTAATACTAAAAAAAATCTAATATCAAGGCAAAGGGTAGGTGACCGAGCCTGCCCGCCATCAAAAATACAAATAAGCCCGAGCAGGGTTTGTTTTTGTTTTTAAATGTATAAAAAGATCTAAATCTCAAACAAAGAGGTTCGATAGAAGGTGATAAAAAAAGAAACGGATCGAAACACGAGAGGCATTTTCTTTTTGTTCTCCGAAGCCAAGTCATAAAAAAATATAGAAACAGAGAGTAGTTCTCTCTTCTCCACCATTTTAAAAACATCAGGTCTAAGTCTGATTTTTTTATCCCAGATCAACCATTAGATCCAAATCATCTAGAACCAACTCAAGCCGTTGAATTAGGTCTGAAATTGTCTTCTTATCTAAAGAATATGAAACTCTTGCCCCCCAAACACCATCAACTTCAACCAGTCCAGCCTTTATATTCGCTTTTTTCAATATATCCTTAGCTACCGCTTCATCTTCAGCCAAAGCAACAAGCTCAAAATATCCATCATTTTTTTCTGGTGCAATACAAGGACTCAATGAACTCGCTTCAAACAAGTTTCTTATTTCCAAAACCATTTCTTTTCCCTTTTGTTCAAAATCATATAGTAAAGCCTTGCCCTCATCTGTATCCATCAGATAATACAGGTAGGCAATTTTTCTTTGATCTGGATCCGTAAAATTTCCATTTTCATGCTTGCTCAAATAAGCACTAGCAAAAGGATTTTCTTCTTTAAATACTCCGACAGAAAGAGTCGTCTGTCCCGTCACCTTAGAAAATTGACCAAGACAAACGTCTGTATATTTTGTTGCTCCAGCAAAAGCTTCCATTGGATTTTCAGGAGTATTTTTATCACTCAAAAAATGATACGCATAATCAGAAACAACAGCACCTTCATGCATTTTCACCCACTCATAAATCACTTCGTCTTGATGTAAAGTATTAAGCCCTGTTGGATTATTGACTGGCGTTCTATAAAAAATAGGAACATCTCCATTTCCCAGAATATTATCCAAAAAATTTAAATCCAACTCTCCATTCTCAAAATCAAACGGACATTTCTCAAGACGAATCTGTCCAGCCTCAACTCTATCGCGTAGATTTTTTTCTACTCGATCATAACAAGAACTCTCAACAATAACTACGAGGGAACTCTTTTCTCGTTCTACATCGGGAAGATCATCAGAACCAGCTAATTTATTTTTTTGAAATTCAAGCACCGCCTGATCTATAAAACCATTTACGAGGTTTACCGTATTCTGATAAAACAAAACCTCTTCACCTTCACGAACCACATCCAAACCCCGAAACGTTTCCTTCAATTTTTTAGTTATATATTTATCTAATCCATAATTATCCACATTCTCGCCTGCTTCAGCTCTAAGTTCTCCCCACAACGATTCAATAAATGCGTCATAATTATCTGAAGCTGCATCAATTTGATCGGATGGCGGACTACCTCTGAGTGCATTAATTTCGGGAACGTCGTCAAATTTTTTCATAACAAAACAAGATAAGTTGACCAAACAATAAAGTCACACTTAAATATGTCAAAGATTTAATCCTTTCTACAAATCCGAGCCCCAAAACTAGACAGCAAACTATTTTCCTGCTCCGAAGGAATCTCTAAATCCAACTTCACCGTATAACTCCCAGAAAATATTGGAAGCTTAACTATAAACACAAAGTTGACTAAAAATACAAAAAGAATAAAAAGCAAGTAATGGGGGAGCTAAAATATGAAACTGGAATCTATAGAAGACACGAAGGATGCTTCAATACATTCTTAAACACATCAGAAGGTAGAAATCTACATGGATCGAATACGACCATTGATATTGAAGTCCGAGGAATAAATGACCAAGGAATATCCGTCATGGGAGCAGATCTAAAAAATATCCCAACTCCAGATCATACAAGCATCGTAGAACAAGATGACACGCATACAATACAAGCATTAGTAGAAATAGACTCCGACCACCTATTGCTCCCAAGAACAAACGAAACAAATAATCTCTCCACTCATATAGCACAAATAGCATTAGCACATATCAACGCACTTCCCATCGACACAAGCCATCTCACAGAAATAGAGATCCATCATCGAGAGCTTGAACGAAAATTTATCCCATGGACATCTCATGCTATAAACATAGAGGGAAATAAAATCGGAAACACAACAGACAGACTAGACTCTTGGGACCTCCCAGAACCAGAAAACCAAACAAGACTCTCCACCGTCACAAAACTAAACGCAAATCATCGACTCCAGGATGAAGGAAAATGCAATAATTTTCACGGACACACCTATTTTTTCCGAATTACCATAGACAACCTCCTAAATACAAACAGCCTCTCTGCCGAAAAAAGAAAGGCAATAATAAAAATAATAAAAGAAACACTCAATCGATATCAGAAGACTATTTTTGTATACCAAGAAGACAGAAAACTTATAAATATGACAAAAAAATTACAGCTAGATACATCCTTAATCCAAACCCCTTCTAGCATGGAAAATCTCAGCCTTCTTTTAGTCCAAGAGATAACAACAAAACTATCAGAACAAGGATTTTCTTTTGAAGGAATAAACATAAGAGGAGAACTCGCCGAAACTAAAAATCAAGGGGCTATAACCACCGCAAAAATTATTGACTAATCCGAGCCCCAAAACTAGACGGCAGACTATTCCCCTGTTCCGAAGGAATCTCCAAGTCTAGCTCCTCTGGTATACATTCAGTAAATCCAGGAAGCCTCTGGAGCAAGACTGCAAAATCCTTGGCACTAAAATGATCTGGCGCATGACACGTCAATATAACAAAAAGAGGTTTCTCCGTAAGCAACTGTGCCACTAGATCCATCAAGTGATATATATCTTTCTCTATCTTCCAGGTTTTCTTCGCCCCACGCCCAAAAGCAGGAGGATCCAAAATAATCGCATCATATTTATTACCTCGACGAACCTCTCGCTCCATAAACCCAACCACATCATCACAAATCCAACGAATCGTATTATCAGACTTTCCTGAGAGCGCCGCATTTTCTTTTCCCCAGGAAATTGACGACTTTGCTCCGTCTACATGACAAACCTCCGTATGAGGATGACTCGCCACCAGCGTCGACATACCAGTATAAGCAAAGGTATTCAAAATCTTAATCTTCGACTCCCCTTCCACCGCTCTATCTTTCCACCTCTCAACCTCCCTCTCTATAAAACTCCAATTCTCCAACTGTTCTGGAAAAACTCCCACCTGACCATTCGGACTAAAACGTAACTGTGCCTTATTATCCCCCACTCCTATCTCCCAACTCTGTGGTAGATCCGCAATTCCATTCCATCGCCCACCATCCTTATCTCGATAAAAAGCCACATCCGCAATCAACTCTCTATCACTTCGTCGCCAGAGTGCTCCAGGACACGGACGATCTATCACCACCGAACCAAATCGTTCGATCCGACGCCCACTTCCACTATCTATTAACTCGTAATCAAAATTTTCTGTATTAAACATCTACAGAATCATACTCATCTAACAAAATAAAAAAATGTATCCTCATCTTTCCAAATTTAACCCAAAACAAATCCCTCTAAATCTCCCTTTCACAAGAGAGACTTATTCCTCACTATTCAGCATCCCCTTCCTTGATAAAGGAAGGGGTAGGGATGGATTTCCTAACAAACACCTCCGCCTCTTCCCTACTTCTGATCTCCCCATTCATCTGCTTCTCCCTCAGAGCCTTCTTAATCTCCCCCACCTTCGGCCCCTTCTCCAGTTTCAAGAGCTTCATAATCTCATCCCCACTCAACAACTCCAGAATCTTCGAAGGAACATTCCCCTCCTCATGCGCCGCATAATATTCTCTCTGTATGATCTCCACCTGATCAACTAGATAACGTTTCCCACTACTCATCCCATGGTAGGTAATTTTTTCTGCTTCATCTTCTTTCTTGGAAAGATGCATCTTCCCATCCTTCAACCTCTCAATCTTTCCACCTTTCCCTCTATTCCCCTCACTCGCCCCCAGTAGATCGGCTCGCCGCACATGCAACAAATCCTGAAAGTCAGGATGATCGTAGTAGTGTAGTTTGTTATGTTTTGTGACATGATCCCACTGCTCAAACACATGATGATGGTGAACGATCCATACAACACTCTTCGTCATTGATTTTGAAAACTTCAACCGTTCTGCAATCTCTTCCACCATCTTGGCTCCTACTTGTGCATGTTCTAGAAACCTCAGCCGATCCCCCTCATAGTGCATCGTCGGACCTTTCCCAATATCATGGAACAATCCAGCCCAAACCCCCTCCAGAGAAATCCCCGGACGAAAACGATCAATCACCTGCAACGTATGCGCAAACACATTTCCTTCTGCATGATGATCCAGTGGTTGAGCAATTTTTTGTAGATCCCAGACCTCTGGCAGAAGCATTTCCCCAACGCCAAATCGATCCAAATCCTCAAACGCCGCTCGACGATGAGGATGAAGCAACATACCATTGAGCTCACTCAATATCCGCTCGACGCTTACCGACACAATCAACGAACTATGAAGCTCAAGTGCCTTGGCCGTTTGCTTGTGATAGGAAAGATCAAATCGATTCTTAAACCGGATCGCTCTCAATATCCTCAGATGATCCTCACGTATTCGTTCCTCTGGATCACCAATAAATCGTAACAATCCACGACGTAAATCATTACGACCTTGAACAAAATCCTTATACACTTCTTTGACCGGATCATAGTAAATCGCATTGATCGTAAAATCTCGACGCTTCGCATCCTCCTCCGCACTACAAAAGTGAACTGACTCAGGGCGCCGCCCATCACTATAGTCCCCATCACTCCGAAACGTAGCCACCTCATAGGGCTCTCCATCCATCATTACCAACATCACCCCAAAAGCCTTCCCCACATCCCGTACATCATCAAATACTTCCTCAACCTCCTCAGGTCTAGCACTCGTCACAATATCATAGTCCTTCGGCTCATGATGCAATATCATATCCCGTACACACCCACCAACCCAATAGGATTCAAAACCCTTCTCTTGCAACGTCTTCACGATTTCATACGCCTGATGTTTCATTATCTAGATAGTAGCAATCTTTAAACAGCTTTGAAATCAGAATCCAAAATCCAATTGACTCATTTATAAATGGAAATAAAAAAGAAAATATGACAAATCATCTCAGTAAAAAAGAAGCAGCACTTGAAAATTCAACACAAGAGACACCAGACTGGGAAAAAATATATCCCAGAATTACTATAATAAACCAAGCACTCTCAACGAGAGATTTTTTTCGTCAAATACTAGCCGCAGGAATAGAACTAAATACAGGAAAGACAATTGAACAATTAAAAGCAGAAGGAAAACTCAGAAAAAAAGACTTAAAATTTCCATGGAGAATGGCCAAACAAATGGAAGATCCGTTTGAAGGTATTCGAGGACCATACAATTCCAAAAATTGATAAATCAAAACCTACATCAACCGTCTCAAATATGCCTCAGGATATTCTAAAAAATCTTTGGTAATACGATAGTGCTCCGTGTCCTTATACGCAATCGGCACAATTCCCTCCCCATCAAAACTCAAAATCCGCGCCCCCGGATATCCAAGCAATATTGGACTATGTGTCGCAATAATAAACTGAGAATCCATATCCACCAGTTGCTTCATCCGCGCCATCATAGCCAGCTGACGTTGAGGACTCAAAGCCGCCTCCGGCTCATCCAGTATATAAACTCCATGACCATAAAAACGATTTTTCATCAACGCCATAAAAGACTCTCCATGTGACTGCTCATGCAAACTCGCTCCACCATAACTATCTATGATTTTTGCCCCACCAGGTTCCTTGTCCAACTCCTCAATCTCCGTCGCCAGATTAAAATAACTCTCTGCTCTCAGAAAAAAACCATCACGAGCATTTTTAAAATCCTTCCCCACTCGAAGCGACTTATATAAATCCGAATGAGAACCACGAGTCGAGAATGCAAAATTTTTGGTTCCTCCTTCTGGATTAAATCCATACTCCACTGCAATCGCCTCAAGAAATGTTGATTTCCCACTTCCATTCTCTCCTACAAAAAAAGTCACATCAGACTTCAGATCCAAATCTATCCCACCACGAAAAACAGGCAAAGAAAATGGAAATACATCCTTTTTCTCCTCCTCTACCTCAAGACCAATATGTTTGATATAGATCATATCTTCTTAATACATAATACTTACTGCTTAACACTCTCAATCTAACTCCAAAACCACACATGACTCTGTGGCATCTTTAGGATTTGATGTACGGGCAGATCTCCACCTTTCTCCATCATCTCCAAAATAGGTTTTTTATTTTCGCCCCAGAGCAAAAGTAAAACGTGCTTTGATTTTTCTATCGCTTCATAGGTCAGCGACATCCGATCCAACACCGCAAAAGAATCTGTCTGTGTTTGAGCCACAAAACCATTCTCACTTTCAAACACTATTTGATCCACGCCATCAGGTCTACTCTCCAGAGGAAACAGAGAAGCTACATGTCCATCTGGACCAACCCCAAGAATTGTCATATCAAATAAATATCCTTCTTCATCTAATTCCAATTCCTCTGAGTAACATTGAACACATTTTTTGATCTCAAGGGAAGTATCAAAACCTTTTAATCTTTCAATCCCTCTATCTTTCAACCTCTCTATCTTCGACTCAATCAACTTCCAATTACTATCCTCATTATCTCTTTTTACATATCGATCATCCACCTGATAAAAACTTCGATCATCACTCCCATTTAATTCCAAAATTTTATCCAAAATATTCGCACTCGATCCACCACTCAGGGCAATACGCTTAGGATCAAAAGCAGAAAAGTACTCCATTAGTTCTCTCCAATAAGATTCCGAATCCAAATAGACATTAAACTTCGACATAAACATAAATAATTAATAATACAGTTTCCTCCCTCCTAATACTTAATTCATAACACCTACCCCATTCATAAAGAATCCATCCAGACCTCCCCTTCTCCCATGAGTCTATCTTGTCCATCAGGTCCTCTAGAATTTTTCTGATATCGCTCTGGCAACGAATTCATTGTATATTCCATAACCTGATCCATGATTTTCCAACAAGCAATAATTTCCCCAAAACTCAGAAAATACATCTGTTCTCCTTGTATAGCTTCCATCAAAAGCAATGCATGATCCGAAAGACAATTTCCCATACTACAAGCTATCGTTTGAGAATTCACAACCTCAATTGGCTCAATTCCATCATCCCCTTCATTAAAAAGATGAAAATGAATATTTTCGGTTGGAGCCAACTCAAAAACAACTTTATTTGAAGGCACTTCGGAAGATTGAAACGCAAATTTCTTCAACTCAACAACCACATTCGTTTTTTTCTCACTCCCAACATATTTTCCACTTCTGATATAAATCGGGACTTCAAACCAAGACTCACGATTGATTGTTAAACGCAAAGCTCCAAACGTAGCCGTAGAAAGATTACAAGTATCTTCCACCCCATCACAATACCCCTCATACTGACCAAGACAGACACTTTCATCCGCCGGTTCAAAACAAAGCGCAGACAAAATTGATTCCTTTTCTTGCCTTAGACTTCGAGCATCTCTTTTGACCGGGATCGACATCGTCACTAGCGCCAAAACTTGAAGCAAATGTGACTGCAACATATCCCTAAATGTTCCAACCTTATCAAAATACCCAAGCCGCCCCTCAACCCCAAAAGGTTCATTGGCCGTAATCTGGATATTCGCAACTTCTTTCCCCTTGAACATTGAATTAAGCAGTCGATTATTATGTCGCATCGCCAAAATACTCCGAACCGAAGGTTTCCCTAGATAATGATCAATCAAATATACCTGATCCTCAACAAAACGTTCTCCAATAACATGAAACAATTGTGTTGCACTCACCTCATCCGTCCCAAAAGGTTTCTCCATAACCAACTTCACCTTAGATTTATCAAGATCTGGAATATCCGAAATTTGCTGAACCACGGGCACATACACCGATGGAGGAATCGAGAAATAAAACAATTCTTGAGCAAAATTATTGTTCGTTAGTTCATTTCTATATTCAGCATATCCTGAATAGGATGAAGCTTTATCATACTGACCTCTATAATAATAAACCTGTTGTAATAAATCTTCCAAAACATCACTTCGTTTTTCACTCCACCCTCCATTTTTTTCACAATACGCCTGAACCGAAGTTCGAAATAAATCTACAAAAGAACTTTGATCATACTCACTACGAGCATATCCAATAATCCAATAATTAGCTGGAAGCATCCCCGCTTCTGCCAAGGCAAAGATCGACGGAAATATTTTTAATTTGGCTAAATCACCAGAGGCTCCAAAAATCGTAAGCACAAATTTTTCTTCTAATACCAATACTTCTTCTGCCATATGAAAACCTATTATAAACTGCACAAAACTATATCAAAACAACTACAAAAGTAAAACCGTAAAAAGAAAGAGAAGTGACAAGCACTTCTCTTTCTAATATCAATTTCCCACAAAAAAATTATCTCCAACTCGTATAAGGACGTCCTGGTCGTCTCTGTCCATACGGAGTATTAGTCTGATAGTAAGATCGATTAGCCGAACTATACACGTTATTATAATTAGCATTATATCCACTATTATTAGAATAATACGACTTAATATTAAAATACCTCATAGCATTTTCACTATATTGATTTGGTTGATAACCATATTGATTCTGCCTCGATTCATAGTTATAAATCGGAGCAGAATATCGGTTGTACAAATTGTCATGAGAGTGATTTCCATCATTCCCCGTATAGTGGAAATGATGATCCCCTTGATGAGTATGATAAATATATTCACGATTTGGGACGACCTTAGTATTATGTCGATCATGAAGATCATTGGTATATTGCTGATATGCAGGTCGAACATAATCATACAAATCAGCCCCAGAACTATACACATGTGAACCAGCAGCAAAAACACCTGAAACAGGTAAAACAAATAAAACGACAGCCATAAGTAACTTTTTCATAAGCAAAATTATAAAAGAAAGTAAAAAAGTGTGTCTGTATTTATTTTTGAGTTCTAACACATAATTAGAAAAACAAAGTCGCAAAGCAAGCAATCAAGTCAATTACGACTTGTCAAAAGGCCAATACTATTCTTAATTCCTACTACCTAGTATTAATTCTTATTATCATCCCAATCCGTATGAAATACCCCTTCCTTATCAGTTCGTAGATACGTATGCGCTCCAAAATAATCTCTCAACCCCTGAATCATATTTGCAGAAGTTCTTTCACTCGTCAGAGATTCAAGTCACGTAAGCGCTGCCCCAATACAATAGAGCGGAACTCCAACATCAATTCCAATTTTATTTACCTCTCGTAGATCCGCCCACCCAGCAGAAACTGATTGTTGAATACTTTCAATCTGTAACAACGGTTTTTCTGAGTCTTCCAAGAACGCATCCTGTAACGTCCCCAATATCTTAGCCTGGATAATACATCCTCCCTGCCATATACGAGCTATTTCTGAGAAATTCAAATTCCAATTTTGTTCTTCCGCAGCCTTTTCTAATAAATCAAATCCTTGAGCATACGAAACTAATATCGCGACATAGAGGGCTTCTTCTAACTGCTGAACAAACCTATCCTTATCCAATTTTTCATGAGAAGAAACAGGTGGAGTATACAATTTTGAATACTCTATTCTTTTTTCTTTTTCACTACTACTCACTCGTGCATTCACCGCCTGAGCAATGGTCGAGAGCTCTCCTCCTCGTTGATATGACTCAATAGCGGTCCATCGCCCAGTCCCCTTCTGCCCAGCCTTATCCATAACCTTTTCAATCAAAAAACCATCCCCCTCAGGATCTTCTTTTGATAAAATTGGAACTGAAATTCCAAATAAATAAGAAGCTAGTTTCCCTTTATTATATGTTTCAAAAACATCAGCAATCTCGCCTGCATTCATACCAAACCCATCCTTCATTATCTGATAACTTTCGGCAATCATCTGCATAATTGCATATTCAATACCATTGTGAACCATCTTCACATAGTGACCAGCCCCATCTGCCCCAACATGGGTGACACACTTCCCTCCAGAAAAATCATCTGCAGAAATCGACTCCAATATTGGCTGCAACCAATTCCAAACTTTTTCTGATCCTCCAGGCATAAGACTTGGACCATGAAGCGCTCCCTCTTCTCCTCCACTTACCCCACACCCAAAGAAATAAAATCCTTTCTCCGATAATTCTTTTTCTCTTCTAACCGTATCTGTAAAAAGAGAATTTCCTCCATCGATAATAATATCCCCTTCATCAAGCAACGGTAACAAATCAGCAATCACATAGTCCACCGGCTTTCCCGCTTTTACCATAATCATAACCTTTCGTGGTACGGCCAAACTATGTACAAAATCTTCCAACGTCTCCTGACCAACCAACGTCTCGCTTCCATGTTCAGCTATAAGCTCTGTCATCTTATCGGTAGTCCTATTATAGACAGAAGTCTTATGATCACGACTCGCGACATTACGAGCCAAGTTTTGTCCCATCACCGCAAGCCCAATAACACCGAAATCTGAAAGTGGTTCTGACATAGAGAAAATTAAAATCCTGAAGATTCTAGCAGATTCTCAACTAACCCAAAAAAGAATCACAAAAAAATTGACTCTCAAAATCAATTCGACAGAATATAAAACTGAAATGACCAACCTATTAAAACAGTTCACTTGTTGTATGCCTTCTCTACAGAAGGAAGTACATGGCTGTTAAATTTCAAACACAACAACCAAAACCTTTTCCTTCTCTATCAAATGATACAGAAGGATTTTTTTATATACACCAAAACCATGAAACCAAATACATTATCAAATATAACCGCCTCAGAAACAGCAGTTGATACCAAAACAACAAATATTATTGAATCTACATTTAACCCACAGATTGAGACAAATATTTCAACTACAAACACGCAAGTCATAATCGTCATAACAAATCCAGAACAAACAAATGGAACCATAATCACATTCACCCCTACCCCAGAAAAAAAACAAAAAAACAACCTAGATCAACTAACCCAACTAATAAAATCTGAAGACTGGAAAAAACTAGAAAAATTTGGAATTCCAGACTGGGAAAGACTCAAACAAAAATTGATACAAAAATCTTCCGAACAAGAGGAACAAAGAATAAATAACCCCGAAAGTCCAGAACAACAGATAAAAGAACTCGAAGAGTCTGAAACCCAAGATTCATCAGAAAAGATTGAACAACTAATAACTGAGCTTATCGAAAAAATATTCGCGCTAGATATTCCTGATCTCTGGGGAGACCTAGTCGCTACAAAATATAAAGACCCAGAATTTAGAAAAAAATTTTCCCCCTACAAAGTAAAACTAAGAGCCAAAAAACGAGCAGAAGAAGAACGAATTTATAAACTTGAAATAAAAGAACTAACAGATGTACGTGATAAAATAAAAAGAACCATTGAGTCTCTAGGAACAGGTAGCACCGTACAAGTTTACGGCCCAAAAAATGCAAGAGGAAGAACCGAAGTTCATTTTCACGATGCCATAAAAACCATCGATCAATATATCACCGGAAACTCAAAACCTAAAAAATTCACAGATCAAATAACTATCACAAAAGATCTCAATCCGTCACCTACCGAAAACAAACCAGGAGAAATTTCTTCATATCAAAACACTTCCTCCCCAAAACTTCCAACCAAAGAACAAATACAATCACATCAAACATTTACTGAAAATGATTAATAAAAAAAACTACTTCTGAAAAAGTTAATTCCTCTCTCAAACAAAAAAAGCTCCTCAACACGGAGGAGCTTTTTAACGAAAACTAATAAAGAAACAACTATCTAGAAATTTAATATTATTAAAAAAAATCACCATTTCCAAAGAGATTTTAAGGTATAGCGAGGCTCACAATCTCCAATCGAAATTTTGGGTTCTTGAGAAAGAAAATCCTCCATCCAAAAAGGAAAGTACAAAACACCTATCAAGATGCATATCAAAAAGATAACCGAAAAAATATTCCGTGAACGAGAAAAGAAAAAAAGTGAATAGAAAAAAAATCCATAAACAGCGATAACCAAATAAAGTAAATAAGTAGGTGGAACAGAGTAATAAGGAACACTGTACCAAATGTCAGTCAAAGAATAACCAAAAGTAAGAAAAACAAAAAACAAAGTTGGAATCACCGCAAGAAAAAAGAGCCAAACAAAAACTTTATTGCGAGGAAAACAATGATATAAAACTTGAAAAAAAAGCGATAAAACAACAAATAACAAAATATATCGTGCTGCGTCCCAAATACTACCAACTGAACTATCCCTTGAAGAAAAACCGGAATTACAGCAAACGCCAGGAGGACATTCATCAATATTTATAGTCTGCCCATAAACAAGCAAGGGAAAAAGAAAAATCAGCAACAAAAATAGGATTCTGTATCTCATCTAAAGAAAAATCTACTTATAAACTACATGATTAAGACATACATCTCCTTCTGCTTCATCATGAATAGTCTTCACATCTTCTATAATTTTAATCGCCTCCTCAATATTTGGCGCATAATGAACAAAATCAAAATCCTCCGGACTAATAGTCTTGTATCGATCTCGCAAGTCATCTTTCACCCAATCCAATAAATGCCGCCACTGTTTCCCAATACAGATAATCGGAATAGGACAAATATGCTTCACCTGAATCAACTGCCATGTATAAAACAACTCAAGCGCCGTCCCAATACCACCAGGCATAACCACCACCGCATTACTCAGCCGCATAAACTGATCCAGACGATCAGAAAACTTATCAAAATACTTTTCTCGATCCAAAAATTCATTGTGTTCAGCCTCAAAAGGAAGCCGAATCGTCAAACCAATAGAATTTGTATCACTCGAATTACTTCCTTCTTTATGACCTTTGTTTGCCGCCTCCATAATCCCAGGCCCTCCCCCAGAAACAATTCCCATATCTCGTTCCGCCAATTCCTTAGCAAGCTTTTGAGTCATTTGATAAAAAGTATCTCCCGGCTGCATTCTCGCCGAACCAAAAATTGAAACTCGAAATTTACCATTTTTTTCTAAATCAGAAAGATCACTTGGATCCGTAATAATTTCAGGTAAATCTGCATTCGGAATATGAACACAGGTAGGATCATTTTTCGACAGTTCTTGATTAAAGTGTGCGGATGACATTTTTGTATTGATTTAATATATAGGTACTAAACACTATTATATCACAGATTTACTTAAATTTCCATACAAAACCTCATAATTTTTATCCTCCTCAAGCTTAATACAAATATTTTAATAAAAGAGTGATTACAAAGCTTCCAACAGATTTTCCCACAACACTCTCTCCCTTTCTGTTAAAAACAAAGGCCTTCTCTCCAAAACTTGATCTCTCAAGTGCTCTAAATAATGAGAACCATTCAAAGCTTTCACTAAAACTGTCTCCAACGTATAAGAATCATACGGATCAAAATATCCATCATAATCCTCACCAAGAATTGGCACAACACCATCAATCCCAGAAGCCAAAACAGGACGCCCCATCATAATAGTTTCCACAACAGAACCCGACGCACTATCATAATAAGACGGCTGAATCATGGCATCATGAACCGCCAAAAGATCCAATGCTTCTTTGTGAGTGATAAGCCCCCTCCAATCATAAAAATCATATTGATCAGAATACGTCTTAGCTTTTAACGCTGCATCATCACTCAGCGCTCTCCCTATATGAGTAACTTGTATTCTCCTTTGTATCTCCAGAGGAAGCTTCTGTATCGTTTCAGGCACAAAAAAATGATTTTTCCCAGGACGAATATGTCCAACCATAATTAAACGTAATACATCTTTCTCTTGAGGAATCACCGACGAAACCTCAATCCCACCAATTGATTTAGCTACTATTTTCAGTTTTTCTTTTTCTCTAGTGCTCAACGTATTCCCAACATTATATTCTCTTCCAACCAGAACATCCGCAATATCAA
>JABAZT010000043.1:23907-50105 GCA_018608565.1 Candidatus Altimarinota bacterium
CAACCGACGACTGAAATCGTGCATCTTTTCTATATTTATCCTCATAGACATCCGTTCCCCCAAAAACAAGAATTTTCTTAATTTGAGGATACAATTCATGATATTTCAAAAATCCTTCATGACTCTTAACCGCATGTATAGCAAGAACTATATCAAAATCTGCTGCTATAAAATCTATAGAAATCACAACCTCAAAACCAAGCGACTCAAATATTCTTTTATAACGAAGAGCGGTCACCCCATTTCCTTTTAGAGATTCAGGCAAAGCGGGAGTGAGTATAATTATTTTTTTCATATTCTGATTTTGAAAAAAGATACTAAAAAACAAAAACATTGAAAATCATACCTGTATCAAAAATAACAAGACTCCCCTTTTCCTCCTAAAATTTTTCTCTACACTTTGGAAAAAATGTTAACCAATTAACCTAAAACGCCATGAAAGCCTCTGACCTCCTCGCAAAATGCCTCGAAAACGAAGGCGTAGAATATATATTCGGTGTTCCTGGCGAAGAAAACCTCGACTTCCTCAACTCACTCAAAGACTCAGACATCAAAGTCATAGTAACCAGACACGAACAAGGCGCAGGATTTATGGCCGCTACCTACGGAAGACTCACCGGAAAACCTGGAGTTTGCCTTGCCACACTAGGACCCGGCGCCACAAACCTCACGACCTGTGCAGCATTCTCACAACTAGGAGCGATGCCAATGCTCATGATCACGGGACAAAAACCAATCCTAGGATCAAAACAAGGACATTTCCAAATCGTCGACATCGTCGAAATGATGAAACCGCTTACCAAATACACCAAACAAGTCTCAAATGGAAACAGAATTCCATCTATCGTACGAGAATCATTTCGATCAGCTATATGTGAACGACCAGGAGCCGTACATATCGAACTTCCAGAAGACATTGCCGCAGAATCAACCAACAATCATCCAATACAAATATCCGAAAGAAAACTACGAAGACCAATTCCACATGAAAAAGCCATCGCGGTAGCCGTCCAAATGATTGAAAACTCAAAACGACCACTCATCTGTGTCGGAAACGGAGCCAACCGAAAACAAATCACAAAAATGCTTACTCATTTTCTAGAGAAAACAGGCATATACTTTGTCACTACACAAATGGGAAAAGGCGTTATCAGAGACGATTCCCCCCAAGCCATCGGTACAGCCGCACTATCCTCTGGAGACTACGTTCATTGTGCTATTGATGCGGCAGATCTTATAATAAACATTGGTCATGACGTAATAGAAAAACCACCATTTTTCATGGAACAAGACGGAGATCAAAAAGTACTTCATATAAACTTCGATCCAGCCGAAATGGATGAAGTCTACTTCCCTCACTTCGAAGTAATCGGAGACATTGCCAATGCCCTCTGGCAAATAACAGAATCCATAACGGCACAAGATTCATGGGATCACTCTATTTTCCAAAACACCAGAACCCAAGTACAAGCAAAAATAGAAGAAAAATCAGATGATGACAACTTCCCCGTAAAACCTCAGCGATATGTAGCAGATGTGCGATCCGTTATGGACGAGGAAGACATCCTCTCTCTCGACAATGGAATGTATAAACTCTGGTTTGCCCGAAACTATCCAGCACTCGCCCCAAATACACTCCTACTAGATAACGCACTCGCCACAATGGGAGCCGGACTCCCTGGAGCCATGATGGCAAAGATCCTCAATCCAGATAAAAAAGTTCTGGCCGTCTGTGGTGACGGAGGATTTATGATGAATAGTCAGGAAATGGAAACCGCTGTCAGACTCAATCTTGATCTAGTTGTTTTAGTACTCAACAACTCCGCCTACGGAATGATCAAATGGAAACAACACGCCCAAGGATTCACCGACTTCGGACTTGATTTCAACAACCCTGATTTCGTAAAATACGCAGAAGCCTACGGAGCCACCGGACACAAGATCACAAAAACTGATGATTTCAAAACAACCCTAGAATCAGCATTTACCGCCGGAGGAGTACACCTCATAGATCTAGAAGTAGATGACTCCGAACACGCCAAAGTTCTAACACAGGAACTAGAAGAAAAAACCTGTAGTATCTAAAATTCATACTTACAGTTCTTAAGAACTAAAAACAAACAACCGTTAACCATCAACTAAGTTCTAACCTCCTTCTCATGTTCTGGTTTCTCGCAGTACTTTCAACGATTGGATTTGGGCTCAACTATGTCTTCATCACCAAGCTAGTCCGAGACCTACCATCTTTTCAATCCATCGCCTATAGAGGATTTGGACTCGCGATAACCATCGCCCCATTTTTACTACTCGTTCCCCGAGAACAATTTTTACAAATCCCCTACTACCTTCCACAAATCCTTGGAGGATCATTTTTCACCACACTTTCATTGTGGCTCTATTTCAAAGTAATAAAATCTATCCCCCTCGGAATAGCCAGCAGCCTTCGAAGTGGTTTTGGAGTGGTCATCATAGCCCTCCTCGGAATTCTCATTCTTCAAAACCAGATAAGTCATATCCACTGGACATTCATCCTCACCATTATCTTTACGAACCTCTATCTCGGATTTAGTAAGAGCGACACATCACACCTCATAACCGTCAAAAACTCAACGAGTTTCATACTCAGTATTCTATCCGGGGTTTCCTTTGCACTCGGATACTTCATGATGATGAAAGTCTCTCAAGAATTTTCTCCCTATCTCTCTGGATATCTCTGGGAAGTCGGAATTGCTCTTATCGGATTAATCATCAGCCTTTGCACAAGAGAATACAAACAAAAAAAGTTTTCCTGGAAAACCTATAGAAAAATGGCCATCGCCTCATCTCCTACAGTACTCGCCACACTCGGAGCCGCACTCGCTGCAACCATGGGTCCCATAGGAATCGTCGGAGCGATACAATCAGGATCTATAATTGTTATATCGGTACTATCCGTAATAATATTCAAAGAACGACTTAAATACCTCCAATGGGTCGCTATCACGATCATGACTATGGCTATTATCGGATTTAAAATTTTTTAATTGAACAATAATTTTATACAAAAAAGCTAAAATTCCTTTAACATTGCTTCTTTCCAAACTTCATATTCATCATTAACCCCAAGCTGAACCAGCCCAGCCTCAGCAGCAAATGAAAAAGTTCCTGTAACCGCTATATGCTTTTTTCGTTTTGTAGCCTCATTCCAAGAAGGAAAAACACCTGCTTCAAAATCCTTATACAACTGACGAAGATTAGAAAACAAAAAATCAATGTTTCCTGCATCTTCCAGCGATACAGAAAGTTCTATCCAATTACTTTCAAAGCCACCTATCAATTCTCTCAAATTCAAAACCGGATCAAGAGTCAAAACAGGCTCTTCATTCTCTAACCCATCAATCAAAAATCCCAACCTATCAGCAAATTCAAGCGCTTTACTTCCATCCACATAAGCCGTAAAAGGAATTGGATTATTCAATACTTTGGTAATACCAATCTGATGTGCATCTCCTACTGACGCATAACCAATTCCTACGACAGATCCATGATCATTAATAATAGGACCACCACTGTCCCCTCCTGAATTAAGCAATGCGGAATCACCATAAGCATTATGTTTTCCCCTCGAAACCGTAAGATAGGGTAAATTCGAACGCTCAAAAATACCTCCATCTGGACCAAAACCTACGCCCGCTATCTCTCCACGATATTGCTTAGATCTCCTTGATAAAACAAGATGGTTTTCATTCTTACTGCTCGTCTGAATAAAAGCCAAATCTAATTTTGGATGATTATAAACTTGCTGAATATCTATTGATTCTCCATTAAATCTTATACCCTCGACACCCTCTCCATCAATAACATGTTTAGCTGTTGCTATCAAGTTTGGAGCCACATAAAAAGCAGTTCCAACACTATAACCATCAGAAATTAATAAAACAATACTTTCAGAAACCTTAGTAGCAAAACTCTCTTTCATTTCTATTCCCTGTCCCCGAAAAAGATCTAACACATATTCTTGTGGCTTACGTCCTTGACTTAGATTAACTCGAGACTGAGAACTATAAAATTCAGGTATATCGTCCTGCTTATTAACCTTCAAGGGCACCCTGTGAGTTTTTCCTAAAATAGAATGTCCTAATCTTAAACCATCAAAAACACCTCGTCCATTAAGATAGATTTTAGTTTCATCATCAAGTCGCAAGTATGCATCATCCCAGTCCTTAATACTCAAATCCAAATCAGAATACAATCCATCCAAAGAATCTTTAATATTTGTAAATAATAATGTTTTCTTGGCGGAGTCTCTGGCGTTCTTCTCTATTTGAACATAATCACCAACATCATCAAAAGCTTTAATATCAGCAGAAGCATTTCTAAGGTCTTCCGAAACCTTATTTCTATCAACGACAGTACCTGAAAGATCAAATAATTCATCCTGAACGAAATCTAATACCCTTCCTTCTAGTGAACCTTGAAATTCTACTATTTCTTAAGCCATTTTCTTTAATACAGTTAAAATATATCATGAAATTATATCACGTTTTAAATAAAAAGTAAACCTGTCATAGAAACCACAATCAAAACTCGCAAAAAAAACAGAAAACAGTTTAATTACCAAAAACCAATAACTATTCACTGTTAACTAATAACTATTTTTCACATGCAAAACTACCCAATATACCTCGCCGGACAATTCGTTACTACAGATACAATCTTAGAAGTAGACAACCCTCATACAGGAGAAGTTTTTGCACAGACCTATCTCGCAGGAGAAGCCGAATTTGAAATCGCAACCATAGCCGCAGTAGAAGCACAAAACGCTATGAAAAATATGCCCAGCTATAAAAAAGCAGAAATACTCAGATACATAGCCGACCAACTCACAGAAAAAAGAGAACAAATCGGAAACATCCTCGCCCAAGAAGCCGCCAAACCACTCTCCTATGCCATAGGCGAAGTCGATAGAGCCGCCGCAGTATTCACCGCCGCCTCAGAAGAATGTAAAAGAATCCCTGGAGAAGAAGTCCTTCGACTCGACTGGACCGCACCGGGAGAAGGAAAAATAGGAATCGTAAAACAATTCCCAATTGGACCGGTTGCTGGAATCGCTCCATTCAACTTTCCTTTGAACCTCGCCATGCACAAAGTCGCACCAGCCATAGCCGCCGGATGCCCTATAGTTCTCAAACCAGCATCTTCTACCCCACTCTCTACCCTAGAGATAGCCAAGATTATTGACGAGACAGATCTCCCCGCAGGAGCCGTCTCTATCCTTCCTATGAATAGAACGGTCGGAAACCTCCTCGTTACTGATAACAGATACAAACTCCTTACTTTCACCGGATCACCATTTGTCGGATGGAAGATGAAAGCCGACGCAGGAGAAAAACCAGTCGTCTTAGAACTCGGAGGAAACGCAGGAGTTATAATTGGAAAAGATACCGACCTAGACACCGCCATCCCAAAATGCATGATTGGAGCCTTCGCCTATCAGGGACAAGTTTGTATTCACGCACAAAGATTCATAGTACATGAATCCCTCATGGATGAATTTCTCGACCGGATGAAAACTGAAACCGAAAAACTAAAAATAGGAGCTCCAACAGAACCAGGAGTACAATTTACCTCAATGATAGATGAAAAAAATGCCACACGAATCGAATCATGGGTACAAGAAGCCGTAGATGGAGGAGCAAACATAATAACAGGAGGAAAAAGAGACGGAGCCTTCTACACTCCAACTATACTCACCAACGCTCCAGAAAACTGCCAAGCCAAAGCCGAAGAAGCCTTTGGACCTATTATAACGGTAGATTCATTCAAAACCTTTGATGAAGCCCTCGAGATGATCAATAATACAAAATTTGGACTCCAAGCCGGAGTCTTCACCGAAAATATAAAAGAAGCTCACAAAGCCTTCAACAAAATCGAAGCCGGTGGAGTCATCATAAACGACATCCCAACATTCCGGGTCGACCACATGCCCTACGGTGGAGTCAAACAATCAGGACTCGGACGAGAAGGAGTCAAGTACGCGATGAAAGATATGCTTGAACCACGGATTATGGTCATTGATCAGTAATGAGAAAAATTAAACTTACAGCTTCAGAAATAAGTATGCAGACAAGAATTGATCGAATGATAATCGAAGACATACTCAAAAAATCAATCACAAAAGAAGGAAGAACTCTATATATAAATAGAAATAAAGAAATTAATAGAATTATTACGCCCTAAACCCTCTCAATACCCGAAACAACTTCTTCATCTTCGGATTAAATAACTTTGGAGCTAGAAATTTTCCCGCCGTCCACTTACTATGTTCTCCATAGGTCGGATAGATATACGTAGACTGAGCGACCTTCGACAGCTTCATCTTCTGACTGATGATCAGTTGCCACTCACGGATCATCTCTCCTGCCCGAGGAGAAACAATCTGACATCCTAATACTCTCGTTTTTTTATCTACCAGTATTCTGATAACTCCATCTATTTCTGATTCTGTCAGCGCTCTATCCTGAGCACTAAACTTGTTCTCTATCAGTTCATATTGTATCCCTTTCTTTTGAGCCACAGACTCATTGATCCCAATACTCGCAATCTCTGGATTTGTAAAAACCGTATATCCAATAGAGTCATGATTCGCTTTCGATGGGATTCCGAGAACCGCATTCATAAATACAATTCCCGCCTCATAGTTCGCCGCATGGGTAAACAGATTTATTCCATTTACATCCCCTATCGCATAGATATGTTTTTTATTCGTTCGTAGCTTTGTGTCGACGGGGATTCCTTTTTTTCCATATTCCACTCCCGCTTTCTCCAGATCCAGATTGGTATTAAATTTACGCCCAGTCGCCATCAGCACCTCAGTAAAATCAGCGGTCTTATCTATTCCTTCCGAACTATATTTCAGTTGTTTTAGATCTCCATTCAGACCAAATTTTTGTATCTCTCCATTTGTAATAATAGTAACCTCCTCTTTCTTCAGTCGTTCCTGAATAATTTTAGAAATAGCTTGATCCTCGCGTTCTAATACATACTCCCCTCTCAAAAATATTGTGACATCCGTCCCAAGCCGAGCAAAAGCCTGAGCCATCTCAACACCGATCACACCACCTCCGACAACTAATAATGATTTAGGTTGTTCCTCCATCACAAACAAATTTTCATTCGTTATGTATCCAACCGTATCTAATCCCTCAAACCGAATCACCTTTGGACTCGAGCCAGTCGCAATCACAATCCGTTTCGCCGAAACTTTTATTTGATCCTCTACCACCTCTAGTTCTTCATCATACTTATTATTTTGAACTAATTTATTGTTCAATAAAATAGAAACACTATGATCATCCAAAAACTTTGCCATTCCATAAATAGTATCCGCCCCAAGGGATTGAAACCGTTCACTACTATCATGCTCTTGTATTACCTCTTGGATATTATTGATACGACCAGTCACATTCTCCCAGTCAAATAACGGCTCTTGCTTCTTCAGTCCATACTTCTCTCCATCACGAATCGACTGCGCGACCTTCGCCGTTTTAATCAGAGACTTACTCGGCACACATCCAGAGTGAAGACAATCTCCACCAAACTCGTCCTTATCCACAAGAAGCACCTTCACCCCCATCTGTGCAGCCGCACTTGCAATAGAGAGTCCACCACTCCCTCCCCCGATAACCAATAAATCATAATCGTACTTCATACTCTAAAATCAATAAATATTATTTCTCAAGCACCTCTAGCGTTTCGCTTCGTTTTCTGAGCCAACGAGACAACAGATAACTAAACAAAAAGGTAAAAATTGAAATCAAAACAATAACTCCAATCTTAAAAAACTTATAAGGAATCTCATATCCCAAAAAATTAACCGGCGGATTTTCTTCTCCCTCAATTGCAGCCCCAACCGCACCACCAAACAAAACAAACGTAGCCGTCCCAGGAAGTATTCCCAAAAAAGTACCAAACAAAAACGGAACAAACTGAGCCCGACTAATACCCGCAATATACGCCACAGGATCAAACGGAAGATAGAGCAATCGCATCATCAACGTCGTCATAAAACTCTCTTTTTGAATTTTCTTCTGAAAAGTTGCAGCCCAATTACCAGGAATTTTATCAATCAAATCTGAACCCAAAAAAATTCCCATCCCATACCCAAAAGCCGCACTCCCTATAGCCCCAATAATCGTATAAATGTATCCAAAAACAGATCCAAAAACAACTCCCGCCCCAATCGTCAAAACAGTCGCAGGAAAAAATATAACAGGTCGTATCGTATATAAAATCACAAATATAACTGGAGCCCAATATCCAGATTTTTCCAACCCCAATTGCAATAAATCTCCATATTCAGAAAAAGCCTTTCCAAAATACAGATGAGCATATATAGCACTCCCTAAAATTACGATCCACAACAACAAAACTAATTTTTTCATCCGAACCACTATAACAAAAGAACGTGATCCCCATAATCATTACAGGTAACAAGCACTACTAATCAAACAAAAAGATCCGTAAATCTAGAATTTTATAAGTTCCCCAAATACAGAAATACAACCTCTAGAGAAAAGAGAATCTATCAGAGAAAAACCATAGGTTTGTCTTTCATAATTGTAAATATTCCCTCGTCAAAACCTTACTTCTCTCTACCCCCGGCTGATCAAAAGCATCAATACTTAACATCTCACCCAAGAACGCCGTCGCTCCCTCAAAGAGCATCACCAACATCCCCAAATGATACGCATCAACTCGATCAATCTCAAGCGTATAGTTTGGACGATCCTCTTCATTGAGAGTATCAGCCGTTGCATCCATCTCTGTATACAATAATTGTTCAAAATTAACTCCCTTCAATATTTCAACTTTTGGATCATCCCCCAGATCAGGAATTACTATTTTCGGACCAGTCTCCAGAGACTTGATAAGAATAAACTGTTTATCATTAGGCCCCTGAGTATAGAGCTGCAACTGACTATGTTGATCCGTAACTCCCAAAGCCGCAACAGGTGAAAATCCTACATTTTTTCCATCCGCATTTATTTTTCCAGTAGACTCCCCTAATAACTGTGCATACCAATCCGAAAAAGTTTTTAATTTCTGCACATACGGCATCATCACAATATTAGACTTTCCTTTTTCCCCCAGCATTTGTTGTATCATCGCCAGTCGAAATGGAACATTCGCCTCCACATCATCCGAAAGAAAAAGTTCTGCCATATCCTGACATCCCTGCAAAAACTGAGCAATATCAACTCCAATCAAACTTGCCGGCACCATCCCTACACAAGTCTGCACACTAAACCTCCCTCCAACATTTTCCGGCACCGTAAAACTGGGAGCTCCAGAACCATCCGCCTCTGTTCTCAAAACTCCAGTAGGACCAGTTATAAAAACAAAATGATCTGAAACAGCCAGGCCAGCATCTACTATCAAGGATTTAAAATAACTATACCCAGCCAACGTCTCCGGCGTTCCTCCTGATTTAGAAATCGGAATAAATAACGTCGAATCCAAATCAATCACCTCCGCACACTCTCGAATCATAACCGGATCAATATTATCCAGTATGAAGAGATTTATCTCTGGGATTTCATACAAATGCGAAAGACTATCTCTCAATGTCTGAAGACCAAGCGCCGAACCACCAATACCAAGAACTACAATATTATCATATTTCCCTTCCACAGAATCAGCAAAATCCTGAATTCGTTTCAATTCATCTTCATCAAATACAACTTCATAAAATCCCTGTCCACGGGCTTTAATTCCATCAAGATATTCTGTAAGTTTAGATTCATGTTCTTTTTTTTCCGATTCGATGATCCCATGATCAGACGCAACTTTCGACAGCCTAGAAAAATCAAGAGATAACATAAAAAAAAATTACAAAATATATGATTCATCAAAATCATAATCCTCACGCTTTGGAGCAAATGCATCCAACATCTTACACCATGTCCGTGCTGTCCCAGAATGTAGGGCATTAGAAGGAATTCTAATAATTTCACCAGGATGAACTTCATGTTTTTCGCCCTCTATTACAATTTCAAAAATCCCTTCAAACACCTGTAAAACTTGTTCATGCTCATGAGAATGTTCCGGCAACACAGACCCACTATCCACCTCCCACAATACAAATGTCATCTGATCAGCATGTAAAACCCGAGCATGATACCCGGGCACAACTTCTCGCATCCGCATTCCCTCCCAGTTAAATACAGGTCCTTTCATTTTTTAGTCTATTTATAGAGATTTTGACATGCTTCACAGTTTTCCCAATCTTTATTAAATGCAGCTAATCCATTATCAGTAAGTGGATGCTTGACCATCTTATCCAAGATCTTCGGCGGAATCGTAATAATATCAGCCCCTGCCTGCATACATCCTCGAACATGTTGTGGATGTCGTAATGAAGCAGCCAATACTTTGGTCTCAAACCCATAGTAGTTATACGCATCTACGATATCAGCAATCAGATCCAACCCTTCTTCTCCTACATCATCAACTCGTCCTACAAAAGGACTCACCAACGTCGCTCCAGCTTTAGCCGCAAGTAAGGCTTGATTCACAGAAAAACAAAGTGTTACATTCGTCTTAATTCCAGCCTCCGTACACATTTTCGTAGCTCTGATTCCTTCTGCCGTTAATGGGATTTTTGCATAAATATTATCATGCCAGGCAGAAACTATCTTTGCCTGTTCAAACATCGTCTCTGCATCTTCAGCCACAACCTCACAAGAGATAGGACCATCCACCAACTTCGTAATCTCCATGATCACCTCTTTTGGGTCTTTCCCTTCTTTAGCCATAAGTGATGGATTAGTCGTAACTCCATCAATAATTCCCCACTTCACGTATTTTTTAATATCTGCCACATCTGCCGTATCAAGAAAAATTTGCATCTTAATCAAGTTAAAAAATTAGTTTTACCTAGCAAGGGAAAAGCCCACCTAGATATTTCATCCTTACTCTACTCAAAAAAAAACAACTGACGAATCAGAAGTTTATAAAAGGGTAAGAAAAACTACAAATGCGATAATCTTACCTTTTTTTATTTTTTATACAAAATTCTATTCCTCTACTTTATCCAATAATTGATATTCAATTCCCGTCGCATCAATCCAACCCATATCTAAAATAAATGCCTCAAATTTTTTGTCATATCCGGTAATAATCGCCAACCCAACAATAAGAAATAAAATTCCTAAAACTTTTCGAAACCATCCAGTTGGATCAGTAGCCCATCGAGCTTTTCGTACAAACTTTTGCCCAAAGATCGCCACCAAAAACATAACTGAAGCCAGCCCAAGAGCGTATACAACCAAATTCAATAACCCCCACAAAAAATTAGCTGGCAGTACCGTCGCCAATATCACCGCATACGTTGGACTACAACTAGCAAAAACAGGACCAAGAGAAGCCCCAACCAAAACCATTCCAAGCATTCCTTTTTTCTGAGAAGAACCATGTAAATTTTTTTGTGCACGTTCCTCAACCCCAAGCTTAACCACAAACCAATTCCATCCTTTTGGAAATAAATACGTCAGCCCAAAAATAAAAACAATTCCACCAGACAACAACTTCCAAACCTTAGGATCAATCCCAATCAAAGAAGTCGAAAATTTCAGCAATAACGTAAACAAAACGACTGACGCAGCCAAAGACAAAGTGATAATCAATGGACGCAATTTATTATTATCTGCAACACTTCCTCCAATAATAACTGGAAGCAAAGGAAATACACACGGAGCAAGAACCGTCAAAACTCCAGCCAAAAATGAAATAAACAATAACAACATCCGATAAAAAATTAGGAATCAAAGAAGGCTCGTAGATCAGAAAACTGAGCATCCAACTTCACTGTATGTGAACCATCCTTATCAATCAACACTAATGTTGTCTGCTGTGTTACACCATACGTAGCCCGAAGCTCAATTTCGGTATCAAAATCTGTCTTAAAAATAACAGAACCATACGGAAGCGTTGCATTCAAACCAGAAATCTCGCTATCAAGCCTACGACAATTTGGACACCAACCCGCATGAAAATACAAAACATACTTACGTCCTAACTCGGCCGTAACAAGTGATGAACTATAACTTTCATAACGAGGACTCGCGAGATCACTTTGAATTTCTTTTTCAATAATATTTTCCTCTAGAACGACTTCGTCCTCTTCCAATAATTCTTCTCTCAAAACACTCACTTCTTTACTAACAATTTCAACTAAATTATAGCTAAATGAACTACCATCCGCCGGAGGATTTTCAATCACATCCTTTCTCACCCTTAAAACATATTCATATCCAGCCTCATACGTAAACCCCACAATTTCATCATAAAAATATTCATCATCTATCATCAAACATTTTTGTGGCGCAACACCAACACAGTCCACTAATTCAGAACCAACCCTAAAAGTTACCACGCTAGATAAGTCTTCCTCTTGTTCGTTTTTCTTCTCAGTTTCTAAATCAACTAAAACAACCTCGTCCAAAATCTCCTTCTCTTCATACACGAGATCTTCTTCCTCCAATTGCTCATCTAAATTCAACATCACTCCTCCAAAAAAAGTAAAAACCTTAGCTAAATCTGGGTTCATAAGTTTCTTTAAAACATTACCTTCTTCATCCAAGAAAACTACAACCGAATCTTTCATAACTTCAAACTCTTCAACAACATCTTTTGACGTATCAACATTAACTTTTAAAACCAAAGCTGCATCTGGAAGATCTAATAAAACAGATTTCAATTCTTCCTCCCATCTGGCACAAGCCTGACAAGTATCTGAATAAAAAAACAAAACCACCTTTCGTCCCTCTCGCAATTCAAAACTATAATCACTATATTTTTCATCTATCACAACCTCTATCTCTTCCTCGAGGATATCATCTCCCTCGCTCAATTCAGTTTCAGTATTTGATACAGGCACCGCCTCAACTAATTCTTCAGTTTCAGTAATTTCATCCAATGAATTACAACCGCCCAATAACAGAAGACAGCCGAGACAAAAAGCCAAAAATATTTTTTTCATAGTATAGAAAGGAAAACCCACATTAATAATATGGAAAAAAAGGAAAAGAAAAAAGAATTTTCTTGTAATACATATTACCTTAATACCTCTAGACAGAAACATAAAAGAAAAATACACTATATAAGATGAACACAAAACAAATTTCAATCTCAATATTCAGCTTTCTAATTCTTGGATGTAGCAATCCCCCAGCTCCAAATCAAAGCACCGAAAAAGAAATAATTCCCGAAATAAAAAAAGAAATCTCAATAGAAAATCCAAAAAAAGAAGCAAAAGTAACGATAACAAAATATTATGACTTTGCCTGTGGATACTGCCGAAAAGGAGCTAAAATAATGCAAGCATTAAAAGCAAAATATCAGGATGACCTCCATATTGAATTTCGACATTTCGTAGTACATCCATCGGTAAACAAAGCTCACAAAGCAGTAGAGTGTGCCAATGAACAAGGAAAATTTGAAGCCTATTTTTACGAATACTTTGATAATCATTATGCCCAAACCTCTGACAAGGAACTTTTCGCCGTAGCAAAAAAAACAGAACTCAATGAAGATACATTTCGTTCATGTCTCAGCTCAAGCAGAACACAACAAGTCATAAATTCCCATCGACAATTTGGTGAACTCATTGGAATTCGAGGAACTCCAAATTTTATCATCAATGGAAAAAATAAAATAGCAGGAGCAATACCTCAAGCCGAATTTGAAAAAATTATTGATGGAATTCTCGCCGAAGGGAAATAGCAAAATATGTATTTTCGAGCGACTAAAACATTCCAAAAATGCTGAGCCGAGAAATCTACCGAATTTGTGAAAATCCTAAACTATCCCTTTTGATCCTTGTTTGGCAATAATATTCAATCTATTCCCTGCTGGTGGAATTGGATACTCCAAAACACCTCCATCTACAGACTGAGCTTGTTGTAAGTTTAAGGTTTTTCCTACACCTCCCCAATCATTAACAATAACCCTCAAGACATCCGTCGTCACCTTTCCAGCAAACGCTATAGTCTCTCCAGCAAACCTAGCAATTTCTCTCGCCACTTCAACGGAGATAATGTCCACATTAAATTCCAAATGGTCCGAATGAAGAACCGTATTCGCCTGATAAAGGCTATCCTTCGCTTCTGCAACATCTCCAAAACCAGAATTAATTGTATGTATTCCCGACATATTAATAATAAATTATTTCAAAAATACTATAACTCAAAAAGAGCCTGAAACAAATCAGACTCTTTTATTTCTTAAATTCAAAAACTACTTCCCAGCTCCAACTACAAAGTCTTTCAATCCATCCTTACTCATTCCACCAACATGATCCCCAACGATCTCTCCTCCCTTGAAGACTTTAAGCGTAGGAATACTCATCACTCCATACTCTTGAGCTAGCTCAGGAGACTGATCAATATCAACCTTTACCACTATAGCCTCTCCTTCTAGCTCATTAGAAACTTCATCTAGAAGCGGCGCCAATCCCTGACATGGACCACACCAAGGAGCAAAGAAATCTACAAGAACTGGTTTATCGCTCTGCAATACTACAGAAGCAAAATCGTCATTTGTTACTACTTGAGTCATATTATATTTTTTTAAAGAAATAATATCTACCTACATTATACTCACTTTACCATCATGAGTCCATACCTCTAAGTAATAGTGATTACAGGAGATTATCCCTCCAGACTATCCAAATACTTCTCTACATCCAACGCGGCCATACATCCGTACCCAGCAGCAGTAATAGCCTGACGATATCGCCAATCACTACAATCCCCCGCCACAAAAACAGAAGGAATTTTTGTTTTCGTATTATCAGAAACAGACAAATACTTATTTGGCTCCAGATCTACGAAGTCAGAAAAGATTTCAGTATTAGGATGATGACCAATCGCCATAAAGAGACCATTTAATTCCAAATTTGAAACCTCCTCTGTCACTCTATCAATCAAATCCACAGAACTCAGAAGTGTTTCCCCATTCAGCTCAACCACGCTCTTATTCCATAAAACCTCAATCTTTTCATTTTCAAAGACTCGTTTTTGCATCGGCTTACTCGCCCGAAATTCATCTCTTCGGACAATCATATACACCTTGCTCGCAAACCGAGTCAAAAACATCGCCTCCTCACATGCACTATCACCTCCTCCTACAACTCCTACTATTCTATTTCGGAAGAATGCTCCATCACATGTTGCACACGCAGTATATCCCTTCCCCCAGTACTTCTCCTCTCCTTTCTCAAGCTTGAGCCATTTAGCCGAAGCCCCTGTCGCAATAATAACCGATTCTGCACTATATTCATCATCACCAGCCCAAAGATTCAAATTTTCATGATCACTAAAATCAACCTTTGTAATTTTTTTCATCACTGTTTCTGTCCCAAATTTTTGTGCCTGAGATCTCATATCTTGCATAAGTTTTGGCCCCATAATCCCATCTGGAAAACCAGGGAAATTTTCAATATCTGTAGTCCCCATTAGCTGTCCACCAGGCTCAGAACCCTCAAAAACCAAAGGCTTCAAATCCGCCCTCGCCGCATAAATAGCCGCAGTTAAACCAGCTGGCCCCGATCCGATAATGATAACTTTTCGCTTTTCCATAAAATTATAAGATTAAATATCACCAAAGAGTATCCCCTAAATCTAAAATACAATCAATACAAACCGGTAATAAAGAATACAAAAGAGAAAAAAGACATGTCCTATACGGTCATGCCTCCTTTTCTCATCACTAGAAGCCAATAACTAAATATTAATACCCAACCTGTGCATTATAATTTCCTCCATAATTGTAAGAGTTATAACTATTATAGGTCTGAGGCTGGTATCCATGACCAGTATTAGCCCCATTATAGTAGTAGTACCCATTTGAGTAATTTGTTGTCGGTCTATAAGCCTGAGTATTTGTTCCTTGATAACTATAATACTGACGTTGTTGCGCATACTGAGTATGAGAATCCACCTGATTATTGTATTGGCTGTTATATCCCACCGAACGAATTGTACCACCAGTAGACTTAACACGAGCCTCTCGACTTGCCTCCTGACTTTTTTTACGAAGGTCTTGCTCAACCCCACGCTCTGCTGTTTCCCGAACTAGCTCTGATTGACGCTTTTCACGAGACGTCTCATTTGTTTCTCTTTTAATTTCAAATGACAAATTTCGTTCAGATGCTTGTTCCTTTCGTTCTCGACTTCGCTCTCCTCCAACATTTTCATTGGCTCGTTCATTTGATTCTCGATTTCCTTCTTGGTAGGTCGATTTTGTTTCATTATTTCGTTCCGACTTTTCCCTCGTTACTTCATAGTTATATTGTTCTCGTTTTCGTTCACGAGCCCGATCCAATTGAATTTCACTATCACTTGAACCAAAAGCTGATATATAAAGAGATCCTCGTTCTCGTTTACGCTCAAGAGCCTCTCGAGCCACTTCATTGTGATCAATCTCTCTTCCATCTTCAGTTTGCTCTCGCTTCCCTTCTTGATCTTGATACTCACGATGTACCTCTCTTGCTCGAGCCGATCGTTCTCGCCCATATTCAGATTCAACAAATACCGTTTTTACATGTGTCGTAGGCTGAGTATAAGTCGTAGCTCCATATGAAGGCTGAGTATAACTCGGCTGAGTATAAGTGTTTCGAGTCGTACTAGAAGAATAACTCGAGTTTCCATTATAAGAACTATAATATGAATTATAACTACTCGAATATCCCTGAGCCAGCAAAGGAGTCACTATTACGGCAACTAGTACAAGACTAGTAAATCCTTTCCGTAAAACATTTCGAACTGATAAATATGAGTTTTTCATAGGAATGTATTTATTTACAAAAACATTTTTAAACTTTTTCCGTATTTTGTCAAATAAAAGTGGAATAATACCTAATAATAATCTTTAAACAAAGCCCTAAGTTGACTCAATGTATAATCTTCATCAATAATATGGTCTCCCTCGTTTAAAGGATGAATATCAGTCACATGAACCGCATTTAAATCAAAAGGAAGTATATCCCCACCATTTTCGATCTTAATTCTAAATCCTAAAATTCTCAAATTACCCCTAACATCCGTAAGTACAGCAAATTTATAACCCTCTCTCCATTCTTCTCCTTCTTCTATATCAACCCCATGATCATAATAGCTACACAACTTCCCCATAACCGCAGTTTCATTTCCATCATGAGTTGAAAGACAGATTGACACAAACTTATTAACAAAAGGTTTAATTTCATGAACCGAAAAAGACTCTCTTCTCATAATATTATTAATTAATTTTTATCTACTTATTCATCTGACCAGTATAGAGAGAGCCTTTTGCATAACCACCCCCATAATAACTATTTCCATACCCACCCGATCGCCATGGACTTGTAGCATGACCATAGCCCTTTCCATTGTAGTGATAGTATCCAGAGGCATTATTCATAGATTTTTTCTGTAAATAGGCATCAGCTACAGGTTTTCCATAGACATTGTAGGTCTGAGCATACTTATACCCGAGTCCATACTGTGGTTGGTATCTATGACTATACGATTCCCTATTTTTTTCAGCAGAAGAATGTCGTACTTCTCTATTTTTCTCAGTATCTACTTTTTTCTGTTCATTATACTTTTCCTGATAGTTATTCACTAACACCTGACAAGTACACTTCCTACACCCTTGCACAGTAGTACAAATCAACTTAGCACCCGCACTACACGTCGGAAGAGCTGGACAATGATCATATGACTCACGTTTTAGCTCTGCTTGTTCTAGATTCTGCTCCTTTTTACTCACAAGTTCACGAGTAGATTCTTTTTCTCTATTATTTTCAACCCCACTCGACTCTCTCATTGATTCTTTCTTCACCATCCACTCTCTTTTTCTTTCTATCGCACCTGCATTAGATGTTTGTTCTCGTTTTTTTTCAGTAGTACTCATCCACTCACGTTTACGTTCTACCTGAGAGGAAGAGTCACCACACGAACAAACCCTACATCCCCTAGAATCTTTCCTACAAGTCAACTGACGATCAGCAGTACAATACCCAATCGTCTCAGCACATTGATTTCCTCCACCTTGCTCTTCTATTGACTCTCTTTTCCGTTCCAAACTCGCTGACTCATTCCCACGTTCTTGCATCTCAGCCGTATCATTATCTCGTTCACGTCTTCGTTCCTGAAGATCTCTATCTCGACGAGCATCTTCATTTCGTCGTTCATTTGGAGCAAACGAATCTTCCCTCCCTCTCTCAGTAATTTCTCGAGTATTTTCACGATCCTCTCTTGTTTTTTCATTATTCGAAGCATACAAAGAACGTTCTCTATAAGTCTCTCTACGTTGTTGCTCCATGTCATTTTCCTGAGACTTAACCGACAACTCTCGAGTTCGTTCTGCTTGACCATTGGATTGCTCTCTCGCTTTTTCATTTTTTTCATCCTGTTCTCTTCGACCCTCAGCCTTTACCGAATACTCACGACTTGTTTCTTTTCTTTTGTTATCCTCTTTCTTACGTTCTGTGTAATCTTTAGGGTGAATAGTATAGGTTGGCTTATAGGTCTGCACCGTCTTAACAGGCTGGACAACCTGATACGTATTCCGATAACTAGAACTCTTATTATAACTAAAACTAAAGTTTCCTCCAATACGAGGAAGCGATGGAGAAAAACCACAACAGGCCTCTGATTCTGGAACAAAGAAGAGAAAAGATGAAATTAAACCAAAGCCAATAATCAAATGTTTCATTGACTAATAAATAAAACTTAAAACAAAAAAGTCAAATTTTAAAATAAATAATCATAAATAGCAAGCGCTACAAAACACATAAAATATCCATACAAAAGAAGCTTTCTCAATGAAGAAAATGATGATTTTTTATAATCCCAACTCAGTAAAACAACTAACCCAAGAATAGTAAGGATAGTACCAAATCCAATAACAGGAGCAATCAAATAGGTGAAAATAATAAATCCAATCAAAGTTATATGACCACATATATCTGCCCAACCACGTCGAATTGCATAAAACAACGCAATCAGTCCTTCTCCCACTAATACGGCCCAAGTGGTTAAAATCGACAAAATCGCAACTTTTCTCGGTACATAAAACTCTTGTTGAAAGCCATTTTCAAAAGAAAAGGTCCCTGTTAATTTATACCATTCTCTATACACCTGTTCTTCAATCCCAATCCAACTCAACAAAGACTCAAAACGATCATCACTCAAAAAAGTATACTCCATAAAACTACTACTCAAGAAATCTTGAGATTTAATTTTCCAAAAAACAGAAAACCCCATTGAGGCAACAAGAAAAAAACGAGCATTAAAATGTAAAATTAATTTTTGATCTTTCAGATTCTTCTGAAATAAAACAATTACTAAAACCCATATCCAATACATATTAAGCCACTTGTGATTATCCGTATCTATGTAAGCAGAAAATACGGAATAAATACCTAAAACTCCTAAAAAAAGCCACATCCAGGGATTGACCAACCATCGCTTATTCCAGAAAACAAGAGGAACCACTATCATAAGAGCCAAGTCAGAAACACGAGGTTCAAAGGAATGAAAAACGAGTAAAAAAAGAGTCAATCCAGCTGCAAAACGTGGTAATGCTTCAGAAGTGAAGTAAGCCGTCAAAAATCGTTTCATGAAGATCTAAAATTATAACGTCGCTTCTTCATAAGATTTGGAACCGCTACATGATTCCTCTTATCATAAATCACTTCCCAGACAGAAATATCTAGAGCTACAACATTTACTTCTTCTGCCTCTTCATTCAGAGATATATCCGTAATCCAATTTTTATCTGGATCATAGTACCAGGCTGTTTTTTCTACCATGACACTAAATTCATCAAATTTCTTATCCATAGGCATTTTACGAATCAGACGCAAATCATCATCAAAAACTCTATCAAAATCTTCATATATAATTCCTTCATCAGTATAAATACGAACCGTCAAATGACGATCATCAATAGCACTAAACATACCAAAACCACCACCCTTCCAAGCGGTAAAATCATGTTTAAAGACTAGATACATCTGAAGAGATAGAAATACAAAAAACATACCTATCACAAGGTATCCAATCAACGGAATCGTATTTTTATTTATTTTTGCAGCCATCCAAAATCATCATATTTATTTTTGTATTCAAAACAAAAAAACAGCCCAATTAAGGACTGTTTTTTATTACAAAGCTAAAATTAAATAAATTAAGACTTCGGAGCCAAAACAACATTAATTTCAAAATCAATCATATCGTTAATAACTTTGTCCCCTAAATCATCAAAAAACTTACCACTTCCATACTTAATTTCCCACAAAGTTCGATCAATAGAAAACTTAGCACTCGCTTCAATTTTACCATTACTTTCAGCTACAAGTGCAGGAAAAACAATCTCATTAGTAATTCCTTTAATTGTTAGATCACCCGTCATTTGAACCACATCTGGTACATCTGTTTTTTTAGTTTCAGTAACTTTCAATACTGAAATTGGGAAAACCGGAACATTAAAAAAATCTTCATTTTTCAAATGATCCACCAAACCGCCCGTTTCACTCTCCATACTCTCCATATCAATAATAAATTCTGCCATTACATTATCAGGAGTAAGAACAACTTCTGCAGACTTAACCGCTATCGTTCCACCATGACCTCCACCTACTTTTTTACTTCCGTACCAATTCACAATTCCGTCCTCTAAAACAAACATCTCTTCTAAGTCTGAATCTACAGATTCAGAAGACACATCCTCCTCACCATCGCTAGCTTCACCTGAATCTTCATCTACGTCAGCTGTTCCTCCCCCTTCCTCCGAAACTTCAACTTCTCCTTCCACAGAAACCCCCTCCTCCATATCAATCTCCTCCGTAGGAGTCGATGAACCACAAGCTGACAAGAAAACCACCAGAGACAAAAGTAATAAATTTTTCATAATTAAAATATTAAGTGTAGGAATCCTAGAAAATAAAAATAAAAAAGCGAAATTTTTTTATTTACCAGTTCCTCCTACGTGCCAAGAAGCAAGTGTCTCCACCTTTCCATCAATAACTCGCATAACCATTCGATATACAGTATTCTTAACACTTTCATCCGTATAAGTTATCAAAAATTTATAGGTATCATCCGACTCCCATACCTCAAAATCAGATAAATCAATCTGAGCAACCGTTTCATAATTAGAAGCAAAAGACTCAAAACTACGTCCATCTTCTTTACGAAGAGCAAAAGCTTTTGATAATTCCCCTTTCTCCAAATAGGCATAATAACGTAATATTTTCCTAATCACAGGATTTGGCTCTCTCTCAATCAAAGCCATAAGCTGAGCCAATGGCTGAGCATCAATCCCCGTCCTTGGAAGCATTGGAGGAGGCGATGCAATCTCTTCTGCTGAAGAATAAAAATCATCAATATTCGAACTTTCTTCATCTAAATCCTCCGAAACCAATGTCGAACTTCCCACTTGTAACTCAAGAGACTCAATCACATTACTAGAATCACTCACCACAGACTCTAACTCTTTTATTTTTGCCTTTAAAAGATTTATCTCTTGCTTATGATTTTTTACCTGTACTTTCAAATCAGCCTCTGCTGTAGTTTTAGCATTCGCTTCAAGCAATTGTTCTTTCAATATCAATTTCTCCTTCTCCAGAAGCGCCACATTCTCTTGCAACGGCTCAATCAATTGCAGTTGACCCAAAACTCGTGCACGATCAGATTCAATCTTAAGCTTATCAGCACTTAGCCGAACCAATTCTTCTTCAATATCAGTATTCACCCGACGAGAGTCTGACAACTGTGAATACAACGAAAATCCAAAAACACCGGAAAAAAGAAACGCTACCGCAAGAACACCTACTAAAAATTTCATTATTAAAAGAATACTAAATTACTAGAACAGATTCAATAACATCGCTCTTTACAATAATTATTATTTCACTTTAACAGACGAAATTGTTTTTAGTTTTGAGCCAGTTACCACTTCCATAACAACCTGATACAAAGCTTCTTTAATCTCTGGATCACTATAATCTACCAAAAACTTATAATGACCATTTTCTAATATCTCAAAATCACGGGGTTGAGCCTGCTCCACTCCTCCATACCATTCTGAATATGTTTGAAAATTAATATTTTCTGAAACCTTAACCGCATAGGCTTTTTGTAACTCTCCAGATTGAAGCCAGGTATAATACTGTCTAATTCGTTTAATTCCTTCATCCTCTATACTTTCAGCTGTTAATTTTGTTTCAGGCTTCGACTTCCCTACTTCATCAAGCTGACTATTCCCTATTTCCTCAGGAGTAAGAGTCAAAACCTCTTCTTCCTCCAGGGAATCCTTATTTGAAGCATCTAAATCAGCCACCAATTTTTGAAGACTCTCATTCTGAACCTTCAGATCCTTATTTTCTTTTTTAAGAACATTTATAGTGTCTTGAAATTCTTCTACAGAAGTTTTTAAAGAATCATTAACAAAACCTAAATCTTCTACTTTTTGCTCTGCCTGTGAAGAACAACCCAATAATACAACCGAAAACAATAAAACCAGAAAACGTCGCATCATAAATCAAGGTAAGAATGTGTCTACATATATAAATGAAAAAATAGAAAGAGGCAAAAAGATTACGAAAAGACGATCTCACCATCAACAAGAGAGGCCGTAACATTCTTAATTGATCCTCCATCAGCCTCCAACAACTGTATCGCCAAAGGATTCAACAACTCTCTCTCAATAGAACGACGCAACGGACGAGCGCCAAAAGACGGATCAAACCCAACCTCCACCAAAAACTTTTTCACTTCATCCTCAACAATTAATTCCACTCCTTGCTCTAACAGCAACTTAGAAACTTTCATCAATTCCAATTCCAAAATTTTTGAAATATCAGAAGCACTTAAGGAGTGAAATGGAATCAATTCATCCAATCGATTTAAAAACTCTGGTCTAAAATGCTGTAATAACTCTAATCTCAATTTTTTTTCGAATTCTTTTTCATCTACCGCCGCATTCTCTGACGATTGCAATTTTCTACCACATAACTCTTGTGCCAGATTACTTGTAAAAATAATTACTGTATTCTTAAAATTAACTTTTCGTCCCTTACTATCAGTCACATGTCCATCATCCAAAATTTGAAGAAATATATTGAAAACATCTCGATGTGCTTTTTCTACCTCATCAAAAAGCAAAACCGCATACGGACGACGACGAATTTTTTCGGTCAACTGGCCACCTTCATCATGCCCAACATATCCAGGAGGAGCTCCAATCAGCTTTGCTACGCTATGTGATTCCATATATTCACTCATATCAAAACGAACCATCGCCTCATCTGTATCAAATAATTCTGATGCCAAGGCTTTGGCCAACTCCGTCTTACCAACCCCAGTAGGACCAAGAAAAAGAAACGATCCAATTGGACGCTTTTCCCCTGATAACCCCGCACGATTACGACGTATAGCATTGGAAACAGAAACCACAGCACGATCTTGCCCAATAAGACGCTGGTGTAAAACTGACTCCAAATCTACCAATTTTTCTGTTTCTTTTTTAGTTAGCTTAGAAACAGGAATTCCCGTCCATCGACCAATGATTTCAGCGATATCTGCCTCCTCAATTGTTTCTCGAAGCAATTTCTTATCCTTACTTTCTACTTTTTGAATAGCAACAAGCTCTCTTTGCAACTCTGGAATTTTTCCATGCTGGAGTTCTGCCACCCGAGCAAAATCACTCGCCGCCTCCGCACGTTCTATTTCTAATTTATACTGCTCCAACTTTTCCTTTACATCGTTAAATCTATGTACCGCCAATTTTTCCATATTCCACTCTGACTCCAATCCTTTCAATTCCTCTTTCAAATCTAAAACCTGTTGTTCCACCTTTTGTATCTTCTCCCCCTTCTTCCCTTCACGCTTGAGAGCGGCACGCTCTATTTCCAGCGTCAACAACTTTCGTTTCACATCCGCAATAGACTCTGGTTCAGATTCAATCTCAAGCTTCAACTTACTCATAGCCTCATCCACAAGATCAATCGCCTTATCTGGTAGCTTTCTATCAGGAAGATATCGAATCGAAAGATCCACAGAAGCAATTAAGGCATCATCTGAAATCTGAACTCCATGATGCAGTTCATATTTTTCCCTAATCCCACGCAAGATAGCCACCGCCTCCTCAAAAGTTGGCTCCTCTACCGTTACCGGCTGAAATCGCCGTTCTAGTGCCGCATCTTTTTCGATATACTTACGATATTCACTCAACGTCGTAGCCCCTACACAGTGCAAAGCCCCTCGAGCCAATGCTGGCTTGAGCAAATTACTCGCATCCATACTCCCCTCTGCCGCTCCTGCCCCGACAATAGTGTGTAACTCATCAATAAACAAAATAACCTGTCCCCCAGCTTTATCGAGAGCCTTCAAAACATTTTTCAATCGATCCTCAAACTCTCCTCTATATTTCGCTCCTGCAACAAGGGCGGCAAGATCTAGCATCAATACTCTTTTTCGTTTCAAACTCTCTGGGACCTCATGTTTATAGATCTTATGAGCCAATCCTTCGACAATAGCCGTCTTCCCTACCCCAGGGTCTCCAACTAAAACAGGATTATTCTTCGTTCGTCTCGAAAGAATTTGAATTGTCCGACGAATTTCATCATCACGACCTATTATAGGGTCTATCTTTCCCTTCTCTGCCAAGGCCGTAAAATCTACACAATATTTTTCCAACGCTTGAAATTTTTCATTCCCATCCATTGAATCCACCTTTTCTCCTCCACGTAATTCCAAAACAACATCCTGAACACTTTTTTTACTCAAACCTAGAGATTCCAAAACTTTCTTAGTCGTAGAATTTCCCTCAAACACACCAAGCAATAAATGCTCTAAACAAAGATATTCATCCTTCATTTGTTTTTGAATTTTTTCAGCAGAACGAATCATCGCAGAAAAATCACGACTCGGAGCCCTTACTCCTCCTTGCATTTTTGGAAGAGACAATACTTTTGATCTAAATTTTTGTTCAAAATCATAAAGATCAATCTTATGTGACAAGAGAATGTTTTCAAAGAAGCGATCCTGTAAATCATTCACCGCCAAAACCCAATGATCTATCTCCAAACTCGCCGATTGCAAATCTCCAGCAATTTTCTGAGTATCAGCAATAGACTGAGCTGCCGAAGTCGTCCATTTATCAAAATTCATAGCAAATTGATTAAGCTATTAAAAGTATACACAAAGAAATTAGCAGGGTCAAGCTAAGACTGCTAATTTCTATCGATTAAACAATGTAAACGTAAAGAAGACTTCTTCCGGATAAACACGACGAGCAAACGTCAAAGTTCTAAATTGGGACTTAAGAGCAGAAAAGACATCCATCCACAAGCTCTGCTGATCCATACCCTCAAACAAAGACCAGATACCATCCAGTTGAGAAAAATTCACAAAACCATAACTCTCAGATGGAGCATATTTGAACAGAACCGACTCTCTAAAGTCCTGATTAGTAGAAAGACTCGAAGTATTGTCATTGAGAACATCAAACACTCGTTTGACCCCAACCTCTCGAGTTGAAAAAACAAAATATCCATTCGAAACACCATAAGCCAGGGATTGATCTGTATTCTCCCCAAACACATAGTAGTCCCCTGCTCCTGTCTCAAACCGCTTAATAGGAATCTGCGAAGCTGGAACCGAAGTTAACTCTTCTCTCACCGTACCATCTGGAAGCTCTACAGATTCAACCACCGAAACAAATCGTGATTGGGCTCTAGAAAAAGCCAACTCAAACTCTTCCAATGCCTTCTCCTGATCAACCCCACCAAACTTAGTCATAAAGACATAATATAATTGAGGATCAACAGGATCGGTCGTATCAATATCAATCAACGTAGAATACTGGCCATGCATCTTCGAAAGCAGTTGTTTCTCAAAATCAAAAGATTCTCCAAAAACATTCCGAGATTGAGCCCTCAACAATCCATCAAAAATAAGAGCAAACTGAGGATGCAATTGAGTTAAAAATGTTTTCGTATGATTATATTTCCCATACAGATCAATTCCATTCATAAAAAAGAGCGCATTATTAGGAGCAAAACCAGCTAACTCGGGAACAATCTCTGGCGACTGTAATTCCAAAAAGTCATGATCAAAAATCTCTGGAGTCGTCAAAAGTTTCACAGAGAAACTAAATTCTCCTTT
>JABAZT010000043.1:50115-62011 GCA_018608565.1 Candidatus Altimarinota bacterium
TTCCCACTCCATACAAACTATCACCAAAAGCATCTAAAATTGGTTTTTGAATCGCCAAATCTGTACGACTTGAAACCAAATCAAATAAATGCGGAAGATTTAAATACACAAAAACAGAAGCATTCCCCGGCAAATCCTTCCGAATCTTTCTAAACTCTGGATTGTGAATTATTTTCCGAGAAGACAAAAACTGCTCCTTAAGAAGAGAGACATCATTCGCCCAAAACAGCCAGTCATCTTTGACCGCAAAACCAATCTTTGAAGAAAATTGTGGTGTATATAATATTCCAAAATCTAACACCTCTTCATCAAAACGCTCTCCCTCCGCCAAAAAGCTATCCATAAAAATACGCATAGACTTACGATCTCTCACCTTCAAGGCAGAAACAAAACCACCTCCATCAAATTGAGCAAACGCAACCTTCTTTCCTACCCATGGCAATACCAGGGAATTAAAATCTACTTTTAAAGTTTCACTCAAATTATCCTCTAGCAAATCCATAAAAGAATCCCCTTCTCCATTTCTTTGTCCTGCCTCACTCAAGGCTTCCAAATCTAATTCAACAAAACTAATCGAGTCCTCAGAAAAAAACCGGCTCAAAGAAACAATTCGAGACTGCCAATAAAAGTATCCAAAACCGATAATCCCTATCAGTAAAAAGATAATTCCAATTCTGAAAAAAAAGCTACCACGAGAAGAACGACTCGAATAAGAATTCATGTAAAAGATTGTGTTCAAAAACCCTCAAAAATCAAGAAAACAAAAAGACTTCCTTGCACAGAAAATAAAGGAGCACTACAATTGAGCAAAAATAAACAAACAAATAATGAATTACCAAACCATACTCAGTTTCCTTTCAGACCATGTTCTATTCATAGTCGTGATATTTCTAATAGTATTTTTCATGTACTCCTTGTACCTGAAAATGCTTCTAAAAGAAGAGCGAGAACAAAATTTCAACCTCAGCCAAAAATTTTCTGACAGACGAATAGACCAATTTGAGTATTTCATCGAAATCTTCAAAACGTTCATCATTGAGAGCCAAGGAACCAAAATCCATGAAATATCAGAAGAACTTGATGGAGAAATACGAGAGTTTTTGCTTGAAAGCACCCTGCTCAATGCTGAAAAAAATCTAGAAATCCTTGCACAATGGAGTGCTCTCCTCAACAGCAAAAAACCAATCGTAACCAGAAAAGCGTACAATCTCTTCACTCTATCAATAAAAAACATGAGAATCGAGATTGGACTCAAATCAAAAACACTCAAAACTAACGATCTCATAACACTCCTTCACGCCACAGAAAAAGAAGTAAAAGCCGCACAAGAAGAAGGAGAATAATTGATCTCAAAACAAAGAACCAGTAGACTTAGAATATGAATCAAACCTGCTCTAATTCCTGGTGTCAGAAAAATTTCAAAGTAAAAGAACAGGACAAAAAACGACTTGAAAAAATAGCGCTCATATTCAACGGAAAGAAAGAAGCAATTCCACTTCCTACACAATGTCCAAAATGTCGAGAACAACAACGACTCTCTTTTCGTAATGAATGGAACTTCTACCACAGAAAATGCGACCTCAGTGGAAAAAAAGTACTTTCCATCTACTCAGAAGATAAACCCTATAAAGTCTACGAACAAAATATTTGGTGGAGTGATAAATTTGATCCACTTCAATACGGAAAAGAATTCGACTTCAGTCGTCCGTTTTTCAAACAATGGCAAGAACTCAGCCTTACCGTTCCCCGAGCCTCAATACACAACGCCAACAGCGAAAACTCAGAATATACAAACTACTCTGGAGAAAATAAAAACTGCTATCTCGCTGTTGGGTCATTATTCAATGAAGATACTCTTTACAGCTATCGAGCCTCAAAATGTAAACAAATCTGTGACTGCTATGACCCGGTAGAGTGCGAGCTATGCTATGAAGTCAGCTTCTCTAAAAAACTCTATGAATGCGCCTTTTGCAGACACTGCCATGCATCCAACGGACTCACCCTCTGTTCTCACTGCAAAGAATGCCAAGATTGTTTTGGATGTATAAACCTAAGACACAAGAAATACCACATATTCAACAAGCCCTACACCAAGGAAGAATATCTGAAACAGGTAAAATCACTCAAACAAGATTTCGAACAAGCAAAAACTCAATTTCAAGAATTCAAAAACACACAACCACACAAGGCCGTTGAAGCCCTCAACTGCGAAAACTCATCTGGAGATAACCTCTTAAACTGCAAAGACTGTGAAAATGTGTTTATATTCAAAGATTCAGAAGATTCTGCCTATTGCTCATTCTGTGAAGGCAACCAAACCTGCATGGATTCGAACTTTAGTAACATTGGAGAACTTCAGTATTTCAGCACCAATCTAGTAAAAAACTACCAAGTACTATTCTCTAACTTTGCATGGTATAACTCTAGCAGTGCCTATCTAACAAGTTGTTTCAACAGTGATCATCTATTTGGATGTGTAAGTCTCAAAAAAAACTCCTACTGCGTCCTCAATAAACAATACTCCAAAGCCGAATACGAAGAACTTGTCCCAAAAATAATCCAACACATGAGAGATACAGGAGAATGGGGACAATATTTCCCTCCTAAATACTCACCTTTTGGGTTCAATGAAACCGCAGGAAATATTGAACACCCAATCACACAAGATGAAGCCCAATCTCGTGGATGGAAATGGAATACAGAAAGAGAAGAAATCAAGAATAAGAAAAATACATACACAATTCCCAACTCAATAAAAGAAGTCTCTGATGAAATAACAAAAGAGGTTCTCTATTGTGAAACAACACAAAAACCATATCGAATCACCACGCAAGAATTAAAAATTTACCGAGACCTCGATATATCTATTCCCAAAAAATGCCCAGACCAAAGATACAAGGAAAGAGTCTACCAAAGAAACCCTCATCATCTCTGGACCAGAACCTGCAACAAATGCGACGATGAAATCCAAACCACCTATGATCCACGAGGACCAGAAAAAGTTTATTGTGAAGGCTGTTATCTAGATGAAGTATATTAAAAAAAACTAAAAAAAATACAGACTCCCAAAAAATAATATATAAAAAAATTATCGCACTAAATTTTCTGAAGTTTAAATTTATAATGTCTATCCTGAATCACAGGAATATCTATCCCATAATCCTCTTCATCGATAACTCTAAATCCCATACCCTCAAAACGTTTTTTCCAACCATTTGGCATTTCATACGTTCCAGGAACTGGAACTTCTGCCCCAGGATGAAATGGTCTATTATAAAACCAATCATTAAAAAATGTTCTATTCCATTCAGCCTGTACATCTTCCTCCGGAACAGTTTCTATAATAACGATGGTTCCACCTTTTTTTAGAAGCCTATAACATTCATCCAAACAAGTCTGATTATCAGCTTCATGATGAAATACATTCGTTGCCAAAATAGTATCAAAAGTTTCATCAGCATAAGGAACGTGATCTCCATCGTAAGCTAAAAGCAATTCCTTATTAACTCCCTCTGCAGGATAATGCTTAACATCAACTCCAATAATATCGATCCCAGCATTAGAAAGCATTTGTGTCACCTGACCATCACCCGCACCATAATCTAAAGCTTTTCCTCCAGAATCAAGCATATCCGCTTTGACTTGACCAAATATGATCTCAGCTCTTCCCTTAAGTGCCTTATTAAGGCAATCAATAACCGAAAGATTAATACCATTTCGCTTTTTAGAAAATTCTTCAAATATAATCTTTTCAATATCTGATAATTCTCTACAAGAATCTAATTGCTCAAAAACCCAAAGAGTTAATTCCTTTGCATCCGCTATCCCAATATTCTCAAAAGTACTCTGAACATCAAATTCTATTTGTGATCGAGCATCACTATCATTCAACGCATCATATAATTTATTCTTCATATCAAGAATAAAATAGAACTAAAAACACAAAAAGTCAAAGTAGTAAACCAAACATCACAAATAAAATCATATAAATAAGAAAAAAAACTTGAGATTTTATTTGAAAGGAAATACGTGCAGTCTTTTTTGTAATACAAAAAAACGGAACAATGAAGTCCGCTTTGACGATGGTCGGGGTGAAAGGACTCGAACCTTCGACTTCCTGGTCCCAAACCAGACACTCTAGCCAACTGAGCTACACCCCGTAATCACTATTCGTAAGATCTCTTTTTGGGAAAAGAGCCAGAGAAATCTATTCAATTTTTTCAGAAGTTCAAATTTTTTAAATAGAAAACTCTAGAAAAAAACTATCGATACAATTCTCCATCTGGAAAAGATTGATTCCTATCCAGTAATAGCCTCAGTTTATCACCTGTTTTTGCATTATTGGTAATCCGCCCCTGTACTACAAATTGAGCCACTCCATCAATCACATAATCCGCATCAAACTCTATAAAAATACGACCATTCTCTTCATCAAAACCTCGACCATTATCAACACTTTGTCCATTAATAAATAATCTCAAATCATCAAACGCCGCATCATAATCATCTACCTGATTAGCATTCCCATCACCATCTCGATCCCCAACAGCAGATCCTGTCGCCACAAAAGCTCGAACCATTTCTATCTGATACGGAGCCTTATGGCTTACCGATTGAGAAAGAAACGTCACATCTCTCGAATTTGGATTATAATTCTGATTCCAGAGTTGATGTCCGTAGCCCGCACGACTGGTTCCAATACTAGTTCTTGCCCTATCTAGAGTATAAGACGAAGTATTTTGAAACTTACTATTTGGACTATATCCAGTATACAAAGGTCGTTGAATTTGATTCCCCTCTGCTGCAACAATTTCATCATCACTGTCCAGTCCAAGAGAAATCGTTCCTTCTTTTTTAGCATACAAAGGAATTCCCCAAATTTCAAAAGTCTCTCCATCCTTGTCATCCAATTTATATCCAGCTAGATCAAAATATACATAATCACGATCAGTCCTCTCACTCAAAGCCACCGTACTCTGTCCACCAAGACGCAATTCCAGCTGATCAAACACATCATCCAAGTCCGCCGTTCCAAAATTTTTCAACCGAAAACTCCCAAGCCCAACATCCTTATTACTTTCATTTTCAAGTCGAAAACGTCCAACACGACCAAGTCTTCCATACTGAATCGTCCCACCACCACTCAAGGCCTTAAAACTAATCTCTGGCGCCTGATAAGAACTTGTCCGAGCGGTAGTAAAGGTTCTTCGTGGTTCAAACCGAGAAGCAGAAAAAGTATATCGGTTCCGACTTCCGGCTATATCACTACGAGCCTGAGAAACATAGGGTCTATATCGTCCCGAAAAACCACCTCCATAACTACTAGAACCAGTATTACGAGAAATATTATTAGTTACCCCGCTGGTAATAATTTCAGATAATTCAAACCCAACCGTCCGACCAGATCCCTGCACATCTAGATTTGCATAAACGGCAAGTCGTTCACGTTGCCCTGATCGCATTTCATAACCACGCAAAAAACGAACTCGAGCCAATCCATCATTTCCAACATTTACCTTAAGCGATCGAGCATAATTTCCTTCGATATACACCTTCTCCACATCCTCATTATCACTAAGACCAATTTGACGCACCACAATTTCATCAATTTTTACATCCTCATTTGCCGTAATATCCAAATAGATAAAAGGAATTCGAACAGCATTCTTTGGCAATACTTTATTCTGAATTGGCTCAACTTTCACGGAAACATACTGATTTAGAGCTGAGACATCTAGAGAAAAACCAAACAAGAACACAAAAGCCAATAATAGATATTTCATAAATTCAATATATAAGAGTTAAGTGATAATACGCAACAAACAAAGTAATCCTTGCAACAAAGAAGACATTCTCTTTCAATGTAAATCTCCCCCTAGCCCCCTCTTTATCAAGAGGGAGAATTTCTCTTGCTTTTCAGACTCAACACTCCCTTCCTTGATAAAGGAAGGGTCGGGGATGGATTTATCTTCCGAATACCCCAACTCCATACTTCTCCCCAAAGCTCTTCACTTTCTCTGAATATCCATCTTTCAACAAAAACGTATTTTCTGAACTTAAAAATGCCTGAGACAAAATCACAAAATGCAATCGTTCCCCGATCGCCACATCCGCAGAATCCCAAAGCTCAAAGACCTGCCTCTTGTTTCGCAAAATAATAACCTCACCCTTGAAACCCAAAGGAATCCAACGTTCATCCAATGGATCCATCAAAACAAACTTAAATTCATAATTTTTGTACAACTTTTGTACTCTAGAGTATTTTTTTTGATCAAAACGACTAACCGCATTCAACAATAATATTTTTTTCTCTTTAGATACAACGGCCTTTTCTGAATCAGATTTCAACCAAACCTCAACTCTGTCACCTATTAATTCATAATTCTTAATTCCTAACTCACGCAACGCCTCCCCAGAAGCTCGATCTCTCACGGAAATAAAATCTGCGGTATCAAAAACACGCTGCGTCAATCGATTCGAAACCGCATCCAATCCCTTATCCACTCCCTGATTTTCAAGTCTAATCTCTGCCTCCGGAAAAATCTTCTTACACCACCAAAACACCTTAGACCAAATCCAACAAGCCTTAGCCTTAATCGCAAACAACCCCCCACCACAAAATATTATCTGATCCACGTCCCCCCGAAGTCCCAACAATTTTCGTCTATAAGAAGCCGAAAACAGCCACCCTAGATAGCTCCTCCCTCCTGCCGGAAAGAAGGGAACACATTCCAAGTTTTCATCTTCTACAAAACTTCTCGTCCATTCCTCATCGGCGGTCATAACTACCACCTCTCTATCATTCGACCTCTCGTCCCTTCTATCTAACTCATCTAAAGCTGCACACAAGATAAGTTCATCTCCTATATTTCCACTTCCAAAATTTCCTATTAATAAAGTTTTCTTCATCCCCATAAAAATATCTAAACAATCTAAAAAAACCAGTAAACGAATTTAGAGGCTCTTGTCTGCAGTACATAAGCAAATACAAATCAAAGGAAGAAAAGCTATTAGAGAAAAGATTCCTTTTCCTTTCATCCCGCCTAATACAAATACTTACGTTTATTCTCATTATGTTCATCATAGGTTCTACCAAAATGTATCTTCCCCGTCGGATCATGCAGATAGTAATAATAAGGAGTATCAACTGGATATACCGCTGCTTTTATTGCGGCCTCTCCTGGATTACTGATCGCCGTAGGAGGCAATCCCATTCGTTTTCGAGTGTTATACGGAGTATCTTTTGCAAAATCTGCGGTATAGAGCGCCCCCTTCCAATCATTCTTCTCATATCGAGTTGTCGCATCAATCCCTAGATGAATCCCCTCATCTAAACGCTTCCAAATAACATCAGAAATTTGTTGTTTTTCCTCATAACTATCTCCAAATGCCTCCCTCTCTATCATACTCGCCACCTTAACCACTTGATCTACTGTTCGAGGTGGAATATCCCCACGAAGTGGATCTATCTTCACCTTCCAGTTACGATACAAACGTTGAATAAAATTTTTGCTCGAAAAACCTTGAGACGGAACAAAATAAGTAGAAGGAAACAAGTATCCCTCTACACTATCAAGTGTAAAACCTAAATCACAAGTTGCCGCACATTTTTTGAACTCTCCTTCCTCGATCAGACTCTTCCGTGCCAATAGAGCATCAATTTGATCAATAGTTGAACCCTCCGGAATAGTAACCTTCATTTCTTTCGATTTACCACTTTGAAGTACCTCCACAATTTCCTCAAACCTCAAATTTCTCTGAATTATATAATTTCCCGCCTGTAACTTCGTCCCCAATCCATGACGTTTTACATAAAGCTTAAAAACCCAACTATCACGAATCAAATCCCTATCCTCAAGTATTCCCACAATCCGATTGAGACTCGAACCACCAGGAATCTCCACCGAAACCCGAGTATCACTATCACTATTAGGCTTATCCCAAACCAAACCAATCCGTCCCCCCAAATACAGTCCAAAAAAGACTAATACTAAAATCAAAAACTTAACCCACCCAGGAATCCCTGAATAATTTTGTTTTTTCCGACGAGAAGATGAAAGCGTATTTCTATATTTAGACATAAAAAAAATGAGTGAACTAAAAGATGCTTGGTTTTCCTAAAATGAATAAATCAACTCAAGAAGAATATTTAGAAGGAAAACCGAAGCTTTCCTTTTAAATCTTACTGACCTCCCATCATTCCTTGCATTCCTCCCATAACAGCTTTCATTTTCTCTGCTGCAACCTGTTGTGATTTTTTAAGTGCCTTGTTTGTAGCTTCAACGAGCGATTGTCCAAGTTTTGTCGGATTATCCAATGGCGCACCATCCAAAAATTCAATCCCAAGTACTTCTTGTTCAGCCGTCACCGTAACCTTCACTCCATTAACTTCAGAAAAAATATGAATTTTTGCCAATTCTTTCTTAATTTTTTTAGCTTCTTTTTGAAGCTTATACATGTCGCCCATTTGTCCCATCATTCCCATTTTTAGTTAGTTTAAAAAGTATAAAAGTTTTAAAATATTAAACACTCATTATAAGAGTAAAATGAGCGTAATCTAAAAATAGAAAATCGCAAATTAGGTACTCGCTATAACTTCCTTTTCCAGTGCATCTAGCTCCTCACGAGAGATAATATCACCTTTTTTCTCAAGTTTCGAGGCAGCTCGAACAATCAACTGTACCATCTTCGGATCAAGTCCATCCTCAATAGCTTGAACTTCTAGATCTTTTACTCGAGTCTTAAAAACTTTTGCACTCTTAATATTCGCATGAGAAAGAAGCAAATCCGCCAAGTCACCAATCACCGGAATAGCACCAACCGCAAAATCTTTTCCTTGATATACCACCAACTTAAGAATTTCTTCTTCATCCATCCCAGCCCTTTCTGCCTCTGCCAATATATATGCCCCTGCCATAGCTGAAGTTGCTCCATCTCCGAGCGCTGGAACAAAAGTACCAACAAAAGCCTCCACGCCAAAACGATCCAAAACAGTCGCTAGAAGCTGTACCCTCTTTCTTGCTGATTCGGCTTGAATCAACTGCTGTGCTATTGCCTGCTGTTCGTTAGGCATCTGTTGTAATTGTTCATAAAACTGATCGACTTTCTTATTCATTACTCCAATCCTAAGTCTCTCTTCATAATAATCAAAATCTAAAATTACATTTTGCTCCTCTCTCACAAATCTATAGAATATCCCAGAAAGCTTAGATCAAACTAAATGACAAGCTAAATCAGTTTATTAACTCAACCTCTATGGCAGATCAAAAACCAGCAGCAGATCAATCCTACGACGCATCCAACATACAAGTCCTCGAAGGACTCGATCCCGTTCGAAAAAGACCTGGGATGTATATCGGTTCTACCGATGGTCGTGGACTTCACCACCTGATCTGGGAAGTGGTAGATAATTCCATCGATGAAGCTCTCGCTGGATATTGTGAAAACATCATCATCAAGATGCACGAAGATAACTCTATCTCCGTTATAGATGATGGTCGAGGAATACCCGTTGAGAAACATCCACAAACTGGAATTTCAACGGTAGAAACTGTACTAACAGTACTACATGCTGGAGGGAAATTTGGAGGAGGCGGATATAAAGTATCTGGAGGACTTCATGGGGTTGGAGTTTCAGTTGTAAATGCACTATCAACTCGTACCGAAGTAACGGTATATAGAGATGGAGGAAAATACTTCGTTGCCTTTGAAAAAGGAGAACCAAAAGAACCACTCGGAAAAATCGGAGACTCAGACATTACGGGAACCATGGTTCAGTTTTGGCCAGATGGAGGAATTTTTGAAACTACAGAATACAATTTTGATCAAGTCAAACGACGATGTCGAGAACAAGCATATCTTACCCAAGGTATAACACTCACACTTATAGACGATCGATCTGGAAAAGAAGATACAGCACAATTTTATTTCGAATCAGGAATTTCATCATTCGTACAACACAAAAATGATGAAAAAGAAAAAATTGGACCCATCGTCTACGTAAATGGAGAAAAAGATGATGTAACCGTAGAGATTGCAATGCAATATACTCAAGAGTTTAGAGAAAACATCACGTGTTTTACCAATAATATCATTAATCCTGACGGAGGAACGCATCTTACTGGGTTCCAAATGTCTCTCACTCGAGTCCTAAACAAATACGCGAGAGAAAACGGACTCCTCAAAGACAAAGATCCAAACTTTACTAATGAAGATGTACGAGAAGGACTTACTTGTGTAATTTCAGCCAAAGTACCTGAACCACAATTTGAAGGACAAACCAAAGGAAAATTAGGAAATTCAGTCGTTCGAGGAATAGTAGATAAAATATTTTCTGAAAAATTCTCTGAATTTTTGGCAGAAAACCCAAGCGAGGCAAGAGCTATCGTAAACAAATCAGCCTTAGCACTTAGAGCCAGACTTGCCGCAAGATCTGCACGTGAAACCGTAATCAGAAAATCACACCTAGAAGGACTAACACTTCCAGGGAAACTCGCAGATTGTTCATCAAAAGACCCAAACAACTCTGAACTATTCATTGTCGAGGGAGATTCTGCGGGTGGAACCGCAAAACAAGGACGAAATCGAGAAACACAAGCCATCCTTCCACTCCGAGGAAAAATCCTCAATACAGAATCTTGTCGACTCGAACGAATGCTCGCCAACAACGAGGTAAAATCACTAGTCATCGCGATGGGAACAGCCATCGGAGACGCATTTGATGATAGTCGACTTAGGTACAAGAAAATAGTAATCATGACCGATGCCGATGTAGATGGAGCTCATATCCGAACACTACTTCTGACATTATTCTACCGACATTTCCGACCACTCGTAGAAAAAGGATATATTTACGTTGCCAATCCCCCACTCTACAAGCTCTCAAAAGGAAAAAAGGTCTGGTATGCCATGACGGATGAAGAAAAGGATGAAATCATGAACCGTGAGGATGTCAAAGCTGAAAACATGCAGCGATACAAAGGACTGGGAGAGATGAACGCCGATCAACTATGGGAAACCACTATGGATCCTGAAAATCGAATGCTCATGAGAATCCAACTCAAGGACGCAGAACGAGCCGATCATATCTTCAAAGTATTGATGGGAGACGAAGTACTACCTCGAAGAAAATTTATTCAAACGCATGCCAGTAACGTAAAAGATTTAGACTTCTAGTCTCAATCAACAAAATCCAAAATATAAAACTAAGAGCTTCATCCAAAAGATGAGGCTCTATTTAATTGAAAAAAGACTATAAAAATAGTATAATAGTCTGATGACAGAACCTCTAAAACCGAAAACAGACGAACCAAATCACCTTGAAGAAAAATCAAATATTAATCAAAAAACAGCAACAGAACTTAGAAATCTACTATTAGGAGCAGTCATAATTGGAACAACCGCACAACTAAATAGACCAACTCAGCGAAATGGAGTAAATATTGAACGAAAAGAAAATGTATCTCAAAATAAAATAACTCTCACCATGAGATCCACCGTTGGCACGATAGGTCAACAAGACATAAGGAATCCAAATAAAGAATTTGCAGATATATTAGCTGAAATGCACAATGAAGGACACAGTTATTTTTGTAATATCTTAGCTCAAAATGAATTACAAAACAGAAGTCTTATCATGACAGGTGGAAGTATCAGTATTGATTATGATCCAACTAGTGCTACATTCACTTGGACATATTCAATCAATACAAGACCAACACAGGACAATGAAAAAAAACACAACTCCATAACTTCTCGAGGAACCATTCGGATCTTCACCAAAGGGGAATCCGATATCCAAATGAGATCTGTCGTAGCTAAAGACATTGAAAATAAAAGAACAAGTCTAATCAAGGGAATTCAATCTATTGATCCCAACTTCATACCAGCTAACTAC
>JABAZT010000043.1:62021-74850 GCA_018608565.1 Candidatus Altimarinota bacterium
AATAAACCATCTGCATCAAAAGATCAACGACTAGTTCATTTTCAAAAAGTAGAAATACCAAGCCATAATAAAAAAATATACGCAGGAGAACAATTCACAGCTTGGCACGATCCTAAAAAATAATATTACACTCCAAAAAATTGATCCAACACAATATCTACCATCTTATAGAAACTCTTTTTAGACGAAGTTTCATGATCTCGTTTTACAAAACTAAGAAGTTTTACTCCCGCGGTTTCACGAATACGTAGATTTTTTTCAAACACACCACGCCAAGCAGGATCCAGCTCAAACTTGATATTTTTTTCCTCACAAAAACTAATCAAACTCAATGTATGCTCAAATGCATCACACTGAATAATTGCCGTTATATTTTCCGCCTCACAGACTTCCTCAAGCTTATTAAGTTTCCCCAATACTTTGGCTCCTTTGTAGTCTTTATAAATTCCATAGGGTTCAATCACCCCAACCACATCATGCAGAGAATACGTATTTGTATTCAAAGCCCCTACCAAATGCTCAGAAATACGATTTCCTCCGACAACAAGCGTCCTATAACATCCTATCTTATTTCGCTTGGCACGACGCAACAACATCAGAAAAAAAGCACGACTCAGCAATAAAACTAAAACCCCAAACACAAAAACTCCAAGACTAATCCATCTCGAAAACACCTCAGAACGTGCAAAGAAATACACTACGACCAAAAACCCACTCGAAATAATCCCTCCCACAGGAGCCAAAATAATATCAAACCAACCTCGTCCTCCACTCCTAGGTGGAATCCGATAATACATCGCAAATAACATGAACCCAATCCATACACCAACCGCTAAAACAGCATGAAGAAAATACTCCCAAAACATAAGGTCACTTGAAAACACCCAACCAACCCTCCAAAAATAAACCAAAACAAAAACACTCAACAACAAACATAAATCAACAAGTATCTGTATCAAACGTAAACGAATCCAAAACTGAAACATATAAACAAAATTAGCCAATAGTCTCAAATAAGATAATTCTTATTATATTCCTCTTCATTTAGAAGAGATTGAGAAAGGGTAAACAAATAATACCTAACAATTCATAAAAAAAAAGCCCTCAAGAACGAGGGCTTTTATATAATCTAGAGAATCTAAACTATGGATCAGGTGTTACTACAGGAGCAGTTGCAAATTCATTTGTAGTAGCCGTATACTCAATCATCTTAACATCACCAGTTACATTCGGAATCCCTGTTGCATCTGGCAACAATTCGGCAGAACAATCAAAACCATCATCATCATAATCAGGTAGCGAACCAACCTCCAACACAGCCCGAGAAAGCTTATTCGTTCCATCCGCCCAAACATCACCATTATCAAGGATTGTTGCGAAAGCAAACTCATTATTAGAACCAGCACCTCCAGTAACCTTCTGAAAAGCAAATATATAACACCCCCCGCCATCTAGGCTTGGAAACTTATAATCATTCTTCTCAAACAAAGCTGCTAATGCTCCCCCTTCCGAATAATCATATTTATTGGGATCAATGTCAGATGCAGCATCAACTTTCACCATCGTTGACATAGCCTTAATAGCCGCCTTTTTCTCAGCATCAAAAGCCTGACCAAAGTAAGATTTAAAATTAGCAAAACCGATCGTCGAGAGAATCCCTAAGATCACAATCACCACCAAGAGTTCAATAAGCGTAAAACCAAATGTTTTCTTTTTCATAGTTACAATATTTAAATAAAAAGTTAACCAATACAATATAGATTATTATCGAACAAAAAAATGAGTCAAATATTTTTCATTGCATTTTGGATGCGATCTTGTACCTCAATAGAATCAGGGATCACAAAATTCACCCCCGTCACTCTCTCATAGAGATCAATATATCGAACCGCTGCCTCAACACGAATAGCATCATCGAAATAATTTTTGGGATCTGCATCACCATCATCAACATCATAACCATTCCCAATCGTCATCCGTCTCACAAATTCCTTATCAAGCATTTCCGGCTCTTCACCCGCTTCAAATCGAGACGCATAACTATCCGAAATCCAGTATCGAGAAGAATCTGGAGTATGAACTTCATCTACCACCATCACATTCCCATCCATATCAATCCCAAACTCATACTTTGTATCCACCAATATCAGATTTTGTTCTGCGGCTTCCCGTTGTCCAAACTCAAACATCTTCAATGCCATATCTCGAACCTCACTCCATACACACTCATCAACCAATCCCTGATCCAATATATCCTGTTCTGACAAGGCCACATCATGACCCACCTCTGGTTTAGTCGTAGGAGTAATAATCGGAGTATTAAATTTTTGATTCTTCATCATCCCCTTCTCCATTTCTATTCCACAAATCATTCGATCCAGATTTTCGTACGCGTACCAACTAGACGTCGTTGTACTACCCGTCAAGTATCCACGAACAATAACCTCAACTGGGAGTGTTTTTCCTAGTTTGACTCGACTGACATTAGGATCAATCTCTTCTATAAGATGATGATTAATACCGATACTATCCAATTGCTTAAACCACCAATTAGCGGTTTGATTCAAAACCTGCCCCTTAAAAGGAACTGTTCCCAGTATAAAATCAAAAGCAGAAACACGATCCGAAACCGCAATCAACATCTCCCTATCAGAAATCTGGAAGGTGTCTCGAACCTTGCCATGAAATGTCTTCAAAGCACTACTAAAATCAACTTGATCCACACAGTTTCCCAATGCCTGCCGAATTTGTTCTTCAAGATTCATGACTAAATTCTAAAAAAAAAGAGAAAGGAGGAAAGAGAAATTGGCACATTCTTTGATTCAAGTATAATTTATTCAAATATTCACCTCACCATGCACTTTGACGTTCTTACTCTTTTCCCAGAAGCTTTCGACAGTTTTATGAAAACTTCCATCATTGGAAGAGCCATTGAAAGCAAATATATTTCGATCAAAATCTGGAACATTCGAGATTTCACAATCGATAAACACAAAAAAGTAGATGACATCCCCTACGGCGGAGGTGCCGGGATGGTTATGACCTGTCAGCCACTCTTTGATTGTATCGAACACGTAAAATCAGAAACAGACGACGAGGCTCCTGTCATATTTCTCACACCACACGGCAAGACCCTAAAACAAGAAACAGCAGAAAGACTTTCTGATCAAAAAAAATACTCAAGAATAATTTTTTTATGCGGTCACTATGAAGGAATAGATCAGAGAGTAAGAGAGAATCTCATCGACATGGAGATTTCCATTGGGAACTTCGTACTCACCGGAGGAGAACTCCCTGCACAGATATGCATTGATTCAATCGCACGTTTAATCCCAGGAGTAATCGGAAAAGAAGCTTCACATCAAGAAGAAAGTTTTTCTCTAAAAATAGGGAGAGAAAAAACCGAATATCCGCACTACACAAGACCAGAAGAATTCAGAGGACACATCGTCCCCGAAATACTTCGATCAGGACATCACGCAAAAATAGAAGCATGGAGACACGAACAATGCCAAGACAATAAATGAGATCTAACATTTTTATTGTTTGATCACTCCATTAATTACTCTTATACTAAAAACAAAATCAAAAACGAACATCATGAACGCATCAACAGACCAAAATTTACACATAGGACTCTCAAAGGTATTCTTCAGAATGCTAATAGGATTTTTCAGCGGACTAATTGGAACTATGATCCTTGGAATAATTCTTTTTATTGCCTGGGGAGTAGTCGGAGACACTATACAAGAAGTTCGATTTTCTCCTTCTAAAAGCATTAACCCTGCCCAAGAAAATACAGAGGTACACCCTTTATTTCTAAACTTCATAACACTCGCAATGTTTTTATCTAGCCTCGCAGCAACTATCTGCTACGGAGCCATGAAAAGTAATAGTGAAGGACGACAAGCAACACTTACAACTACACTTACACACATATTTATTGGAAACCTAGTCATACTCGTCATGATGCTTCCGCTCTATTTTTCAGCCAGCGAAATGGACAACCAAACAGGTATTGTATTATCAACAATCGTACACGCAGTTATGGCATGTATGCATACATATATGTCAATGGAGATCATACACGAAGATAAACACCTTATTGTACATCTATTTGGTGTGATATTTGGAGTAGCTCTCTTTTGTTGGATTTCTACATTTGTCATCTCCAACTTATCAGTATTTATATTCCTTACGCTCCCACTCCTTCTCTCAATGATTGCAGGCGGATCAACCATCGTTCAAATGTTTTACCAATGGATACAGGCAGTCTATGGAGAAGACTACCTACATAATAATCGAAAATTCGGAGGTGACTTTGCAAATGAACAAACAGATGAAGTTTCATTTGATGACATCTAAAATATAAAACTACTCAAGAAAACTTGAATCCTCACTAAAAGATTCTACATCTTCTACAAAACCTGAGTCTTCTACAAAATCAATACTTGAATCTTCTCTGGCACCATTAGTAGGAGCTTCTTGCAAAATTTCTACCTCAGATTTAGTCGTATAGGTAGTTCCAAAATCTCTTAGACTCTGATCAATTCCATCTGAATTATATTCAGTCCTAACAACATCTCTCCAGTGTTCAGCATCTGTAAGATCCCAAAGCTGAGCTTTAACATTCTTATAGACCTCAAAAGAAGTACCCGCCTGAACAATAGCCTCTAGGAAAACTCCTTTCTCAATAGCAATCCCTTGGATAAGACGTGTCATCTCATCCACAGAAATAGGCTCCTTTCTATACAATAAATTTCCATCAGGAAGTATCTCAAACACAATATTTTCTTTCTGTGCTACAATTTCAGGATTCCCAAAAGTAAGCTGAGAATTCCCAGATACATCTCCAATTCCAGACCATTTTTTCAACGATTTATCAAGTGAAGTAGTAGCCTCTTCCTCTGTTGTAAATTCAACTAGCTTTTCTGAGCTTTCACCCTTTTGCCTCCCCCCAAACAATGAATCACCAACTCCACAAGTCGGATCATCAGGATCTTCACATTGATTTACAAACGAATCAACTACCACTGCATTAGAAAGGAAAGCAAAAACACTCGCCATCATCAATACAATCATCAAGAATCCTAAAATAAAATCATTAAAGGTCCAAGAAATTTCTTCATTACTTTGATCGCCACCACCAGTTAAAACTCTCATGATAAATATTTAATTTAAATTATTTTTTTGAAGACACCGACGCACTCCTCTTTAAAGAAGCAGAACGAGTCACAACCTTCTTTCTAGATCTAGCTCCCTGTGCCACTGATTTTCTTACTGGAGTTTTTTGTTTCGATACACGTCTCCCATCTTCCTTATCTACAAAAGTTAATCTAGGAACTTTAGGAATAATCTCCGTCAACATAACCTGCTCCAATTCTGTAAGAAAAACCACACGGGCTTTACGAGCAACAATATTAAAATACTTCAACATCAACATCCCCGCTGCACCAAAAAGAGTCGTAAAGAATGCCACATCAATACCCGCAAGCGTTTCTTGAAACCCCTCCTTCAACTTCCCTAAATCTCCAACTGAAGTAAACAATGTTTCCATTCCTCCCGTCGCACCAGTCAAACCAATAATTGTACCAATAAGACCAATCATAGTCATAGCATTCGCTAAAAAGCTAGGAATTTCATCCTGCATCGCATGCTTTGTAAGTAGAATATCCGCCATAGCTTCATGAGGTACTGATCCATTGTCACGAGCAATACGAAAAACCGAATCCAATTTATCAAACACGACTCCATATTGAGCTCGGGGCATTAATTCAGAAAAATGAATACGTGATTTTGATCTAGCTGCAACTTTTCTAGATTTTTTAAAAATATCCATCAAATTAGCATACTCATAATTAATAATTGTAAGCGTTCTAAAAACAAAATACATCCCAATAACAAACAATCCTAATATCACCCAACAGATAATTCTCGTGGCACCATCCACAAACTGAGATTGAACAAATTCCAGTGCCCCAGGCGCTAACATAAAAACCATTAACACGGCAATTCCTCCCATCAGCAACTCAACGATAGTCGTCATCATAGCACTTCTATGATTTAGCTCTTCACTCTCTATTTCTTCTTCCGTTAATTCTTTAAAAGTATCAACATTCGAACGAGCTTTCCTAAACATACTCGCAAATAAATTGGTAAACCCCAAAAGAGCTTGGTCTGAATTAACATCCTTAGTCACAGTACCAAAGTCTGGACCAGAATCATCTTGAGCCGATGCTGAAGCTACCTTTTGTTTGTTGATTGCCATTTTATTTGTGTTTATTTTTTCTATTATCCCCCCATTATAGCACAATTGCAAAAAAAAAGAAAACAAGACAGAACTAGTATTTAGTCTACTGGAACAACTTTAAATTTTTTGAGTACTTTTTCTTTCTTCCCTGGCTCTTGAACCAAAAACTCAAGGTACTCCGTAACATTTCCTGAAACCGTTGGAATATTATCAATCTTATTTTTTGATACAGACCCTTTTATCACTGTCTTTGATTGCTTCTTTTTAACAACCACAGGAGCTACAATCTTCCTAGATTTTTTAGTTTTTAAAGCAACATGAGAAGTATTTTTAGATTTAGGAGCTTTTTTTACACTAACATGCGCCACCTTATTTCTACTATTAGATACAAGAGAACTCTTTTTCGAAGCTTTTTTCACTCCCTTCTTTTTCATCATAGAATTGGAAACAACGGTACGAGATCGCTTATTCCTCTTCTCTACATCATTTTCTATAAATGAAATTGTATCATCCTCCGACAATTCATCATCAATTTCGGTTCGTCTCCCCAACGAATATTCAGAAAAATATTTTGGAAGCATTTCAGAATCACTCTTCACAGAATCAGAAAAAGATACATATTTAAGCTTTGGAATAATTTCAGTAATCACAACCTGCTCTAATTCAACCAAAAGCAAAATCATAGATTTTCTCGAAACAATATTAAAATACTTGAGAACCAGCATACACACCGCCCCTAAAAGGGTTGTAAAAAAGGCAACATCAATACCCGTTAAGGTTTGAGTAAATCCTTCTTTAAGCTGTGACAAATCTCCCACCGAAGAAAAGAGAACCTGCATTCCACCTGTCGCATTAGACAAGCCTATAATAGTTCCAATCAGCCCCACCATTGTCATAGCATTAGCCAAATAATTTGGAATATCAGAAGACGTAGATTGTTTTGTAAAAAGAACATCCGCCAAGGCTCCATGCGGAACCGTTCCTTGGTCTCGAGCAATACGCAACAACGCATCAATCTTTCTATGCACAATCCCACTTGATTGAGGTGGCAAAAGATATCGAAAAGGAATTTTTTTAAGTCCTTTGTAAGAAATAACACGAGATTGATAAAAAAGTCTAACGAGATTTTTATATTCAGCCTGAATATTCAAAAGCTTAAAAATAACAATTACAATACCAACAATAAGAAGCATTAATATAACCCACGAAACAACTTTTATATCTGATCGTACAAATTGTTTCCCAATAAAACTCAAAGCATCCGGTGCCAATAGTAAAAAGAATCCTATTACTCCAAAACCAAGAAAAAATTCAAACCAAGCAAGATGCATAGAGTTACGAACGGTTACACGTTCAACCATAATTTCTTCATCAGTAAGCTCTTTAAGATTTTTAGGGCGAGTAAAAACAGATTTTCCTAGAGATTTAAATCCATAAAGGGTCTGCGAGATATTCAAGTTAGAAAATTGACCAAATTTAGGATCAAAATCTAATTCTTTTTGTTCGTTCATAGTATCTGAGGGCATTATAACAAAGGTTAAAAGACTATATAAAGAGATGAAAAATCATCTCTCGAACCACTAAGCTTATCCTTCAAAATGAAATATAAACGAAGAAATCAGGAGATTATAACAGAAAAACAAAATAACTTCAAGAGTTAAATACAAATAAAGATTCAAGCCCTAAAGGCAATCTATTATTAACTTAAAAACCTCAAAAAACAGTAAATTTCAATAAAAAAATACTAATTAAATTCTTCCAAAAAACTACTGAAATCGATACAAGCGAACCGTATCAAAAGACAAGTCCGTTACTCCGTAATAGTAAACTCTAAAATCCAAATACCCATCAGCAGGCTTATCAAAAGTAAGCACAAAATCCTGATACACTCCAGATTCAGAAAAATCATCTGCAAATATATCCCTATAATCTGGGGTAAATCCTTTCCCATTAGACGAAACATCTATCAATGCCACACGTTGATTTCGTGTGTTATCAGCCACCTTCATTCTAAAACGAGCCTGATAACGCCCCTCACCTACAGAATCATCGTACGGACCAAAAGCAATACGTCCTGGAATATCCGTTACCGAAGAAGCAAGCCTAGTAATACCATTTGAAGCATCTACATCCGGAACATCAGCATAAAATTGAAGATTTTCATAAATCTTAGATTCTAGACTAATCGGCTCAATTTCAACTTTATCAAAATACAAATCTCCAACTCCTAAATATTCAATTCGAATTTGAGTAGATCCAACATACTCACGGATATAGCTCCCATCTATATATTGATATTCATTACTCTTATCAAAATCAATCCCTCGCACCTCTTTGACAAACAAACTTTGTCCCTCATGTTCATCTACAATATGAATCCGGGCAACAACATTATTCTGTGTAGAATCAGAAAACTTAAGTTTAAAATGAACCTTATATCGTCCAGCCCTTTGTAATGTAGTAGGGTCAGACACCGCCAAATCTCCAATAACATTATCTGATTTCAAGGCCCTCACTGCAATTCCTCCACTTGCATTATCACCAAGTACTTTCTGTCCAACCGGAATCATAAAATCTTCTGCTTCCCACTGAATATGGTCAACAATACGAGCTGGAATAGCATCAAACACATTTTCCTCATAAGAACGATAAGGAGTTTCATCCAAAACAAGATTTCGAGCATTAAGAACCGAAAAACCATCAGTAACAGATTGTACATTATTAGATACAGCTTTTTCCTGAACCAGATCAACGGATTCTTTTCTTATGATTTGCTCTGCAATTTTTGGAGTCATAAGAACTTGGGCATCTGCACCTGTCTCCAATGATATAGAGAAACGAGAACCAGCAATTAGTAATCCAAGCAAAACAATAAAAACAAATCCAGCTAATGAAATAACATCTTCAACTCTTAATGCCTGACGTTGAATGGTAATTCGATGAAGCGTTAAGAAAAAATTAATCTTATCTCTTTTCGAAGTATTATTTCTCATCACATAGGATTCAACAATAATAAATCCTAGTATCACCAACAGAGTCAATATAAGCCAAAGATTCATTTTTATATAGTTTTTTAAAAACCGATTACTACATAACAACTATCAGGATAAACATAAAAAATCAAGAAAAATTGTTCTATTTTTTTATACAGTTTGTGTTCAAATATAATACTCAAGGAAGAAAAAATATTATAAATAATTTAGATAGATTTATTGCCGTCACTAGATTTAGGAATAAACTAAAAAAAACAAAATAAATAATGCCCCCAAAAAGTAGATTAATACTACAACTAAAACAAACCAAAGCTGAGATTTCAAAATCTCTATTTGGGTTTTGGACGCAAATACACAAAATACATCTAGGAGCCAAGCACAAAAAACATCACTTTGAATTTATAATTCCGCTCTTCTTCTTCCTAGGTCTAACCGCATTCATTTTCCCAGCCATCTACACCGAAGGACATATTACGTACTCAGACATGGACTTTGGGTTTCAGAAAGAATACATGTTCCGAATCTTCCCTATATGGAATTTTGAATGGTCTACTCCTAATTTTTTTAATCTCACACGAGTTTTATTTCTGCTTCCACTCGTACTAATAAAAACAATATTTCAACTATCAGGATCTATGTGGGAAAAAAGCATTATATTTAGTATCTTGTTCCTTTGTGGTTTCAACATGTACTTGCTCGTTCGAAAAATGTTTAATGAAGATCAAGAGCTTGATCGACTAAAATGCAATAAGCCTCTTGTCATAATTGCAGCTTTATTTGCAGGAGTTTTCTATGCATACAACCCCGCAAACGTAATCCGAATACAACACACTTACTTGCTCGTAGGTCAGTGCATGCTCCCTCTTATATTTCTATTCACAATAAAACTAACCGAAGAGTTTACTACCGTAACAAACAAAACAAAGGGGTATGAGATAAAACGAAAAGGAATCCGAACACTCTTCTGGAAAATAGGAAAAATAAGAAAACAAACACTCAAGCGAAAGTATTCTCAAAAACAAATAATCAAAAGCATAATAGGGCTCTCTATTTGCTGGGCCATAGCCTCTGGTGCTATACACTACCTATTTTTTGCAGGATTCTTAATAGCCGCATGGACACTCTTTAGATTGGCACGATATACACTACAAAGAAGATTTCTCGAATCCTCTCAGGTAATATTACGAATAGGAATAGGAGGACTCGTAACCATATCACTCCTTCTCTACTATATTAGTCCTTACTTAGGAGCGATGACCATCGGGTCTATAAATCCGCCAAACATAAACTCCATTGATTCAATCGACATGGTAAGTCGAAATAATCTACCACATCTAATACTCTATCTCATATCTTACTGGTGGGGACAATTCGATTTTAACGCACTTCCATGGACCTTTTGGACTGGAGGAGGAGCATTGTTTATCATTATGGGATTAGGGGCTATATTCAAAATACACAACAAATTCGTACTTTTCACACTGTTTTGGTCTCTCGCCATGTTTGGAATGAGCTTCGGAACAAAATTTGCACCTGACATTTTTCTCTGGCTCATATTCAACAGCCCAATAGCCGGTCCTATTGGATTTGTATTCCGTGATGCAAATAAATTCGTCGGTCTCCTTACTTTTGGGATGTCCATACTCCTCGGGTATGGAATCGTAACTATATTTGAATCCTTATCTCAAATGAGGAAGGAGCAACAAAGAAAAAAACTAGAAGCAAAAAAACGATTCAGATTCAATTACTTCACACTCGTAATTTGTATTTTCACAATACTTCTAATAGGATCTACGACCTACTATTTCAAACCAATACACGAACTCTATTTCAAGCACTTCTACTACCCAACCCCAATACCAAGTACATACAAAAAAGCAGAAAACTTCCTTTCTCAAAATAAAGAAAATGAATTCAGTAGAACCTTAATGATGCCTCGTTATGAAATGCTAGTCACCCCGGGAGCTGGATATGCCGTCACAACCTGGAACTCAAAACAAAACACCGAAAAAAACTATCCACCAAAAGCAACTTCAACCATAGATATTTGGAGCCTCAACCAAAAAACACACCATCCACAAGAAGGATCAACTGTTTTTTGGCACACCATGCATGAATATCTTTTTGATATGCTAGGAAATGAAAGATCTAAAAACATAGGACGAATGATCTCCAGCCTTGCAATAGAAAAATTAATATTCCATTCTGACATAATTGGATTTGAAGAAAAAAACAAAAATACACTATCCCAACTTCATTCACAAAATAACATAGAAGCAATTGAAGATGGAAAAATTGGATTTTTTGACTTCTTTCAAATCACCCCGCAACTTCCTTGGGCACATGTATTTTCCAGAAATTTAATGAGCTTCTCTGGATATGCAATGTTAGATGCAATCTATAATTTCCCAGAATTTAATGAAAAAAACACAGCACTTTTCTTTGCAAATCAAAACAGTGCCAGTGCTCAAATAGATAAATTAAAAAAAGGCGACATTATAGAAACAAACAATGCTCTCGAAGTAATATTAGGACAAACAGAACCCCAATACATACTCAAAGCCTTTGATGCAACACTCTATGGAAACCCATTTTATCGTTGGGCAAAAATAAGAACCGACACTCCCGATTGGGCTTGGCAACTCAACTCCATTGGAATAAAAAATAATAAACACGAATTTGATTTTGGCGCTGGAGTCGCATACACATTTGTATCAAATATGATTGATATTCAACCATATGAAAATTTTGATCAACAAGGAACTCCTTATAATTTCTCCTCACAACTCAAAGAAGACGAATCAATCTTCACTTCAGATATTCCAGAAATACTCACCATACAGGAAGGATTTTCAAAAAACTATACGAACATGCCGTCCGTATTCGGAAAAAGCATACTGGGGGATCGAGAATATTGGAGAGTCGCAAGAACAAAACATCTAACAGCAAAACCCAATAACGGGTATTTTTTCGAAATGACTATAAGCGGAAGAAATACACACATGGTTCATGCAAAAGTTAAATTTTTTGATGCCGCAAAAGAAGAAATCGGGGTCTCATATGTGAGCGCCCCCAGAGAAGTCGAAACCTTCGATTTTCTAAAATTCAAAGGAATGTACGTCACGCCCCCTGAAACAGAATCACTTCAAATAGAAATTCTTTCTCTTCAAAACCCAGACACAAAATCATTTTGGTATTTACACGATTTCAAAGTTTTGGATCTTCATAAAAAAATGAAAAAAAATGAGCTTATCTTTAATTTTACTGCCCAAGAAAATGATATATTCAATATATATGGAAGAAATTTTCACAGTACAAAAGGAGGACGTATAAAAATACTCATACCAGAAAAACAACACGAAAAATTACTCGTAACTAAAAATGAATTTCATAATAAATTCCAATGGGATCATTTTGGAAATATAGAACTTAAAAAAGGAGAATCAATAACCCTAATCGTAGAAAACATTGAGGGATTTAACGCTTCTAATCTAGTAAACATAATTCCAGACCAAAAATTAAAAAAATACACTCAAAAATTTGAATCAAAAACAAAAGACACACACCAACTCATTCTCCTTGAATC
>JABAZT010000035.1:0-9631 GCA_018608565.1 Candidatus Altimarinota bacterium
GTCGAGACGTATCTTTCATGAGATATTTTTTAATTTTTGTGAAATTTGGGTTGAGGAATAAAAAGTTTCCTGTTTTTTTCAGGTTTTGAAGATTTTTTGAATTTTCGATAGTTCCTCCTCCTGTTGCGACTACTCCAGAAAAATTTCGAGTAAAGTCATGAGAAACTCTTTGTTCTACTTCTCTAAAGTCTTGCCAACCATATTTTTCTACGTATTCCTCTATGGTCATTCCTGTTACGTATTCGATTTCGTCATCAAGATCGGCAAATGGAAGGTTTAATATTTTTGCGAGTGCTTTTCCGTAGGTTGTCTTTCCACATCCACGAAATCCAATAAGTACAATGTTTTGCTTAAGCATATGTTATGGGTTTTAAAAACGCTTTGGGTTAAATTATTAATGATTTGTATAATTCGTTGTTTAGCTGTAAGTTTTTAGCAGATTAGCGGTTATAAATCAAGTCCAATCTTTGTCTTAGCCCTTTTCTTCGCCGATCTTGAGCTTGTTTTGAAAGGAAAGAGTCCTAATTTTCGTATGTTTTGATGTACCTGGTTCTTGTTAGACTTTTTTGTTTCTATTATTAGTCTCTGTCTAACACAAATATACTCATAAAATTATTTTCCATGTTTTATCCGCTTCGTTTTAATGTTCCTTTGTTACGACGTTTTATTTTAGTTTCATCTTTGATTTTTAGCTTTTCAATAACCATTTCGGTTGAGGCTCGTTTTGTAGATGAATCAGATTTTCCTTCTTGGGCAGAGGATGCAATTGAAATGGTAAATGAAGCTCGTATTATGACAGGGTATGGAGATGGGCGTTTTGCTCCAGATGAATTACTTAATAGAGCTCAGGCAATAACTTTATTATTGCGTATCAAAGAGATAGAAGAAGAGGATGATGGTGAAGATGATTTGTTTGAGGATGTTCCTTCTGGGTCTTGGTTTAGAAAGGCTGTTTCAAGTGGTGTAAAAAGAGGTTGGATTAAAGGACGATCTAATAAAGTATTTGCACCAGAAGCTTCACTGACTCGTGCGGAGTGGGCGGCTATGATTTCTCGAGTGTACGAATTTGATGAAGCGGCAGCTTCTGATGAATATGAATATTATGATGTTCCTGCGCAGGTTTGGTTTACTTCGTATGTTTATGCTATGACTGAAAATGATTTGGTTCGTTTTCCGAAATCTTCTTATTATCGTCCTGAGAAACTTGTAACTCGAGCAGAGGCTGCTTGGACTATGGCTCAAATAATGAGTAAATCTCGGTTGATGGGAACAGGGACGGAGAATGACTTTGGTAGTAAGAGAGGAGTAGATCATCATCGTATAGCGGTTAAACCTAAGGATTTTAATCCTAATCTGCAAGGATATGAGATAGAAAAAGAAGAACTTCGAATCGATGTAGTTGTAGCGGAAGGAGAGACGATATTAAGTCCATCTAGTGATTTTACATATCTTGGGTCACTCGAGGTAAAGAATGCCTTTAAGGATGATGATGCTCAATTTGATAGCTTACAGCTGAAACTTCGATTTGATGATAATCGTGTAGGTCCTATTGATGAGTTTGAGGTTCAGCTGGTAGGGGATGGGTATGATGAAATTGTTTCATTAAATCGATCTGGGGAGGCTCTTTACGTTGGTATGAATCTTTCTTTTGAGCCACAAGAGATCATGAATTTTGAAGTGTTTCTTCGTCCTGTTGAGGGCGCTCAGTTTTATCAAGATGCTGGATCTGGTATCTTTTATGTATATGACGGTGGGGCTTTGGTTTCTCGGGTTTTTAAAAGTTCAGGAAATGCGGGGACTCGTTATGCTCCGGTTGGTATAAAGGAGCGAAATTTGGCTACAATTTTCTTTGATCCAACGAAATAAGCTAAGATATTGTTAAAAATTGATATTTAGATGAGAAAATTGTTGACAAGATTTTGCGAATTATTACCTTGTTGAAGCTATGATTAAAGTAACTAAAAAAGATCGGGAATCGGGGGAAAAGCTTTTAAAGCGATTTTCTAGTCATGTGAAGTCACGAAAACTTCCTATGAAGATGAACTTACTTCGTAATTGGCGACAAAAGCCAACAAAAGGTAAGGTTCGACAAGCGGCTATTTCTCGAGAGAGGTATCGAAAAATTGCAAATAAGAAACGTTTTATTTCTTAGTTTGGTATCTGTTTAGGTTATTTATATTCTAGCAACTGAGTAATCAGTTGCTTTTTTTATAATAGTATAAAATTTATGGTAATAAACTCGACTAAGGAGGCATTGGCTTATGGAAAATTTCTTTTGAAGGACTTGGAAGTTAGTTCTCTTGAAGCAGAGATATTACTCTGTGAGGTATTGGGATGTGATCGTGTTTGGCTTAAGACTCATGACCATGATTTACTAGAGGATGAGCAGCTTTGTCTGTATAAAAATTTTATTCAAAGAAGGTCGAAAAATATTCCTTTGGCTTATGTATTAGGATATAAGGATTGGGCGGGTATGAAATTGATCGTAAATGATTCGGTCTTGATCCCGAGAGATGAGACGGAGTTGATGTGTAGATATGTAATGGATGAAGTTAAAGGGGGTGATTCAGGGCTGAATAAGAGGCAAGGTAAATTTAGTGTCTTGGATATAGGGACTGGAAGTGGAGCAATTGCAATCTTTTTAGCGAAGAATTTGCTTGAATATTTTGTTAATAATAAGGGATGTTTAATAGAAGTATTAGGACTGGATATTTCCCCGAAGGCTTTATCTGTGGCACGAAAAAATTATGAAGTAGGAGTTGAAAATTATGGAATGAAAGAGGTTGTGTTTAATTTTGAGGAGTCAGACTTGTTAGGCGCGTTAGAAGAGGGAAGTGAATGGAGTATTATTACCGCGAATTTGCCGTATGTTCCTGATAATATGGTAATGAGTGCAGAAGTAGGCAAGGAGCCTGATTTAGCTTTGTTTTCAGGTATAGATGGACTAGATCATTATCGTCGTCTTTATTGCGAATTGAATAATAAATGTATTCAGTTTGAATCTCTTTGGATAGAATTTCTGCCACAGCAGGAGAAAGAAATTCAGAAAATTTTTTCTGGTTGGAATGTTAATTTTTATGAGGATGTTGGGGGAGATGTGTTTTTTGCTTGTATTAAACCTTGTTCTAGTGCTTTCGATGGGAGTACTCATTGATGAAGATAGAGATAGATGCGGCGACTGGTACTGCAAGAATCATTCCAAGAATAGAGAGAGGAACACCTCCTGCCATATTTCCAAGAATTCCTCCGATGGCTATGGCGAGTATTGTTGCCACGGATGAAAGTCCTATTACTTTTTCCATGATAACAGGGATTAGGACGTTCCCTTCTAGGAACTGTACAAGTGTTATGAGGCCGAGGGATACGAATACTGCCCACCAAGATATATTTATAGCTATAAGTATCATAAATATACCAGTGACCCAGACTCCGATATAAGGGAATAACTCCATGAATCCAGAGAGTAATCCTATTGTTGCTGCATATTTCATTCCGAGTGTGAGTTCCATTACTTTGGCTCCAGCGTACATAAATAACCCTACTGATATCATGAGTATTATTTGAGCTTTGATCCAATCTGCCATTTTTATTTGTATAGATTTAGATTTATTGATGAGGTATTTTCGATCTTTTTTAGGGAAAAGTGAGAGAAGAAAGTTTCCAATAGATTCTCGTTCTAGAAGAATGAAGAAAATAAGTACAAGGGCGAAGATAAGATTAAAGAGTCCTTGAAATATTTGGGTAAGAATATCAAAGGTCGATTGAGTTACACTTTGTAGATTTTTGGCGATTTGGGTTATATTTTTAGATAATAATTCTTCTACTTGTTTTGGCTCTATTCCAAGATTGAGCCGATCGATCCATGGTTGTATGGCACTTATTGTTTCGGGAGTGTTTTGGAGGTAGTTTTTTATATCGAGAGCCATATCTGAGAGTTGCTCCGCGAGTATTGGTAGTATTTTTACGAATAAAAGGGCCAGTGCTCCAAAAAATAATATATAAATGAGTAGAATTGCGAGTGGTCTGGGAAATTTTAGTTTTGTTTCAATACTGTCTAATATAGGAGAGAGTGAGAGGGCTATGAAAAATGATATGGCAGTAAGGATGATGATATTTTGAAGTTGGACTATGAGTTGCCCCATGCTTATTACCAATAAGACTATTATTCCTATTTTTATTATGCTTTTTGCAGAAAACGTAACCTCCATTGGTTTATCTGATTGGAGTATTTCTATTAGTTCGGGGGTTTTTATGTTTGAGTTTTTTGCATTTTCATATAATTCCTTCTTTTTTTGTATATCTTTAACGGTTGTATGAACGGCTTTAATTATTTTTTTCATATTATATTTCTATTTTAGATGTGATTATTATAGAGATGATGAAAAAATTTGGTAAAAAAAAAGTCGGACTATTAGTCTGACTTTTTTTGAATTAGTTTGATTAAAATTTCTTTTACTTGTTTTGTGAACGAGAAATTTGTTTTGCTTTATGAACTGTATGTTTTCTTAGTCTTGGACAGTACTTTCGTGCTGTAAATTCTTTTGGGTTCGTATTCTGTGGATTGAGCATGATCACATAGTTCTCTTGCCTGATACCAAGTGTATCTTGGCATTCAGTACAGTAGAGGGCGAAGAATGCTCGTTTTTTTCTTGAAGGACGTGCCATTTTTTCTTTAGTTAGAAGGCTATGAAGCTGTAACTAGCTTTTGTAGCTGGGGGAATGTATTGAGTTGTATATTCTTGTCAAGGAAAGATTGGTCTGTCTTTTTAATCTAATTATGATGTTGCGATTTATACTTTAGCTCTACTTGAATAATCAGATTTCAGGGCTAGGGTGTGCCTACCCTATAATATTTTAGCTTTTTTATGAAGGATTACGATCTGATCATTATCGGAAGTGGAGGTGGTTTGAAGCTGCGTGCAGCTGCTAATCTTGGTAAGCGAGTGGCGGTGATAGAGCGAGAGGATATGGGAGGAACTTGCCTTAATCGTGGATGTATTCCTTCTAAAATGTTGATCCATGTGGCAGAAGAGGTGGAGAAAATGAAAGAGCTGAGTAAATATTTTGTTCATCTTGAGAATTCAGAATTTAATTTTGATTGGGAAAAACTTATAGAGGAAACAACGGCAAAGGTTATCCAGGATTCACAAAAAATAGAGCAAGCTTGTAAATCAGGTCCGGTGGATTTGTATCAGGGGCATGCTCGTTTTGTTTCAGACCGAGTGGTTGAGGTTAATGGAGAGAAGCTCACTGGTGATGTTATTGTTATAGCAACAGGAAGTCGTCCTCATATTCCAACCATTCCTGGATTAAAGGATACTCCTTTTATGACAAGCAGAGAGGCCCTGCGAAATTTTGATCAGCCGAAAAAAATGTTGGTTATTGGTGGGGGATATATTGCTGTAGAGCTTGGATATTTTTATGGGATGATGGGGACAGACGTTGAATTTTTGGTTCGTTCTGGAATGTTGAAATATGAAGATAAGGATGTACGAAGTATTTTTGAACAAAAATTTTGTTCTAAATTCCCAGTTCATTTTGGTATTACTCCTACGAGAGTCGAATACAAGCATGATCAGTTTTTTGTATATGGAGAAGATAAATTATCTCTTGATACGAGTGTTACGGGGGTTGAAAAAGTTTTTGTGGCTGATAGTTTGTTTGTCGCGACAGGGGTTGTTCCTAATGCGGATGATTTGGGGCTTGATAATACAGGAATTCAAAGAAAAAATGGATATATTCAGGTTGATGAACGTATGCAGACTGATGTGGATGGGGTTTATGCGATTGGTGATGTGGTAGGGAATTATTTGTTTCGTCATAGTGTTAATTTTGAGGGAGAGTGGTTGTTGGAGCATCTATTTCTCGGGGATAAGGATGATGATAAAAAAAAGCTCAAGTATCCTCCTATGCCACATGCGGTTTTCAGTAGTCCTCAGATTGCAGGAGTAGGGAAGACTGAGGATGAACTCCGTACGGAGGGATGGATAGAACTGGGAGAAGGGAAAAGTAAGACGGAGGAAGAGGACAAGGAACCTGATGGAAAAGAAAAGAAAGAAGAGAAAATCTTTCTTAAGGCGGTCCATGAATATAAAAAAACAGGTATGGGGATGGCTATGAAGGACGACTCTGGTATGGTGAAGTTGTTGATAGATAAAAAGACTAGAAAAGTACTTGGAGCTCATATTGTTGGAGAGAAAGCCTCAGATATGATTCACCTATTGATTGGTGCTATGACGTGGGATCGAACGGTAGATGATTTGTTAGCTATGATATATATTCATCCAGCTTTGAGTGAGGTGATCAAGGGGGCGTTAAAGAAGATAGAGTATCAGTTGGCGGTTAATGGGTAAATATTTTACAAATTTTATTGATTGGTTAGAGTTGTTTTGTTAATGCAAAAAATTCTGCTCGTGCTCGTTTAGTATTTCCTTGGAACTAATTTTTTTTCCAGGGTTTCTTATTACTATGAGGCGATTTTTTTTGTAAGAAGGTATTAGGGACTCATTGTTTATTATTTATGGAGAAATGATAGGTGCAGATGCATTGCTGGCTACGTTGGAACGAAAGGGAGTGAAGGAGATCTTTGCATATCCTGGAGGGGCGGTGTTACCGATTTATGATCGGATGCCAAACTATGATATTCGTCGAATTTTGGTTCGTCACGAGCAAGCGGCTGCTTTTGCGGCCCAGGGATATAGTCGAGCGACAGGAGGAGTGGGGGTTTGTCTTGCGACCTCCGGGCCTGGAGCGACAAATCTGGTGACTGGGATTGCTGATGCAAAGTTGGATAACATTCCGATGGTTGCCATTACTGGAAATGTATTTACTCATTTGATTGGAACGGATGCATTTCAGGAAGTAGATATTGTAGGAATTTGTGAACCGATCGTGAAGCATTCTTATTTTGTAACGGATGCAAATGAAATTCCTAGAGTATTAGAAGAGGCTTTTTATGTCGCGAAGTCAGGTCGTCCTGGACCTGTGTTGATTGATATTACTAAGACGGCTCAGTCGGATTCTTTAGATCCTGCGATCGTGAAGTCTATTTTATCAGGAGAACCAGTGGAAATTGATCTCCCAGGATATCTTGGTGATCCAGAACCTGATTTGAGTGAAGCGAATACGGTTGTAGATATTATTGCAGAAGCAGAGCGTCCTGTTGTGATCTATGGTCATGGAGTCAATCTAAGTGGTGCGGAAGCTGAGCTACAGGAATTTTTGGATATTACTGGGATTCCTCATGTGTGGACGCTGCATGGGATTGGAAGTGCGGATGAAACTGGTGAGTTAGCGTTGGGGATGCTTGGGATGCATGGGACTGGAACTGCCAATTATGCGGTGCATCATGCGGATGTGATTGTGGGGATTGGTATACGTTTTGATGATCGGATTACAGGACTATTAAAAGAATTTCAATCGAACAATAAAATTGTTCACTTTGATATTGATAGAGCTGAATTTGATAAGAATGTTGATTTAGATGGACGAATTTTAGGACAATTACGTGAAACACTCCCTGTTATAAATCAGAAGTTGAAGAATTCTGAGTTAGAATTGGGGAGTAAGATAGGGGAATGGTGTGGATTATTGAGGGGGAAGAAAAAAGAATGGAAGCTAGATCCAAATAAGCCAAAAGTTCTTACAGAGATTGCGGTTATAAATGAGTTGTATAAAATAATTGATCAGGATGACATTGTGACGGTGGATGTGGGACAGCATGAAATGTGGGCAGCACAGCGATTTTTTCCAAAGAAATCACGTAAGTTTTTGGCTTCTGGGGGAGCTGGGACTATGGGTTTTTCTTTTCCAGCCGCTATTGGAGCTGCTTTTAGTGGAAATGATGTCTGGTCTATTAGTGGTGATGGGGGGTTTCAAATGAATATTCAGGAATTTGCTACTTGTGTACAGGATAAAATTCCGGTTAAAATTATGGTTTTGAATAATAGTTTTCTGGGGATGGTTCGGCAGTGGCAAGAGTTGTTTTATGATAATAATTATGTGGATACTCCCCTGGTGAACCCTGATTTTGCAGCTGTTGCGGCTGCTTATGGGATACCTAGTTTTACCGTTACCAATTTGAAAGATACAACCGAGGTCTTACAAAAAATGAAAGCTTATAATGATGGGCCTATTTTTTGTGAATTTAAGGTGGAGAAGGAAGAAAATGTTTTTCCTATGGTTCCTGCAGGTGAAAGTTTAGGGAATACTAAATTAAATAAAGATACGACGATAGAAGATTAATAATTTGAGACTTACTATGGAAAAATATGTAATATTGGCTGTCACGGAAAATCATCCAGGTGTATTATCTCGTATGACAGGGTTGCTTCGTCGAAAAATGTTTAATATTGATTCTTTGACGGTTGGGAAGACCACTAATCCTCGAATTTCTAGATTTACGATTGTAATATTAGGAAATGAAAAACAAGCACGAAAAATTGCTCGAAATATAGAAAATTTTATTGAGGTAATTGAAGTTCATGTTATGAAAATGGATGAGATTGTTTCTCGAGAGATTTCATTGGTTCGAGTTAAGGCTGATTCGGTTTCAGATCCAGAGGTATTGTTTGTATTTCCAGGAGTGGAAGTAAAAGAACGTTTAGATGGAGATGAAATAGAGTTAGAGGTTATTGATAGGGATGATCAGACGGATAATTTTATGCAATATTTATTGGACCATGATGTTTTGGTAGAAAAATGGGTAAGGAGTGGTGTCATAGCTGTGTAACTAGTTTTATTAATTAAGTCATATTTCTTGTATAATAAAAAAACACGATTTCTCGTGTTTTTTATATAAGATATTTCGTTACTCTGAATTATTGTATTTCTTCAGATATTACTACTGGAAGTTCTTGTTTTACTCGGAATGAATCAAAGACTCGTTTAGAAGTTCCAATATATTTTTGTGCTTGAATAAGTGGAACGCTTGTTTCAATTACATATACGGTTCCATTTCTAGTTGGAATAAAGAGTCTGGCATAGTATTTTTTGTCTCCTTTTTGAGTTGTTCCAATAAAACTTTCTTCAAATACTTCCTCTATTGTTGATTGGTTTAGATATATATCTCGTTTACTTGTGGCTCGTCGAACCTTACTTGTGATGCTTATTGGATATGGACGTTCTGTTGTTTCAAGATTTTCATTATTAGAAAGTTGCATAAGACAAACTCCTAATGATTGTGCTGTGTCTTTACAGGCTGTATTTGGAAGTGCTTTAATTTTTACTTCAAAATTATTACTTCGTGAGAGGTATATAGCTTTTTCTGGATTGTCTTCTCGTACACCGATAGGCATTTGAAGACTGAATTCATTGTTTGCATAAGTTCCAATACGTTCATTGTTTTTTTGATCTTGACCAAAACGAACATCTGTTCTAGTTCTTCGAGATCTTTGAAATCCAGCATTTGAAACTGTTCTTCGGCCTTTGAGTAGAGATCTACTTCGATGTGTTCCTCTAGGTTGTATTCGTGAATTTTCTTTCATCTTAGCTCTTTCACGAATTTGTTGGTGATATTGCATTCGTGATGCATCAGATAATGAATAGATAGCTCCTCCGATGAGTGATAGTCCGATTACTAGGCATGTAGCTTTTTTCATTTTTAGTTTTTAAATTATAAACTCTAAAATAC
>JABAZT010000035.1:9641-16408 GCA_018608565.1 Candidatus Altimarinota bacterium
ACTTTTAAACTACTTTGCCTATTATGTCAAAATCTTTTTTAAGTAAATTTACTTTTAATTGATTTTTGGTTTTGTGAATCGGCTTTGTTTGACGATCATCTTTGGTTGAATTAGATATAGATTACTTCTTAATATTTTTAGTATGGATACCGTTACTTCGTGGGGAAATTTATTTCTCGAACCACTTCAGGACCTTTCTTCTCAGGTTCTTTCTTTTTTGCCTCAGCTTTTGAGTGCGCTTGTTATTCTGATTGTTGGTAAGATTGTGGTAGGGATTATTATCAAAATTTTGAAAAGAGTTCTTGGTGTATTGCCTATTGATTCTGTTCTTGAAAAAACAGGAGTATCTGGCGAATTAGCTAAGGTTGGTATTACGACGCCTCTTTCAGCTATATTAGCGGGAGTAATTGGTTTATTTCTTAAACTTATCGTATGGATTGCGGTGATTGATGTTCTGAGTATTGAGCAATTGACGATTTTCCTAGATAAAATTGTATTGTATATTCCTAATGTATTTGTTGCGGTTATTATTTTAGCGGCGGGAGTGACTATTGCTAAGGTTGTACAAGGGCTTGTAGAGAAATCTCTTGGGTCGGTTGCTGCGGCTAAGGCTTCGGCTGAAACTGGCGCAAAAATTGCTAAGTATTCAATTCTTGCTTTTACTGTTATTGCGACTTTATCTCAATTGGGGATTGCACAAGGACTCTTAGATACACTTTTTAGTGGGATTGTCGGAGCTCTTGCTATTGCTCTTGGAATTTCATTTGGACTTGGAGGAAAAGATAAAGCGGCGGAAGTTATTTCAAACCTTTCTAAATAGTATTTTTTTTGATGTTGTTTTAAAAAAGGCCTGCTTGAGAAAGTAGGTCTTTTTTGGTGTCCTCGACAGGGATCGAACCTGTATCCATCCCTTAGGAGGGGATTGTTCTTCCATTAAACTACAAGGACGGCGGGGGGCAGCGATGACTTTTTATTTTCAATAATTTTTTGTAAAAATTCTCTCCAATACTTCGTAATCTCTTCTTTTTAAAAATGACTCTTGATGTATTGGTTCGGCTTTTTTTGTGATTTTGTGATTAGATGCAATAAGTGCTTTTTAGAGTATTTTTTTGTGGTGGTTTTACAAGAGGTATGAAATCTTTAGGGTGTGATTATGAAATTTTTTTCTAAATCTGAAATTTTTGAACAAGTGAGACAATTTTTAAAAGATAATCCTAATGGAGTCATAGAAATTTTTGGCCCTACGGCTAGTGGGAAAACTAGTTTTAGCATTGATTTGAGTAATAAAATTGATCATGAATTTGAGGTTATATCTGTAGATAGTCGGCAAGTGTATAAAGAATGTGATGTGAGTTCTGCTAAAATTACGAAAGAAGAAATGGAAGGCGTTCCACATTGGGGATTGGATCTAGTTGATCTAACTGAAGCCTATAGCGTATATGATTTTCAACAATATGCTTTTAGGATGATTGATGAAATTCAGGGAAGGGGAGGGACTCCTATTCTTTGTGGAGGAACTATGTTGTGGTTGGATGCGGTAAGTGAAAACTATGTTTTTGGTGAAAATGAAATAGAGGATAAAAACTCTCCGGTGACAGAGTATGAAAAATCTAAGAAGAAGGCTGATCCTCGGTGGCCTGTTTTTAAGATCGGTCTTCATTGGGATCGAAAAAAACTCTATGAACGGATTAATTATCGTGCACAGTTACACTTTGAGGGAGGATTGATTGAGGAAACAAAGAATATATTATCAAAATATTCTCTTACTGATGGAAATTGGTGTGAGTGTAAGTTTGATAATCGAGTTTTTCGAATTCCTAATGATCCATCTAAGAAAAAAATGGCTCGAAATGTTTCATCTAGTTTTGGGTATGCGGAGATTGCAGCTTATCTAGAAGGTTTAGTTACTTATGAGGAAGCATTAGATCTTAATAGAAAACGTAATCGGAACTATGCGAAACGACAATCTACCTGGTGGAATGGACGTGAAGATGTGGTTTGGATGGATATGACTAATGATTGATTAGAATCCAGCCTGACTTTTTTGTTCTTTATCAAAGAATCTCATTTGTGAGAAGTCAGCTCCGATTTTAACTTTTCCAGAGGCTCCGTGTCTATTTTTTAGTACAATAACTTCTAATGTCCCTCTGTCTTCCTCAGGGCAGTCTTCTGGGTTATAGTAGTCCTCTCGGTAGAGCATGATTACTATATCGGCATCTTGTTCGATTGATCCGGAGTCTCGTAGATCGGAGAGTACAGGGCGTTTGTCTGGTCTTGATTCTACATTCCGTGATAGTTGAGAGAGCGCGATAACTGGAATGTGAAGCTCTCGTGCAATTTGTTTGAGAGACCTAGATATTTCTGATATTTCTTGAACCCTGTTCATTGGATTTCCACCGGACATGAGCTGGAGATAATCGATTACGAGCATGTCGAGCCCGTGCTCCATTTGTAGTCGTCTGGCTTTTGCTCGAAGTTCTACGATAGATCCTCCCATTGTATCGTCTATATAGATATGTGCTGATCCAAGCTTGTCCATTACTGGTCCCATACGTTGGAAATCAGCTTCATCTAGTTTTCCACTTCGTATTTTCCAAGATTCTACTCCCAGTTGCGCACAAAACATTCGTTCTACTAGTTGGTCTTTTGACATCTCAAGTGACATGATTCCGATGCGTTTGTTTGCTACTAGTGCGGCGTTTTGAGCAATAAAGAGTGATACTGCCGTTTTTCCCATTCCAGGACGTGCAGCGACGATGATTAAGTCTGACTTACTAAATCCTCCGTCTAATTTATTATCTAGATCGGTGAGATGTGTTTTTACTTTATTTTTTGTTATGAGTTCTGGGTTTTCACTGAGTTCTGATATTTCATTAAATTTTTTGTCTAATATTTCTCGAACGTGTACGAATCGTTCTTTTAGAAATGTCTGTGAGATAGAAAATATTTCTTTTTCTGCTTTTTCTAGAAGTACCTCTGTTGCCGTATTTTCTTCATATCCAAGTCCTGCGATATTACTTCCTGCTTTTATAAGCTTACGAAGAATTGATCGTTGTTTTACAATCGAGGCATATTGAAATATATGAGTTGAGACTGGTACAAAGTTTTGAAGTTCTGCGAGATATTCTGGCCCTCCTATGAGTTCTAGTTTGTCTTGAGATTGAAGTTTTGTAGCTATCGTGACCAGATCTATTGGTTCTGATTTTTGAAATAATTCAAGTGCTGACTCATAGATAAATTTATGATGATCATGATAAAAATCATCTGGTTCAAGTATGTCAGCTACTTTTATGATAGCGTCCTTGTCGAGCATGATACACCCGAGTACTGATTTTTCTGCTTCCATTCCATGAGGAAGTGTCTTATCGTTGAATTTTTTTAGATCCATGAATGTTATTATGTTAGTCTCTACTTGTCTTTGAAGTGCTTATTATCTATATTAATTAGAGAACAAAAAACACCCCGTAGGGTGCTTTTCTTTTTATCTATTTTTTGGCCTGTTACAAGAAATTATTCTGCATCTTCATAAGGAATTAACATTTCATCAATATCAGTTTCTACTTTAACTTCTACTTCTTCTTCGTTTAGATTGTTTTCAGCTTCAGTTGAATTGTAGAGTTGATCTAGTTCATCTTTTTCTGCTTGGTATGCATTCATAAGACTTCGAAGTGTTCGAAGGTAATTTGGATATTCGTCATAAATTCCATAGGTTTGAAATTGAGAACTGTATCGTCCTTTCCCTTGTCCAGCTTTTGTGCTTATTCTTTGTTTTCCTGTAGCAATTTTGTTTACTTCGTTATCGGAAATTGAAGCCATTAGTTTTTGTTCATCACGCATGCTTGTTTTTGAGATAGCGGCTCTTGTGATTGATGATGTCGGAACTCGTGCTATTCGGTGAGTTGATCCAAGTTTAACCCCTTCATGCATTCCTTCTCTGTTTGTGTATCCGTCTTCTCCATCAACATAGTAGTTGATAGCAGCTCGTCTCCAGTTCTGTTTTGCATTATTTGAAACAGAGAATCGACTATCACTGTGTGTTTTTCTATCTTCATAACGAGGTGCTTCTAGTTCTCCTGTACGTTCAAGCTTTGTACTTCGTTGATTTACGTTAATTAGTTTTCTTCCAACAACGTGTCGTTGTTTTTGGTTGATTCGATTTTTATGCCCAAGATTATTAATCTGTGTTCGATATAGATCATGTCGATTTCTGAGTCGTATAGCTCTATTTAGTTTTTGTTGAGAGTCTTGGAAGTTACAAATAGAGTCTGCTGTTCGACAGTTGAATCCGTCATCGATTTTATTTTCAGCGCTTACGTCAGCTGAGAAAATAGCGAATGTGGCAATTAAAATTGCGAGAGTAGAGAGATTTTTCATGGTAATACAAAATGAGTTAAAACGTATATCCCCTAAATCTTAAAACTAAGTTGAAGGGGTGCAACCTTTTTTTCTGGAAAATATTGTCCAAATAATGAGGAGTAGCATCATTACCAGGCTCCATTGGTATAATGTGGTGAATATTTGACTGAAATTTGATGTAATAGTCTGATAGATTTGTATAAACATACCAAGTGTTAGAGCTAATAGCGGAAAGATGAAAAATTGATTCCCTTTGGCCATAAGTATAAAAGATATGTAATGAATGATTCCGATATGTAGTCCGTAGATTCCCATAAATTTTATCCATGCTCCTGCATTTGTGAATTCAGGGCCAAAAAGTGTGGTTGTGAAGAATTTCTGCCAAAGATTTAAGAAGAATATTCCGATAAGACTTCCGATGACAATTGTAGATATTCCAAAAATATGAGTTTTAATAAGTGGTTTTTTGTTTTCAATTTTTTGTATTATTGATGGGAATAAAAAGTTTGTGATGGTGGTTCCCCCAAATAAGACGAGTTGACCTAGTTTTGATGCCACGGAGTAATTTCCAGCATTTTCTGGCGTTAAATATTGAACTATTATCATGTCGAGGTTGAACCATGCGGCAAAAATTCCGTAATATATAAGTATAGTCCAATAAGGAGTATTGAATGTTGGTTGTTCTTTTTGAGAATTTTTGGATGGGGTGTTTTCGGGTAAATTTTTTTTAAGTGAAATGATTCCTATTATAAAGCTAGGAACTTGGCTTATAGTTAGTCCTAAGAGAATCCCATCAAGTCCTAATCCAGTGTATATAGCAATGATTGTTAGTATGAGCTTGAGAATGCTTTCAAGGAAGAAGTTGAAAGAAAGTGAGTGATAGAGTTCTTGGCCTTGAAGAAACCCTCGGATAACAGAAAGAGGAAGTGTAAAAAGAAATACGGCAATAAAGGAGAACCATTGTATAGCGCTTGCATGGAAGATTGATCTTGCTATGGGGAAGAGGAGGGACAGGATTAATGTAAGTCCTATAGATATAACTATGGAATTTTTGATCCAGAGTTTTTGTTTTTCCTTGTAGGTATTTGTTTGGTTTTGGGCTATCAATCGAGAGGTTAGCTCGGTGGCCTTGGTTTGGAGGCTGACACTTGCGAATGCTATAATGCCGAATAGTCCAAATAGTCCGGAAAGAATTCCGTAATCGATAGCCCCTATGTTTCGTGCGGCGATGAGATGGAATATATAATTTGTTGCTATTATGCTTAGTGTTGCGAGCGAATAGCTAATTCCGTTTTTTATTTGTTTTTGTGACATATAGAGGAGAAATGTGCTGGAGTGAGCATAGAAGAATGTTAAAATAAAGAAAAATCTTCTGAAATTTTTTTATTTTTCTCTTAATCTCCATAAAATTCCGAACAAAATACCAAAGGTTAATATTGAAATGAAGACTCCGAAATAGAAGTAGTTTTTGGGTCTGAAGTAATATAGAAGTTTTTTTTCTTTATCAGTTGCTTCTACTTCGAAAGCATTGAGTACCATCATCGTGGTTCCTGGCTGAGTTGTTTTCTTTCCATCCTTCAGCCCCCAGAGTGGAGTACTACTTTCTCCAAATTGAAGCGTGTAGTTTCTAGTTTGCTTATCAGGTGTTGGAGAGATTTCTAGAGAATAACTGAGATAGTTTTTTTTGATTTTAGTTATTGTTGGGGTTGGAACGGGGGAGGAGATTGGTTCATGTATAGCGACGAGATCAAGAGATGGGAAATTCTCTATTTTTTTGATTGAAAAATTTTGAATTTGAAATTCACTTTCTGTTTTTGCATTTGTTCGAGCTAAAATCTGGAGCTGCATTTTGTGTGCCTCGTTTGGGACCTTTATAATGTCTTCTATGTTAAAACTTTGAAATGTAGATTTGTCTGGGATGAAGAAACGAGCAGACTCTAGGTAACGTCCAGACCTATTGTAGAAGTGTGTTTTGAAGTGAAGTTTGTGTGTTGATTTTCCTTGTACTTCAAAAGTGGTGTGAAAGTGTTCATTAGGATTTACTCTTAGTGCATTTGAGACTAATGATACCCAGTCACAAGAAGCACTTTGGCTTATTTTTCCGGTCATGGTTTGATCCTTTATGATTACTTTAATTGGCTTTTGAGGTGTTCGAATATAGGTGCTGCACCCAATTTCAAGCTCTTCTTCTGAAGGGACGGTGAATTGAAATTCATCCTGTCTCCATTGTCTAAAATCTTTGTATTGTATCAGGGAGGGTGATTTATCTTCAAACTCAATAGCTATCTCATAGTGTCCTTTTTCTAGCTTCGCTTCTGGCATTTCAAGCCAAGTTATTCTTTTGTTTTGTTTGTATATTGGGGCTTTGTTTTTATAGACTGGGGTTTTGTTTTGTTTTGAGATTATTAGAT
>JABAZT010000023.1:0-67144 GCA_018608565.1 Candidatus Altimarinota bacterium
GTGATACATCCAATAAGTCCAAAGTGGAAAAAGAAAGCGAAAGAGGAAGGAACAAAATATTTTAAAAATAAAAAGAAAAGTGGGATGAAAATTCCGATTATCGGTCCATTGCTCGGTATTATATTTTGGCCTTTCAAGGTTTTGCTTACTGGATTTGATCCTGCGGTTGATGGAGGATCAAATGCGCCAGGTGCAGGTGGCGGAGATGGGTATGTCCGGATGCTTGCCAGTGAAGAGGAGATAGCCAAAAGTATCGGAGAAAAAGCGATTCAATCAGGATTTGATACAGTCGTTAGAGCCATGGCGAGTTCTCCGGAGGGAGAAGAGCGGACACAGGAAATATTGAATGGAGTCTTTGTTGCCTTCAATGCCTTCAAGGGGAAAGGACGAAATCGATTTCAAAATCGAAGAATTATTCCAATAAATAAAATAAATGCGCCATTAATAAGGCATAATTTCAAGTATCGGTTGATGAATTTTTTTGAAAAAAAATCACTTCTAGTGCCAGAAGAGCTGGCAACGATGTATCATTTTCCAGATGCAAGATATAACAAAATTCCAACCATCAAGTGGCTTGATTACAAAATCTTACCACCACCAATAAATCTTCCTAAAGATGGAATTATTCTGGGGAATTCTGTATATCGAGGAATGAAAAAACCAGTTCGGTTTATGCGAGATGATCGAACTCGGCATTGTTATGTAATTGGGAAATCCGGTTCAGGGAAATCGGTATTACTCGAATGGATGGCGGGACAGGATGTACAGGCAGGAGATGGAGTCTGCGTGATTGATCCTCATGGGGATCTAGTAGAGGATGTACTATCACGAGTACCAAAAGAACGTGCCAAAGAAGTTATTGTTTTTGATCCAGGGGATCGAGAACGTCCTATGGGACTCAATATTCTTGAAGCGAAAACAGATGCAGAACAAGATCGAGCGAGTTTGGACGCCATGGAAATATTTATCAAACTTTTTGGGAACGAAATATTCGGACCACGGATTCAGCATTATTTCCGAAATGGATGTTTGACGCTGATGGCGGATGAAGAAGAAGGGGCGACCTTGATAGACATTCCTCGACTCTTTATTGATGATGATTTTCAGCGATACAAAGTTTCTAAGATAAAGAATCCAGTCGTAAAAGCCTTTTGGGATAATGAAATGGCAAATACTGGGGATCGCGAAAAACAAGAAATGATTCCTTATTTTACCTCAAAATTTGGTCCATTTGTGACCAATACCACCATGCGGAATATTATTGGGCAGACAAAGTCTGCCTTCAATGTCCGAGAATGTATGGATAACCAAAAAATACTCCTCATAAATCTCTCTAAGGGGAAAATCGGAGGAATAAATGCACAGCTACTAGGGTTGATAATGGTAGCCAAGATCAATCAAGCCGCGATGAGTCGGGTAGATCAAGCCAAAGAAGATCGAAAGGATTTATATTTTTATGTGGATGAATTCCAAAATTTCGCCACTGATACATTTGCTTCGATCCTTTCTGAGGCACGGAAATATCGATTGAATCTAATCATGGCCCATCAGTATATTGCCCAACTTTCAGAGTCTGCAGGAGGGGTTGCGGTAGGGCAAAAAGATTCCAAGATTAAAGACGCCGTATTTGGGAATGTGGGAACAATGATGAGCTTCAAGGTTGGAGCGGATGATGCCGAATATCTTGAAAAAGAATATTCACCACTTTTATCCTCTCAGGATATTCTCAGTATCGCTAATTATAAAGCCTATATAAAGCTCAATATCAATAATTCGACGTCACGAGTGTTCTCTATGGAATCAATCTGGGATCCAGATGGAAGAAACTACAAAGTTGCCGAAGTAATCAAAAAATACGCTCGTATGAAATACGGTCGGAAAAAAGAATTTGTTGATGCTGAAATTGAAGCACGACTTGGAATTTCTAGTAATCCAGAAACACAGGCTGCAATTGCGGATCTTCCTGACACATTTGAGGAAGCAATAGCACAGCCCATTCCAGAATCAGCGAAAAAAATGTCCGAAGACGCAGTTATAGCGCCATCACTACATCAAGACCATCCAATGGTGAAAAATCCAGATATTGCGGCTCATGATATGGACTAAAATTAATACAATATCCAGACCGGAGAAATGCTTTTTTGTATGAAATAAGTATTATATATTCTGTAGCATAAATAATTTTATAACTTCAGAAGGATGATTGGTTATTTACATGGAAGCGTGATAGAGATACTTGAAAAACAAATTATCCTCCTCACCACCGGAGGGGTCGGATACGCTATATTCCCGGCTGGATCCTTGCTAGCACAAGCCAAAAAAAATGAACCGCTTGTCTGTTATACCTATATGAGAGTTATGGAGACTGATATCTCTTTATATGGATTTTCAACATTAGATGAAAAACAAGTATTCGAAAAACTCCTGTCTATCTCTGGAGTAGGTCCAAAGATAGCACTTCAGATAATATCAGGACCAGTAGATCAGTTTTTTTCGGCGGTAGAAGAGGGGGATGATGTGTACATTGCACGAACCCCTGGGATTGGGAAGAAAATGGCCCAGAAAATAATTGTTGAACTGCGAGGAAAGCTAGATCTAAATAAAATGAGTGGTGGTGGTTCAGTTTCGAGTGCTCAGTCAGAAGCCATAGAAGCACTGGAAGGGCTTGGGTATGATCGTTCTATTGTAATCAAAGTACTAGAAAAGGCACCTAAGGATACAAGCGCAGAGGATTTGGTGAAATATTTCCTACAGAATTCCTAAAACTTGCACTCCAGTTGTCTCGCCCTAATATCTCATCAAATGGTCTTACTTTCAATTCTTGCCTTCATCATAATATTTTCGACACTTATTATTGTACATGAGTGGGGACACTATATAGCAGCCATCAAATCAGGTGTCAGAGTAGAAGAGTTTGGGCTTGGATTTGGTAAAAAAATATGGGGATATAAAAAAGGAGAAACAGAATTTACCATCAATGCGATTCCTTTCGGGGGGTTTGTCCGAATGCTCGGGGAAGAAGAAAGCAGTGATGATCCTCGAAGCTTTGAACAGGTAAGTCTATTGAAACGTATGTGGATAACACTCAATGGAGTAGTTATGAACTGGTTATTTGCAATTGTGGCACTTACTATCTTGTTCGTACACGGAGTACATCCAATCCTTGTGTCACAAACAGATATTCAGCGAGCTATTGATGCAGGGTATCTACAGACAGAGGGAGAGGTAGAGGGGCAGATCAAATATAAATTTACCAAAAAAATTAAACTTCCCATACAGGAGGCAATCCCTTTTGCGATAAAAGAAACAGGAAGAATTTCATTAGCCGTACTAGAAAAAGTATCTGAGATACCAGGAGAAATTATCCGAGAGAAAAAAATTCCTGATGGTCTAACGGGTCCGGTCGGAATTGCAGAAGTAACCCATAAAATTGTTCCACACGGGTTCTGGGAGTTACTTAAATTAACAGCATTACTCTCAATCTCCCTGGCAGTAATGAATATGCTTCCTATCCCAGCACTAGATGGAGGAAGGTTCTTATTACAAATATTTGAACTAATAACTCAAAGAAAACCAAATGCTCGGTGGGAGCAGGTCCTTCATATGGCAGGATTTTTTATACTGATAGGATTCCTTCTTGCCGTTACATTCAATGACATCATGCGGATCTTTTTTTAGCCTTGACAAAGGCATATCTGATACTATGATCTGCCGGCTTTAGTTAAGAATAGTATATTACGATGGCAGAAACATACGCAATCACGGCTCACAAACGAACAGTAACAAAACACTCTGCAAGAGAGACTCGACAATCAGGTCAAGTTCCTGGAGTTGTCTACGGACATGGATTTGATTCTGTAGCAATTTCTCTTGGATATTCAGATATACTCCGAATCTATCGGAGAGCAGGAACTTCTAGCATTATTGATATCGATATTGATGGAAAGTCTGCAAAAGTATTGATACATCAACTAGATCTTCATCCAGTAAGTGATGAGATCGTACATGTAGATTTACATGCCCTAAATCTCAAAGAAAAAACAGTGGTACATGTTCCATTTGAATTTACAGGGATAGCTCCTGCGGTAAAATCACTAGGAGCTACATTCATGAAAAGTCATGAAAGTATCGACATTAGATGTCTTCCTACTGATATTCCACATGAGGTTAAGATTGATATTTCAGGATTAGCTGAGATTTCAGATCATATTTCTATCAAGGATTTAGATCTAGATCCAGAAAAGTTTGAAATAATGGGAATGGACGAAGGAACAGTGATATGTTCAGTTATTGGTCGATCTGCAGTAAGTGATGAGGATGAAGAAGTAGTAGCAACAGAGGAAGAAGCATCAGCAGAAGCGACTGAGTAATGAAACAGGTATTGATAACAAACAACAAGGAGGAATGGCTCAATACCATTCCTTTTTGTTTTAGTTCGATTCGTCCAGCCGTATTTGAGACATTTAGCGTATATGCAGGAATGATCCAGCATCTAGATTTGCATATAGAGAGATTGGATCAGTCACTTTTAGTTCGTCAGATAGAGGTGGATATAGATTCCAAAACATTGAAGTCACAGATACAAACCCTCATACAGCAGTATGATACTATGCAAAATCTCAAAATACGGATTCAGGCATCGGCGCGTGGCTATAGTATTACCGGAGAAGTATTAGTTGATTGGCCACAAGAATACTATGAAGAAGGAATAGAGATAATAGATGCCGTATTTGAGCGTCCAACTCCAAAGGCAAAATATAGTACCCCCATCTATCAGTATTTTTTGAATCAGGTAAAAAATAAAGAAGTTCAAGAAATTATTTTCTTCAATAAAGATGGTTTGCTTCGAGAGGGAAATATTACCAATGTTTTTGCTGTTTTTGGTGAAGTGATCCGGACTCCGGGGCAAAATATACTGGAGGGGATTATGCGACAACAGGTTCTAAAACATCCTGATCTAAAGATTATAGAGAGTCCCATCACTCGTATACAGCTGCAGCAAGCCGATGAAATATTCCTTACCAATACCGTCAAGGGCATCATCTCCATACAAAAATGGAACACATGGGAATCTCAATCAATGGAGCAAAGTAAAAGGATTAGAAAAATATTTGACAAAAAAATGAATTAGTATTAAAATAATAAATAACACTAATCCTTTTGGTATGAATATCAGCACGAGCAAGGCAGGCGGATGGGGAGCATTCTAGAAATCACCTCCATATCGACTCCATTACGAAAATCAGTTCCCAATACAGGAGCTGATTTTTTTTGTTGTAAAGATACAAAATATATGGTACAATGATCAGATTTCTCAGATTATCACATGAAATATTTGTTACAACGGAACCGGATTAGTGCACGTTTTATCTATCAGCAAGCGGAGCCAAAACAAACTTCAGCTGACCAGCTCAAGATAACAGAGTCAGTTAAGATGGCCGTCGGTAAATTCCCTACAGAATGGCTCGAAGAATATTACATGTATAAAATGAATGAAGGAAAGTCTGAGGTTAAAGTTCCAAAGGATACTGATCAGATTAAGCGTGAAATAACGGCATTTTTGAAGAAGCCAGAAAATGAGCAACAAAGAGAGGAATTTATTGCTCAAGTGGAGATTTATGAAATGCGAAAAAAGTTAGCAAAAGATAAGCCTAGTGATGAACAATTGGATGAAATTGCAGACTGGGCAGAAGATTTTGGACTAGAACGGACTACGCTCAAAAAAGAAGCTAAAATTAAACCTAAAGAAATAGAAGATGATGTAGTTAGTATTGGGGAACAACCACGTGACGCAGTATCAACACCTGAAATATCAAAAATTCCCGTGATAACAGGGAGGATTGGGAAGCCAACAATTGAAGAGCTAAAACTACGAACCCCAGAAAATTCGAGATATATTACCGGAAGTGGTGTGGCGATACGAACCGTATCTCCAAGTGATCCAAATGTATTGGTATACACAAGAGCACTCAAAGACGAACGAGCCGATCAAGTCGGAGTGGGGGGCCAAGATTATGAACGTGTGACACGAAGTGGAGGATCTATATTACTGGTACTCAAGAATGGGAAGCCAATTGAAAAAGATTTTCAGATTATAAAAAAAGAAACAGGAGAAGATGGAAAAATAAAAGAAAAACGATACACCGTAAACTTTACGAAGGTACAAGAAGGAGGTGGGGAATACTGGATCGCCTCAGAGTATCTGGGGAACGAAGAAGTAGTAGATACGAGTGATCCTGAGGTTCAACGAGTATTAGATACTATGTTCCCCGGGAATACTTATGATGCTTTTCTTGATATGGATGATGGTTCATTCGAGGAAATACAAGCTGGGGAGAGAGAGGCAGCGCACTATGTTGAGACCAATACTAAATTTATTAATTTGGTAACAACTTTTAAGGAGCTTCAGAGTCGATCTATGAATGGAGAGCTGATTGAAGGACTTATTCCTTCGGCGTTAAGAGCTATTGGGCAAACTATATTTGGGAAAGGTTCAAAATATGGACAAGGAATTGATGATGCGGCATACGGACAAATCGCCAAAGATTTCAATTTATCACCAAACGAATTTAAGACAATATACAATGAGATGATCGCCGACTATCACCAACAAGTGATGGGGTTGATTCCAACCAAAAATATAAATTCAGTTGGTTCAAGAGAGCGTTCAGCTCAAATGAGCAAGGGATTACGAAATATCTCAGCAAAAATGGGCGCAGATACCAAATTTCAAAAAGCAGCAGGAGAGGAGTTTGTAGCCAGTTCACAGGCACGGCTTGAGTATATGGCACGTATGATGGAGGAAGAGGCGGTTATGGTAGAGGAAGAAACTGGTAGAAAAGTAAAAAGAGTAACTCCGGAAGAAATACAATACTTTACAGATGCTATATTCGAAAAAGGAGGAGATATTGAGCAAAAAATAGAACACATAGCCTATAGTACCAATGTTCCCCAATCACTTGGAGTGACGCCAAAAGAGTTTTATGAAACCAGTGTGAATAATATTGAAGACATAAGAGCCAATATAGGATTATTTGAATCAGTTGATGGTGAGTTAGCTGCAGCAAAAAATAATCCAGATAAAAATGCCGCGATTAATGATATAGCGACTAATTCAGTAATTCAGCTCTATGCAAGTCAGCAGGAGGGAGGAGATGATCCAGCTCGAAAAGCAGAGATCGCCAACTATATTGCCACATATCTCTATAACGATGGAGATCGTTGGGATCAGGCCAAACGATTTTTCCTTCAGGATATAATGGGGATGGCGCTTTCTGCACTGCAGGGAGGAATAACCGTCTTTTTCCATATTCGGCTCAAGTCAGTATCAGATCTTGTATCAGTTCCAGACGAACATACAGTCGGAGTACACTATCTAGGAGAATCAGGAATAGGATATCATGAAAAAACAACGGCTTCATTGGAGCGTCTCAATGATGTTTATTCTAGAAAACTAAGGACTCAGTCGAGCTTGGTAGACGAAGAATTTGAATTTGATGGAGTCACACCAAAAGAAAAAGCAGAGAAAAAAGAGGAATTTGATAATGATTTAGATAAGCTTTTTGCTTCCAATTGTAAATTTTTGAAGCTGAGTCAGCAACAAACCAATGCTTGTCTCAAGGGGGCAGCTGTGTCAACAGATGAGATAAGAAGACTAATTCTTCGAGGGGTAGAGGGAATGTTTTTTGGTTCTGTACGAGATCGGAAAGAAGAAGTCATACAGCTATATACCCGTGTATTTAATGCGAGAGGTATAATAGCAAGAGGAGGGGAAGCCGGTCAAATGGCAGCAAACCAATCGCATAGGGATCTCAAACGAATATTCAGTATCTATGAGGATGAAAATGCAGATGATGTGGCACTTGATTGGAAAACAGGAAAGCGTCTCTATAAAGCACTAAATCCAAAAAAAGGAGAACCAAAATGGTCAAGAACACCAACATATTACAAAAACGGAAGCCCTGCATACTACATAATCAGGACACAGCGAGAATTGGGAACAGATGCATTTCTAGGTCGTAGGTTAAAACGATTTAATGGAGCAAAAGGAGGAATGAGAGAGCTCAGTAAGCTCATCATGAAAACTGAAGATTCGGTGACGGCACTCAATGTCTTCCAAGGAATGGTAGAGATCACTCGTGAAGAAGATCGAAAACCACTAGCCGCAATTATTCATGGAGCTATCTCCCCACATGTAGGAAGGCGAGATGAATTCTTCAATCTCTATCCAGTAGAGGAAGCACTCAGACCAAAGCTTGAACGATACTTCAACGTAATGGAGGGACGGATGGAAGGGAATCTTAACGCAGAAATGCAAACACTAGCAGATGATCCCCAGTTTATGGAGTGGGCAAAACTGATCCTTGCCTACATAAAATCTACGAAGCCAGGAGTGGATTCTGCAGAACGAGATTCAGCAAAAGAAGGAATGGAACGATATATAAACCGAGTAACAAAAGTAACAGTAGAACCAGGCGCTCGTACAATTTTTGAATCAGGAGAAAAAACCTCAGATCGAGCATTTACAAATCCAATCCATGCCAAGAATGGACGAGACCTACACAACTACTTCGCTACTGCCTACGAAGTCGTAGGATACACGAAACACAAAGATAAAAGTCAACGAAAACCAATCTATCAAGTGAAACCACGATGGGTCGGAAATGATGAGAACGGGCAAAAGGTATTTACTCAAGATCCAAGAGTTAAATATTATGTAGAAGATAAGGAGGGGAAAGTCATTGGACCAATAACTGATACTGAGGCTATCAATAACGGAAATGAAAACAGTCCAGACGTCGAATCAGAAATAGCTGAATTTACCAGATGGGTAAATACCGCCATTCTCAACGCTGGATATAGGGACTTAGACAAGGGACTATTTGTTCCATTCAAACAAGACGAAATTCTGAATGCCATGACTGGTGCGCAGCTCAAAATGTTGACGTCACGAGCCAATGGAGCCTCGCAGGGGGGAATCCCAGGTCTAGAAAAAGGGCTAGAAATTCCAGAAGAGCTGTTGTGTTTCCAGGTTGAGAAGCCGTTGATGGGACTCACGGGGAAGGTGGAAACAACTAGTGATGGTAAGAAAAGAATGCCTCGGAAGAAAGTAGGAACGATAATCTACAACCTCGCCGTAAAACCAGGATGTGGAAACGGACAATTACTACATTCTCCAATCTGTATAAAAGAAAAATATAGACACATGTATGCAGACACGGTTGCAAAAATTAACGATAGACTAACACTTGGGATAACGGTACATACCTTCGGAGGTGGAACAACAACAGCTCCAAGTGAGCCAACTCAACCAACCACTCCGACGCCAACCACTCCAGGTCCAAAACCTCAACCAGTAGTCAATCCGGGACCTGCGGTAACACCTCCAACTAATATTAATATTCCTGGTCCAACAGCACTTCCTAAGGTTCCGCCTAGAGTACCCACAAATATAATACAGGGCTCAACTGGAGGAGGGACTGCGTTACCGGGGAACTTATTTCTCGGACAGTAGAGTTATGATTTACAGTTACACAAAAAAAGAGCGAACCACGGTTCGCTCTTTTTTATATATTTGTCGACTTGTCTTTTTGATTGCCTTTTCTAGACTTATGAAGATCTAGGTCCGTTCAATGGGCTTTGGAGATTTTTGTCCCCTTTCATATGGTTCACTATCAGCGAAATATGCGTTTTATTGGGTATCTCGTACTCCCAATGCTTGGGTTCCTTCTTGGATGGAGTCTCAGTGTCAAAAATCAACAAGAGATCAGCAAACAAGCTGCACAGCTCCTCACCGAAGAAACCAAAACTCAAGAAATTACGGCACAACCAGTCACTATAAAACCAAAACGATTTAGAAAAACAGATCCATCGAGTATTGATATGGATATTTTTTGGGAGGCGTGGGGTGCGGCAGAAGCAAGCTTTCTCTACAAGGATAAGATAAAAACCCAAGATCAAGTCTACGGAGCCACCAAAGGGATGGTGAAAGCGCTTGGAGATCCATATACAACGTTCATGGATCCAACAGACAATGCAAAATTTGAAGAAAATATGAATGGAGAGTTTCAGGGAATTGGAGCAGAAATCGGAATACGAGACGATCGACTCACGGTCGTTACACCACTCAAAGGAACGCCTGCAGAGCTCTCAGGGCTAAAAGCCGGAGATCAGATCTGGCAAATTGACGAAGAATCAACACTTGGGATTTCGATCGAAGAAGCCGTACAACAAATACGAGGACCAAAAGGAGAAAAAGTAACACTCACAGTAGTACGAAAAGATGAAAAAAAACCAATCGATATAATCATCGTTCGTGATAACATCGTAATTCAGTCAGTCGAGTGGGAAATGAAAGGCGATATCGCACTCATCACTATCTCAAGTTTTGGAAACAATGTCCTAAGAGATTTTTCGAAAGCGGTTTCAGAGATTATTCTAGAAGAACCTGCAGGAATTATCATAGATTTGAGAAACAATCCAGGAGGGCTGCTGACCGATACGGTCAAAATTGCAACGGAGTTTGTGCCAGGGAAAAGCATCGTAAAAACACGAGGACTTCAGTTTGGTCAGAGTGGAGATTATGTGAGTGGGAGAGAGGGAGCTTTTTCAGATACCCCACTCATAGTCCTCGTCAACGGAGGATCGGCAAGTGCCTCAGAGATATTCGCTGGAGCGATGCAAGACTATCGACGGGCCGTGGTGTTGGGAGAAAAGACATTTGGGAAAGGATCTGTTCAACAGGTTGTTCCTCTTTCTGATGGATCTAGTATCAAGATCACTATCATGGAATGGCTTACTCCAGATGAACGATCAATTCATGATATAGGAATTCAGCCGCACGAAGTGATTGAAGTCACGTCAGAACAAGAGAAAGAAGATTTTGATCCAGTGATGGAGCGAGCGATTATTTTACTCAATACTCCAGAGGAAATACAAACCATACTCCAGGGGCCAATCCCAACAGTGGAAGAAGCTACGGAGAAAGCCAAAGAAGAAGACGCTATCGAGATAGAATCACTCAAAGAAGAAGAACAAAATGAACTAGATTCGGGGGAGTAGAGGGAGAACACAATTGTTGATCATTGTCTGGTGAAAAGTTTGCATTATAACCCTTACTGGCATACATTGTCAGAGGATGAATAAAAAAATATTTTGTATTGTATGGGCTGGGCTACTTCTCTTTGGAGGAGGAGTTTCAGCTATAGAGGTAGATCCAATACATCTAGTGTTTGAAAATAGTAAAATAACACTTGATTTTGATCGTCAGCCACAACTACTCCAGACAGAGCATCAACACTATCTGGTTATAGGGAATACACGAATGCCAGTTGATCTAGAAGGAACATTAGTAGCTAAGGAAAATCCATTCTTTGGATCTATTGAAACAGAGTTTCAGAGTAAGTTGTCAGTCGAAGGATTTATGAGTTTTTTAGAAGCATCAGGGATCCTCGCTGCAGGAAATGTAGAATCAGTAAAAATACACAAAGATGAATCTGGGAAATTTTATTTTGACGGAGTTCCACAATCCGGATTTAAAACAGATTATCCAAAACTAATAAATCTTCTCAATAATGCTTTGATCAAAGGAGAAAAATATGTGAGAGTGCCGGGAGAAAAACAATTTTCTCGTATTGCCGTTTCTCCTGAACTTGAGGAAAAAGGAGTAAGAGAAGTGGTAGCCCAGGGAGAATCAAATTTTCGAGGGTCATCAAATGCACGACGTCAAAATATTCGAGTAGCAGCAGATAGATTTAGCGGAGTTTTGATTCCAAAAGGAGAAACTTTTTCTTTTAATGAAATTCTCAAAGACGTAGAAGAAGAAGATGGATTTGTGAAAGAGCTAGTCATAAAAGGAAACAAAACAGAAAAAGAATTGGGAGGTGGCGTCTGTCAGGTTTCAACTACCGTCTATAGAGCTGCACTCAATGGAGGATTTCCAATCACCTCAAGAAGAAATCATTCATATGCTGTGCCGTATTATAAGCCTTACGGGCTTGATGCGACGATTTACATCGGAGTACAGGATTTTGAATTTACCAATGACACTCCTGGCGATGTATTGCTTCAGGCATACATGGAAGGGGATAATTTGCATTTCATACTCTACGGAACAAAAGATGATCGAACCGTAATGCTCGAAGGTCCCGTCATCTCTAACTACAAAAAAGCACCACCACCAATAGTCCTCGAAACTGAAGATTTACTACCTGGAAAAACAGAGGTTGTCTCCACCGCACATGATGGGTTCACTACTCAGTGGGTACGAAAAGTAGAAAAAAATGGAGAGATAAAAACAGATACCATATCATCTTATTATAGGCCATGGCCAGCCCAAATCCTCAAAGGAAAAGTAGAGACTGAGGAGTCACTCGTACAAGCAGATCGAAACGTGATCAATCCAATTCGAAGGATTCGAAAAATAGGAAATCCAAGCCAGAATGATCTATCAAATTTGGTAAACTAATCTCCCTCTCGTGAAAAAGATATTACAATGGAATTGGAATCGTATAGGACTTATAGCAAGCCTGTTTCTATACGTAATAATATTATCATTGTATGTACCGAGTTATAGCGTGCATAAATGGATGTTGAGTCCCGTTGAGTTTTTTCAGCGAATATACGTAGTAGCATTACTTCTGATAATTATATGGCTTTTAATCCTTGGGATTATTTGGCTCATTGAGCGTAAGACAAAAACTCCATTTGGTATTCTTCCGAAGTTAAGTTGGAGTTTTATAGCTTCAATCGTAGTCCTAAATCTACTCAGCTCGAGTCTTCCATTTGTAATTGGATGGGATTCCTCCACTCATTATTTTCTGACCATAAAAGAGATAATAGAGAATAACTACTTTCGTTCGGGTATATATCCGTATCTAACAGAGTTAGTACTGGGAGGAATTGGAAAACTAGTTGGATTTGAGGCAACACCAACAATACTGCTTATGAGTGGAGTATTAGTATTCTTATATGGTCTTCAGCGATGGTGCCAATCACTAAAAATAACAAAACAACTCAGCTCAATACTGATAGTAACTTTGTTCATGATTCCGGCGGTGCAATTTCAGTTTCTTAGAGATATAAAGCTCGATATTCTCCTTACTGGAATAATTCTTTTGGGGGTAACCGCCTGGTATGAAAAAAAATACATAAAAGCAGCAATTTTTATCGGAATATCACCACTTATAAAGATAACAACGCTCTGGTTTTTGGGGTGTTTTGGGTTGTTCTTATTAGTTTTATGGATCACTAAAAAAGACAGAAAAAAAATAGGACTCACCTTGATGATTTTAGTCATCCCTCTCTTGTGTTGGGGGAGTTGGAATATTGTTCGAAGTGACACAAAAATAACAACGAAGAATATCGTATCATTATTCATCAAAGGGCAAAAGAGAGATCCAAAACTAAACCTCAAACTACCACCTTCGGAGGGGAAAGAAATCCAAAAAATAAAATCGTCCACGCCCAAAACAAAAAGACCAAAGCGAACCGGTTTTTCCGAAGAAGTTGAACGATATGGCGGGTGGAGTCACAATCCATTTAAGCGGTTTTACACGATACTAACCAGTAAATATATCGTCAACGGTGGGACGTACTACACAAATCTTTCGGTGCTTTGGTTATGGTTCTTTCTTGTTGGGCTCGCGTTGCCGTTCTATAGAGATTTCAAGAAACAGTCACAAGAGCATCTCTGGATTTATGGAACCTTAGTCATAGGAGTATTTGTCTGGGGATATGTCGGGGAAGGAGTTGCTTGGTATGGATTTCCGATATTAATTCCATTGATGATAATGGTGTGCGCGAATCTAAGATCAAAAATTCCTTCAAAAATACTCTATACCATATTGGGAATTCCATTGTTTCTAGGAATTACAACATGGATGAATTATTATGATTTACGACATATAGCGGTCACCATGCAGTGGTGGAAAAATCCAACAATAGAAACTAAAAAATCCATTGAATCTAGATTTTTTAGATTAGAGATGGAAGTTGGTGAATTTCTCAATACAAACTATAGAGAAGGAGATATTACCTGGTGGGTGGGGACTATGGTCGGGATCTACGTAGATCAATATGACGAACGAATGGTCAAAGACGATCAACTTGATCGTTGGACTCAGATGGTCCATGGTCGAACAAACGAAGAAATCCTAAGACTTCTAAAACAAAATAATATTAGATGGTTTTTGGTAGATAACTCCACCCCTGGGCTAGAGATAAATCGAAACGGAACCCTGCACCAAAAATATAACGCCTTCAAAACATTCCTCGAAGAAAATACCACAATAGCCCTAGAAAATAAGAAAATGAGAGTGTATAAATTAAAAGACTAAAAAGTAATGGCAGTATCAGATTATATCGGTTTTGGAGAAACAATTCGATATCAGTTTCGGACCGGACTGAGATATTTTTTAGTTAAAACGGGATTTTATCTCTTAGGGATCTTTATACTCTGGTGGTTTTTATTTCAGGGAACATTTATTGAGATAGGCTTATTGGTGGCAGCTGTCTGGGTCGTGTTATATCAGGGGGCCATTTATATTACTACAATACACCTCGTAACAGAACGCTCACTCTATAAAATCCAGGGACTTTTTCGTAAAAAAACAAGCGCCGTCTATCAGATGGAAATAGACAATATCACCACTCGCCAAGGAATATTGGAGCGAGTTGTTTTTAACACAGGAGAAATCTCTATCGATATAAAAGGAGCCAATCAACTCTACGAACTTACCTTCAAAAACATCAGTAATCCAGCACAAAAACAACAACGCATTACTCAGGTTTGGGTAGAATATCCAATATAGACAAAAAGGTTCTTGGAAGGTAGCATACAGAGCGTAGAATATAGACACTTTTACTATGAAAATTATCACTCCCCTCAAACCCAAAGACTATGATGAATTTATTTCATTACTAGATCGAGTAGATGAACGAGCCGATATAATAGAGATTTGGCTTGATGGAATTCCTGAATTAGATGAGTTTTTAGATCAATTTGAGACAAACAAAGATAATTATGATTATCAATATATAGGGGTCTGTAAAAGTATTTCGGAAAAAGGAATATTTGAAGGCGATATCGCTGAAAAAAATCATATGCTGCATCAATTTTTACGTGCTGGCGGCGATTGGGTAGATGTAGATGTAACACAGAGTCCATACGAGATGATCGCCGCACTTCCACCAGATCGACTGTGGTTGAGTTTTCACGATTTCAAGGGCGTATCAGATGAACTAGAAATCACACTCGATGGAATGAAGATGATGGAGCCCTACGGATACAAGTTTGCAGTGACGACTGATACGCTCGTAGATATGACAAAATTCCTCTACTTCGTAGAACAGACATCAGATATTCGTGTTATTTATACCACGATGGGAGAGCATGGGGTTGAAGGGCGACAAAAAATAGGAGGACACTCCTGGGGACAGTTCTTCGCACTAGATTCAGATACAGCTACGGCTAGTGGGCAGATGACATTGTCAGATCTCTAGCTATTTCACTAGTTTACTTGCGATAAATCCAGCCTTTAGCGCGGCTTCTTTGGTATCAAAAAATCTTCGATATATATGTTCTACCCCACGAGCAGGATAACTACTTGAGGGATAGAATTTTCCAGTTTTGGCATTTCCTGTATAGAAAAATTCGGTGTAGAGTCTATCATCAGGAGTTTCTATGGTGCCAAGTGGGATCTGATATTCACCATCGCCTTCGATCATTTCTTTATTCCAGAGAATTCGGGCTGGGCCAGAGATCGTAGCTTGAAGTGAGTCGCCTTCTATAGATTTGAGTTGGACGAGCGAAATTTCTCGAAATTCTTTAAGTGGGATAACACTCGCAGTAACATCATCAGCGGAATCTAGATGTCCAAATCCAAATCCGAGAAGGAGTGTGATGATGGGAAGGATGAGTTGAAAGTATTTATTCATTATGAGATCAAAAAATTAGCAATTTTTTACATAGAGTTGATTACTCAGTTGTTGCACGAGACCTTTCATCTCCATAATCATAAGGGTGGAAGTTAGTTGGTGATGAGGAATGACTGAGTTTCGACTCAGGTCGTCGATATGATACTTTTCATTTCCTTGGAAGAGACGAAGAATATCCGCTTCAATTCCTATTTTTGGGATTTGGGTCTGAGCCTGTCTCTGCTCACTGAGATTGTTGAGTCCAAGGTGTGATAGGATTTGATCGCCGGAGAGTGCAGGGATAGCTTTTTGGTCGGCTATGAGTTGATTACATCCAGTAGAAGTAGGAGAAAATATCTCTCCCGGAACCGCGAATACTTCTCGATTTTGTTCGAGGGCAAGCTCGGCACTGATCAGGCTTCCTGATTTTGCAGCGGCTTCCACGACAATAGTAGCCCTGGAAAGTCCCGTCACGATCCGGTTTCGTCTTGGAAAATATTCGGGAATACCGGGAGTTCCTGGTAAGTGCTCACTTAAAATTACCAGCTTATCTTCCTCCAACCAGTGTTCAGCCTGTTTGCTGTGAGCCTGGGGGTATATAGAGTCGATCCCATTTCCGAGGACCGCAATAGTCCTCGATTGATGTGCCACAGCGGTTTGATGTGCGAGCATATCTACTCCATAGGCTAGACCAGAGATTATGGTTATTCCACGGAGTGCGAGTTCTTTTACAATTTGTTCTCCGGCTCGTTTTCCATAACTCGAAATCTTTCGAGATCCAACCACGGAGATAGACGGAAAATCATTCTCTTTTAAATTTCCACGACAAAATAGTAATGGAGGCGCATCATAGGTATGCAGGAGTGAGTGTGGATATTGAGATGTTCCTTTGATCAGAACGGTAGCATTACATTGATGGAGTAGCGCTAGCTCTTTATCAGGATTTAGTTCTGGTCGTTTGGAAAAAAACTTAGTTATTCCTTTCTCATCCACTTCAGCACGCTGCCATTCACTTATTTTCGCGGTATAACATCGCTTCCAATCACTCTGAAAATATATTTTTAGTTTTTCAAATCTATGACTCGTGAGATTAAGCCCACGATGAAGAGCGAGAAGATATTTGAGTTGAGGATCAGGAGTTTGCATCTCTTCCAACATAAAAAAATGGACAGAGATTACTCTCTGCGGATTTCATGAAGATTTTTAATTATACATCTTAAGAAATTGAATGTCATTCACCGCCATTCGGATTTTATCAGCTAAAGTTTTTCCTCGATCATAACAATATACAGTAATAAGTTTTTTGCGTTTCATGAGATCTTGTCGAGCTTCCTCTCCAAATCTCTCATCAAATAGAAAGGGCGCGTCACTATCAGTTTCTAATATTATCAAATCGATCCTTTCTTTATCCAATTGGGCACTTGATAGTATGTTATGAGCCCCATTGCATTCACTAACCGCACCGTAATCTACGGTCCAAGTTTCATCGTTTAAAATTGCTTCAATATTTTTTTTAACAGCAAGGCTTCTAGAGCTACCGTGTTCACAGAGGCAAAGTATTTTTTTCATAATATAAATTAAAAAGCTGAGACCCTATGACCTCAGCTTTTTAGAGGGGTGTTTTATCGAAGTAGCATTTTCCCAACTGCAACTTTTTTACCACCAATTACCACACTCACACTATCAGCCGAATTTCGAACGATTCGAGACGGAGCTCGCTTTGAAGTTTGACTTGGTCGATACATATAGGATTTGTTTCCTGCGATTCGTTGGTATCGAGCATTCATGACAGTGGCATGTTGTTTTTCGGCCGTGTCTTTCGTAGCAATTTCTATGATTTTAGCCTGCTTTGTTTCTGTCTCAGGGATATTTTGGTATCGATTTTTGATCATCCAGTATCGAGATTCAAAAGCCGTCTGAGCACTTGGCTCAGTGATATCTTCTATCGGCGTATTGATCTTCACGATATTACGAATCGTTCCTCCACGGTATTTGATCGTGTTCACATATCGTTTTCCTACTTTTTGAAGAGGAAGTCTTCCAGGCATATAGCCTCGAAAAACTTCAAATCCATTTTCGTTTTCGTAGAAGAGTACTTTTCCTGCAACTCCTTTATTCATTGTTTGAGCATGTCTCATGGATTCGGTATAGGTCATTCCATTTCGATTGAGGATTCGAAATTGTTCACGGGTCATGCCTGGAAATCGAAGATTTGTTTTTCCATTAGCTGGACCTTGTTCCACTCCGACTCGAGAAGATCCAGAAGCAAAATTTTGTGTTCGACCAAATGTAACAGCGCGAGGAGTACCTCCTTGAGTTTCTGAATTTTCAGCAGAGTGGCTAAATCCCAAATTACCAGAGCCTTTAACCAGATATGTATTATTTCCCTCAAAGTTAAAAATAACATCTGGGTTATTGGACCTAATCGATCGAATACGACCAAAACTGGTAACCGTAAATCCATCAGCATGAGGGGTAACTGTTACTTCTCCCGTATCAGCCTCTACAAAAATTAAACTTGCCTCATCATCTCCGTCTGTAGTCTGAAACATAACATCCGTCGAAATTACAATCGGCTCATTACCAGTTTGGAGCTGGTGTGGATTCGTAATGAGAGCAAGGGACTTATTTCTCAGTACGTCGTCCAGTTCTACATGGACATTTTCTTTTTCTAGATAGTGGTTGAAGTTATACCAAGAGACAATGTAATCTCGTTGCTTTCGGAGAATAAGTTCATAGTTTCCGTTTTCATCAGTCGTAGTAGAACATACGAAAGAACCAACTAAACAAGTATCGTTATAGGTTGGAATTCCCTGTACGGTAGCTCCTTTGAGTGGTTTTCCTATTTCATCAAAAATAGTTCCATAAATACCAACCGTATAGAGCTGTGTATAGATAAATTCTGGGCCAGAAAGGTTCCCCGCTTTATCTCTCACATCCAACACCCTAAATGTATATGGATCATCACTTGGGATAGGGAGTGAGGGCGTATAGATAGGACCATTTACAGTATTGTTTTCAAGGGTTCCGAATGTTGGATGATCCCACTGAACGTCGTAGTTTCGAATCCCTGAAACACGATCAGCCGCACTTGTATTTGGGTCAGATTCTCCTGACCAGTCATAAAAGGCATTTCGTCGATGTTTAAACTGAAAATGTTCAGCGCCTTTCCCATCCAAAATTTCAGTTGGGAGTGTTGGATTAGTTTTATCAAAAATAACTTTAGATCCATCAGTCGTTCCTGTCACACTCATGAATACATTTCCGGCTTCGTCTTTAATATCGATAGAAAAGGTGACTGTTCCTTCTACTCCATCGGCATTTAACATTTCATAGGACCATTCTCTTAGGTTGGCAGTATTTCCTTCTGGTGTCGTACAAGTGCTTCCTGTAAGCCCTTCATCAACCATAGTAATAGCCTGACCAAAGAAAGTCCCAGTCGGAGGATTTGCCAGAGAATCTACATAATCACAAAGCTCAAACTCAAAATTTATCGTGTCTCCCATTCGAGCATAATACGTAGGTAAATCTCCAAGGAAAGCCGTAAAATCTTGACTCGTTGCCTCAATCTCTACATCCGAGACGATCGGGTCAGTTCGATCAAATTGAACCTGAGAAGCGTCATCTACCGCCGTTTTATTGGTGGCATTGTTTCCGGCTTCATCCTGGATTCCAATTCGAAACGGAACCACCACTTCCGAGGTCTCAGTTCCATCCGTAAACCGTTCAATTGAGCTAGCTCCTACCGCCCCGATGGTAGATCCAGTAACTGACATATTGAGAATATGACTATTGCCTCGGAGCGTTACCGTAGGACTAAGATTATCAGCTGTTATGAAATCTACAGTGATAGTATCATTGGTTTTGGCCAGCGTCGTATCGAGTACATTATTAGAAATAATACTCGATCCAGTGATAGTAGGCGCCGTGGTATCAGATTGGATAACTCCGGCGATCAGTGCATTGATATCTCCTTGTACTACGGTCGTAGTGTTCCCCGCTCGATCAACAATCGTGAAGTTGGCACTCCCAACACTAATCGCTCCGTTATCTCCATTTGCTACCGTAAAGATCAGACTATCACTCGTAGTGAAGCTTGGAAGATCAACTTCCTGGGTAAGTGTTGTAATATTGGTTCCAGTAGTGGCACTCCCAAGAGTATCAAGGCGAACATCTTCATCAAAACCAAGCGTATAGGTAACCGTGTCACCAGATTTGGCCCAGGCAGGATTGGCATTGGCCGAAGCGCGTGAAGCACTATCAATAGTCGGAGCTGTCGTATCAATCGTTACGGTTGGAGTTGGAGCTCCAGCCACAAATCCAGTCATTGCCTGTGCCTGAAAATCTTCGAAATCAATGGCGGTAATATTGATCGCACCATCTTCTCCAGCCAGAGCATAGGTCGTGGTATAGGTTGTCTTTTTCGTCGTCGACTGAGCTTGAGTTAAATCCGCGGTAATTCCTGTAGTAGTCCCAATATCAAAGGTGATCTGTCCCGTTCCAGCACCTGGACCGTTGAATGAATCAGCGGCACTAAGTGTAAGAGTAAAAGTGAGTGTGCTCGTTGCATTTCCATAACTTGAGTCAAACGCGTTATCCGAAACCACTCCAATACTACTAAAGACTGGAGCGGTTACGTCTATATTTAGGTCATTCCCACTCACGGAAACAGTCTCGTTCCCGGCTTTGTCCACTACTTTTACACAAACAAAATTTCCATTATTGCCTTCAGTATTAAACGTAATCGGAACTCCAGACATAAACGAATTCCCAAACGTGGCGCCTGTTACACAGGCCGCCGCACTTGCTACGAATCCATATTCAGCACTATCTACATTTGTTTCTGTCACGGTAATCGTCACATCATCTGACGTAGTAGGGCCAGCATCTACATCATCGGTAAATACAACTCCTGGAGCCGTAGTATCGACTATAATCGAGTCAGATAGAGTAGTAGAAAATCCAGTCATCATATTTCCGACTTGATCGGTAACTGTATCAGAAGTGAGAGCAACGGTTCCATTTTCTGCGCCAACGGTAAAGGTTCGATTTCGTGTCGTTACAGGAGTAGTTGAACTCGTAAAATTTCCACTAGAAGTTCCAGTGCCTCCAATAGAGAAATTAATATGACTTCCAGATCCTATCGTATCAGTAGGATTTATATTCAATGTGAAATAAATTTTTTCGCCACTCGCAAGATAAAAATTTCCATCTCCATGTACCGATTTAGCTCCACCACCACTTGTTTGTGCTTGGACCGTCAAACTATCAAATGCAGGGGGCGTTACATCTATATTGAGATCATTTCCACTCAATAGATAGGTAAACCCATCAGAAGGTTCACTTACACGAACACAGAGATAATCTCCGTTATTCGCTTCACTTGAGATACTAAAAGAAACGCCTGAAACAAAGAGAGTTCCAAAAGAATCCGAAACATCACAAATTGCATCCGCACTAAAACCATACTCAGTAGCAGTAATATCCCCATCAATATCCGTTGCAGATATTTCAATCGTATCACTAGAGACTGGTCCGGCATCTACATCTTGTGTAAATGAAACGACGGGACTTGCCGCATGTGTCTGAGTAAAGAATAGAAAACTAAGAGATAATAGTGCCAGAAATACTTTTTGCATATGTGTTATTTAGTAAAAATTACAATTGTCAATAATGTAATTATCATAATTTACCATAAAGTCAAAGATAAATCAATATTATTTAATAAGAAATTAAGATGTAAAATTTCTGTGTTTGCGAGAAATCAAAAAATATTCTATAAATGAGGGTATGGAACTTCTCTATGACGCACTCGATCTATTAATTGAAAAATTGAAAACTTGGCTCAATGAGCTGATTTTGATTCTGCCCAATCTGTTGATTGCCATAATTGTGTTTCTGATCATTGTTCAGATTTCCAAGGCGGTAAAACATTTTGTAGAAAAAGGAATTCATAAAGTAAGCCGAAATAAAGTCATATCAGGACTTCTATCAGGAATGATTCAGTTTATAGTAATTATGATTGGAGGATTTTTTGCACTTGAGATATTACAACTCTCAAAAGTAGTAACATCGCTCCTTGCCGGAGCTGGGATTTTGGGATTAGCCCTTGGGATTGCTTTTCAGGATTTTATTGGAAATATTATTTCAGGAATTTATCTGGCCATTAAAAAGCCATTACATGTTGGAGATTTTGTAGAAACCAATGATCATTATGGAAAAGTAACCCATATGGATCTACGAAATACAGTAATAGAAACAACGAGCGGGCAAGTTGTATTTATACCAAATAAGGTGGTGTTCGATACACCTTTAGTTAATTTTTCAAAGAAAAAAGTAAGACGAGTTAATCTATCGATAGGGGTTTCCTATAGTGATGATCTAGAAAAAGCACAATCAGTAGCTCTTGAGGCGGTCAAATCTCTAGATGTATGTCTGAAGGACAAAGAAACAACTCTCGTCTATGATGAATTTGGAGATTCTTCTATCAATTTTACGATTCGGTTTTGGGTGAAGTTTAATCGTCAGTTCGATTATCGATCCGCTAGAAGTGAGGCCGTCATGGCAATCAAAAAAGCATTCGACACAGAAGGAATAACAATTCCATTTCCTATACGAACATTGGATATGGATCCCAAATTAATAAAGAGTCTAAAGAAGTAATTTTTAGTCACGGTATTTTGGAACGGGTACGACTGGTGCATTCAAAAGATTAGTTCGATCCAAATATAAAAATCTATTTCGGAGTGTTTGCCTCCAAGCTGATTTATGTTCAAATTCCATTGATTCAAATTCAGTACCACTCACATATTCTATCGCGCCCATATCATCTAGAAGATCTTTCTGAGTTTCTATTTCCTCTATCAATACATCAGAAATTCGTGAGAAACTGACCGGTCTAAGTAATGGTGTTTTTCTGTTGTTTCTATGTTTTTGCAAGAATACTTCAAGAAGACTAAGCGACTGGAGTGTTCGAAACTGTTCTTCGATAAGATAGTCTTGATAAAAGAATTTTTCATCAGGTTGGAGTATTCGATCAAGAGGTACAATATTATGTACAAACTCAGTTTCAAAGGGATGAATTACGCCATGTTTTTCTTCAAAAATAGAACGTGTTGTTCTGGGTTTGTTAGTTGTGTTTTCTATAAAAAATTCAGTTCTTCCTGCGACAAAGGCAACATGTGTCTGCGGTACAAACTGAGGAAATTCTAGAAGTGTTTCTTTAAAATTAGAATATTTATACAGACCTCCCAGTAGTCCTATAGGATAGGCTTCTTGGTCAAGTGCAGCATAGAGAGATTCAAAATGATCGATACGATCTTCATAGTGATTAAGTCGGAAACTATTATCTCGTTGAAACTCAGATTCGTTTAGTTCCCAGATGGTCTCAAGATATGCCTTATTTTCTTTTTTAATCTGTATAGTCCAAGCGTTTCCAAACGTAGGGGTTCCAAAACGTCCTGCCATCATCCGATTAAAAAACATAGCACAGTGACTTTCGTCTTCACTTATAGCGGAAGCGGCCTTATCCATATAAGACTGGTAGGTTGGATCAGAGAGTGGAACCTGGATTGGGATTTTAGAGAGAATAGTTTCGGGAGGAGAAACCTCCATTGCAAATGTTTCAGAGAGAGAGAATGGAATCAGGAGCGCCAACAAAAGAAAATGCATACAGATTTATAATTTATAAATCATTGTATCATAGTATTTGACAAAAATAAATATTAAATTAAATAAACTTCTTGAGATTGCTTAATTGCTTCTGACTCAGAACCCCTAAGAGTTCCTTATCACTTGCACTTCGGATTCCTGATACGGATTCAAATTTCATCATCAGTTCTTTCTTAGTCTTTGGTCCAATGCCGGGAATTTCATCCAGTATAGATCGAGTAGCATCTTTGGATCGTTTGGCACGATTGGCCCCAATAGCAAATCTATGAGACTCATCTCGTATTCGTTGGAGTAGTTTGAGCGCACTAGATTCGTAGGGAAGCTCTATGGGTTCATCATTTTTTCCAGGACGAAAGATTTGTTCCTCCCGTTTTGCCAGCGCAATGATCTGTGTCTGTGGGTCAAATCCTTCAGGAATTTGAACAATACCTTCCTCAAAAATCTTCATAACTGTACTCAGTTGGCCTTTCCCACCATCAAGAAGAATTAGGTCAGGGGTTTCCCACTTTGCTTTTTTCTGGACAAGTTTTTTTCCTAATGGGACATCAGTTTCAGAGCTTCCGTCTCCGTTCCATAGACCTTCTTCATACCCTATTTGTTGATAAAAATCAGAGGCTTCTTTAGTAGAATTTATAAGTATTTTATTTCGTTCTTCTTGAATGCAGTAATCTTCTACTAGTTCAATTGCCCGAGCCCCAAATCCTTGCTTTTGTTTATCTTTTCGTATGGCAAATACCCTAATTATCATTGTTTTTTTTCCTTTGCGATCAAGACGGATTGAGCCAATTACTTTATCTTCATGGATGAAGACTATTTGTGTATTTTTTTTCTTAGTTTCATCGGGGAAATTTGGATCGTACTTTATATGAGGTAAGTACCGATCAAAGACTTCTGTCTTTCGGATTTCATGATACGCTTCGAGTTCTTCCTCCGTCTCAACGGGTTTCATGATTAATCCCTCTAAATCTTCCTTTTCCCCCAGGGGATTCTCTCTTGTGCTAGTCGCACAATTTACCTTAAGCAAGGAAGACTTTTCTCCCTCCTTGTTAACGGAGGGGGGAGGGGAGGATTCCATTCGTCCAAATCTTCGTTCCAGTACTTCCTTCATCGAAGCATAATCATCAATCTTTCCTGGGGGAAGTGATTTGATATTGTATTTTCGATATTCACTATTCTTCGGTTGCCCATCTATGAAAACTACCTGAGATGCCACGGGAAACTGTCCGGATAGATGAGAAACATCAAATCCCTCAATTCTTCTGGGAGGAATCTCAAATCCAAGTGCTTGAGCTAGTTCTGGGAGAGCCTTCGCAAAATTTTCCTCCTGACTCATTTTTTCAATTTTCTGTTTTTCACAAAAATTTTTCGCATTGATATGTGCAATATCAAGCGCTTTTTTCTTATCTCCAATCTGAGGAGTTATGATCGATACGGTTGTTTGGCGCCCAGTCAGTTGACCCTCAAAAAGATCCAATAAGTAGGATTGAATATCTTCCGTGTTCTCAAGTTCACAGGGGATATAGATTTCTCGTGGAAGTTCATCAACTTTTTCATAAAATTGTAGTAAAAATCCTTCCATGACTTCTGCGTCAGATTCAAATTCTTCAGCCGAAAAGACAACCTCATTTTGGTCACGGAGTTTTCCTCCACGGAAGGTGAGCCGAACAAAATAGGCTTTATTATTGTGTCTCACAAAACTAATAAAATCTCGATCCAGACAGTCGGTAAACTCTACATTTTGTTTAATAGTACTTTTGTCGATAGAGAGTACGAGATCACGTATTTTCGCAGCAGCCTCAAAATTTTTATCTGCAGCAAATTGCATCATTTTTACTTGCAATTCCTTTACAACTTCACTGGTTTGACCTTTTAAAAAGCGTTTCATTCGGTCAATGTTTGATCGGTATTCTTCTGGGCTTATGGTTTCAGCTGAAACAATATTGAGATAGTAGTCTTGTCCTGGTTTTACCATTCGAGCGCCAAAATGTTTCTGACAAAACCGAACAGTTTCCCGAAACTCCTTACTCGAAGTTTTGGGACCAATATAGGTCGCTCCATCTCGTTTGAGTTTCCGTACAATTTCAAGCTTTGGTTCCTCAGCCTTGGTAATTCGGAGATAAATAAAGTTCTTATCATCCCTCAGGAGTACATTGTATCTCGGCATATGTTCTTTTATGAGATTATTTTCGAGGATAAGTGCCTCAATCTCAGAAGAAACAATTCGAGTCTCTATTCGTCGTATTTTTTTCACCATCACTTTTATTCGTGTGGATTCATGTTCTTTTTGAAAGTAGTTTGAAACCCGCTTTCGTAAGTTCTTTGCTTTCCCTACATAAAGAAGATCATTATCTTCTCCATAGTACATATAACATCCGCTATCGGTGGGGATATCTTTTGGTTTAAATTTAAATTCAGGTGTTTCTTTTTTTTCAGACATTTATTTTCATGTGATTCCAGATTTTTTCACAATCTTTACGTCTAGAGTATAAAGAATTGTCTTGTATTTCAAAATATCAGATGAAGATGTGACTTCTTGGAGCTTTTCTGCTATAATTAAGCGATGAGTAAAAAATATGAGAGCGAGGAATACAGGCTACGTGAGACAACCAAAAAACTAGAAGCCCTCCTTCGGGGGCTCAAGAAATCAGGATTGGAAGATTTTATGACCTACATGTCCTCCCCTTGGAAAATTATTGGAGTCAATTTTTTGGCAGGGATTGCGAGAGGATTTGGTTTTTTGATTGGGATGACAGCCGTAATGGCAGTCTTGATCTGGGCGACGAGTTTGTTTGTAGATTTTCCGTTGATTGGGATTTACTTTGCCAATCTTCAGAACGCACTAGAGACTATAGCAGAAGTGGTACGTCAATGATTTTGATAGAAAAACAAAAATTTATATTTCAAATTTTCAAAGTTGGTATATGGTTTGATCGTGCTGTTGATCAATTTTTAAATGAATGAATTCATTCCCTATATCGCGACATTTTCCTATTTTGTATTCAAAATTGCCTACTGGCTTATTCTTGTATGGGTAGTAGCTTCTTGGCTTATCATGTTTCAGGTGATGTCTCCTGGAAGCCCGATATTTCAGAACATCCAGCAAGCAGTTCAACCAATCATAAAACCTTTTCGTTGGGCACGAATTGGGATGTTGGATCTTTCTCCTATTGTCGCAATTTTAGTGCTCGATTTTCTAATGAATGTGGTGCATCAGTATATTTAGAAGGAAAGCGTAAAAAAGAAGAGGACAAAACATAGATGGTTTAAGTCTTATGACTGATTACCTTTTTTTCTCATTATTTAAAATATTAATTTATCTTGGGTGTCCCAATTTTTAGTCAAAAATAACTAAAATTTTACTTCTCTGTTAATAGATAATTAAATCCGCTTTATGTTTAAATTATCTTCCTGTGAGTTATTAAAAAATACAAATTGACAATTTTAACAAATTAGTTAGGTTTATTTTATGTCAAAGAAGCGAAAAATTAGTGAATCATTTACCTATTTCTGCAGTACATTGATTTTAATAATCGCACTCGTAGGGGCGTATATGACGGCGGAGTTGTGGGATGATTTTCAGCTTGGGAGAAATTTTGACCAAGGAGATTTATCATATCCAGTCATTCTGACGGATCGTAATGGAAAAGAAATTCATAGGATTTTTGGTCAGGAAAATAGAGAGTGGGTCGACCTAGGAGACATTAGTACCGATCTTCAAAAAATGACACTTCTAGCAGAAGATCAGCGTTTTTACCAACATCTTGGGATTGATATAAAAGGGATTATGAGAGCGATGCGAACAAATTTTCAGACGAAGAGTTATAGTCAGGGTGCCTCTACCCTTACTCAACAAATAGCTCGAAAAGTCTATCTCACAGACGATAAATCTCTCTATCGAAAGGTGCGGGAAGTAGCCATTTCACTAGGAATAGAGAGCCACCTAACAAAGGATGAAATTTTAGAAATTTATCTCAATACGGTTCCATATGGACCAAGGATTAATGGAGTGAAACTTGCATCACAGACCTATTTTGGGAAACACCCAAAAGCACTTTCTTTTTCAGAGGCACTAGTTCTCTCTACCATGCCAAAAGATCCAATCCGATTGAGCCGAAAATCAAATATAGATCAGTGGCTTGGAACCTGTGGAGAAGAGGATGTTTGTTCTCCTTTTGAGAGTGTAGAATATCAATCTAGTCGGATCGAAAATCTACTAATCCAACACGCAGAAACAGAGGGCTGGAACGATGTTCAAACCCAAAGAATTTGGGCTGAACTTTCAAATATTAAATTGGACGATTTTCGAAGGAGATGGACGAATGATGACTACCAACACTGGCAGTTTTATGTACGAGATTTCCTACAATCAGAAGGAATTAATTTTTCAAATTATGAAAAGGGATTAGTTATCAAGACATCACTTGATTCGGAGCTACAGAATAAAATATATGATTTTATCCGTGGGGGAAAAAGTGCAGAACTCTATGAAAAACATAATGCAGAGAATCTATCTTTAACAATTATTGATCATCAGACGCGATCACCCTTAGTATGGATCGGGTCAAAATATTTTTGGAATAGTGATATCTCAGGACAGATAGATATGTTGCGATCTCGAAGGCAACCTGGATCTACCATGAAGCCTATGATTTATGCTGCGGCAATTGATAATGGATATGAGCCTGCAACATTGCTCTCAGATACTCCTATAAGCTTCAAAGGAAGTAAGTACAGAGTAAATAACTCTGATGGTCGATTTTGGGGAAGGATGACTATGTCAAAAGCTCTAAACTGGTCACGAAATATTCCCGCCGTGAAAGCATTCTATCTTGCGGGGGGAGAGAAAAGAACTCGAAAGTATCTTGATCATATTTTTGGACTCAAGACAAACCAAGACTATAAAGATCATCGTTTTGGTTGGTCTCTCGCTCTCGGAACGGCAGGTCTAGAGGTGAAGGACATAGCCAACGCCTATGCAACAATAGCTACAGGAAGGTATACAAAACTGTGTCCAATCCTTTCTATGACCGATAGTTTAGGAAATTTACTACCAAATCCATGCGCAAAACATATTGCCCGAGGCATGAATCCTAAGACTAGTTTTTTTGTCCGAGATATGATGAGTGATCCAGATAAAAAAGCACAGGCAATCAGCCAATGGCTTATTCCCAAAAAATATCCAGGTCTGGGGGTAAAAACAGGGACTGCCTCTAAAAGAGTGAACAATGAACTTCGTCCAAGTGATAATCTTGTGGCAGGATTTACCCCGCATGCAACGATGGTCTTATGGGCAGGAAATACCAATGGTCGGGCTCTCAATGCAGGAAGTTTTTCCCTGTACTCAATTGGGCCACTCTGGCGAGATATTATGTCTCAGTTTTTGGACGCGTATCCAGATAAATATGCTCGATTTACAGTGCCAGAAAACCTAAAACAGGAGTTGGTTCGATATCGAGGAGAGTGGGTTTCAAAAGAATATACAGATAAACCGTATACAGAGTTGTATACTTCTCAGCTCAGGGATTCAGGGGATTGGCTCAATAGTAGTCAGCCACCACAAGTAGCCGAAGTACAATCAGATGTTGCTCCTGAGTATGCAGAGGAAGACTCAGTGCCAGTCCCGTCTGTGGAAGCTATTGTGGGGATTTCACCTCAACCAAAAGAATCCCTCATCGATATATCTAAGGTAAAGGAGCGGATCATGGGGCGACGGTCTCAACGATGGTAAGTGGAGAGATAAAAAATATCGTGCCGGCAAATTTCAGATTAATATATAGGAAAAATTTACAGACAAATGATAGACGGGGAAATGCATTCTTTCTTGGATTATTTAGAACAATCATTTGATTGGAGTGTTGCCTTGCCTCGGTATACGGAACTTCCCAATATATCCGAAAACTATAGAGCAATTATGCCTCGGAAGAGTGAAGCGTATTTTAGAGATTTTGTCTTAGATTTAGTGATTATTAATGATGGATTTGACGATGATCATAATGCTCGATCTAAATTTTTACATGATCAGAGCGATTTATTTTATTCCTCGATAACCGGGAGTTCTAAATTGAGAGCAAATTCGTTCTGGTGGATGCAGAGTTTTACTTGTAATTTTTGTAGTGATGTTCATGATTTTTCTCCTCAGGTACGGCATTCTCTTTACGATTTGAGAAGTCGTTTTGGGGAAGTTTTTATACAATCTTACGATGACCTGGGTTTCTCTAAAAAAGTTGATTTTGTTTTGACCTTGGATGATATTATTTATGACTTATTTATTTTGTTGTCGGGATCTATCTCACAAAAATAAACTCTCCTTCCGTTGAATTTTGGGTATCAAACTGATAATCAGCTAGGTCAAAATTCTTCAAGTCTTCAGGTTCAGTGATTTTATTTTTCACCACATATCGAGTCATCAGTCCTCGGGCTTTTTTGGCATGAATGGCGATTATTTTTCTGATGCCATTTTTTTGTTCCTGAAACACAATGTCAATCGTTGGAATGTCAAGTTGATCAAAGTGTACTACTTTAGAGTATTCCACAGAAGCCAGATTGATCACAACTTGATCTTCCAGGTTACTAATCAAATCCGTCACGAGACGCCCCCAGAATTCATAGAGATTCTTGCCTCTTGGGTTTTCCAGTTTGGTTCCCATCTCCAGTCGATAGGCATCGATCTGATCCAGAGGGCGGATCAGTCCATAGAGACCAGAGAGTACAGCTATATGATCTTGAGCAAACAACACCTCTTCCTCTGTGAAATCCTGTGCCCCAAGTCCTCGGTACACATCTCCCGCAAAAGCCCAGAGGGCATGATGATTTCCTTTTGAGTTCCAGTTCTGATATCTTCCAACATTGAGATCAGCAATCTTTTCGCTGACTTTCATGAGTGACTGAATTTTCTCAGGACTATAGCCTTGGAGGATTTGTATCAGCTGAGTCGAATGATTTACGAGTCTAGGTTTAGTTATCTGATCAATAGTAGATTCAAAATCCAGATCAAAAGTCTTGGCGGGGGAAAGGAGGAGGAGCATGGGGGAGGAGGTAGAAAGATTGAGAGGTAGGAAGTAAAAAAATAGAAATCTATTTTCGAGCAAAATATTATTTAGGATTCTAGTTTCGTCGAGAAATCTTCCGAATTGTGATTATTACTCTTCCTTTATCTCGCTTACGAGCCAAACAGGGACTGCTTTTTCTGCGTCTCTAAGAAGGTTAATTACTTTTGAACGGTATGCTTCGGTTGGTACTAGTATAAAGTCACATAGTTCTATTTCTATTGGCCTGTAAATTCTAACTTCATAATTTTCTGTATATTCTTGAGTTTTTATTTTATAATTCGGTGATAGATTTGGGTATAGGAAATCTCTATTTCTTTCAAAATGCATTCCAACAGCTTTTACTACTCCAGTATCATGAGGAACTGATTCGGGAAGTAATCCAAATGCATATTTTTCATCCTCACCATCAAGTGATGGAAGATGATTACAAATCATATCATGAAATCCTTTTACAGGCATCATAGAAAAGCATATACACGAAAAATCTCCATTATATGGAAGTCTTGGAGTTAGTCTGGATTTAATGTTGTATTCCATAGCTTGGGAATCACATCCATGCAGAAGTGTTCCCTCTAGTATCTTTCTCATAAGACTCTTTTACTACTCTTTTCTGAAAAAGTAAATGTTTAGTGCAGGAAACTACTCCTCTTCTTCCGGCAACACCTGAATATTCTGCTCATTCAATTCTTTCTCTGGCATTGGAGATGGAGATCCAAGCAATAGATCCTGAGCGGATTGATTTTTTGGAAATGCGATCACTTCTCGGATATTTGGTTCATCCGCAAAGAGCATCACTACTCGGTCGAGTCCCATCGCACATCCCCCATGTGGAGGACATCCGTATTGGAACGCTTTGATCAAGTGACCAAATTTATTTTCAATTTCCTCATCACTCATTCCAAAGACTTCAAAAATTTCTTTTTGCAGCACAGGATCATGAATTCGTACAGATCCTCCTCCAAGCTCAACTCCATTGAGCACAATGTCGTAGGCATAGGCATTTACAGACATTGGATCAGATTTGAGTCGTTCGAGATCTTCCTTTTTTGGCATCGTAAATGGATGATGCGCTGCCTGGATGGTCCCATCTTCTTTTTTCTCAAACATTGGGAAATCAACCACCCAAAGGTAAGCGAACTCATCCTGATTCCGAAGTTCAAATTTATCCCCAACCGCGAGTCGGACTTGTCCAAGTGGTTCAGTCGCCTGAAGGAACGTTCCCGCTCCAAAGAAAATAAGATCCCCTTCATTAGCCTTCGTTTTTTCTACGAGTGTTTGGATAAATTCTGGGTTAGAGTTTTTCATCACTGGACCAGAATCCTCTCCAACTCGTACCCAAGCCAAACCTCCAGCTCCATGTTTTTGTGCCAACTTTGTCATTTTATCTATATCTTTTCGAGAGAGCTTTGTTCCATCTGGAACTGCCATCGCAAACAGTCGTTCACATCCTTCAAACACTCCAAATCCACATCCAGATTTTTCTTCTGTCAGATCGGTGAATTCTAGTCCAAAACGAATATCTGGTTTATCAGAACCATAGAGGCTCATAGCTTCATCCCAACTAATTCTTTTGAATTTTCCGTTATCGAGGAATTTCTTCCATTCTTTTTGTCCGGCACATTTATCTGTTAGATCATGAAAACAACCTTCGATCGTCTCCATTATGTCTTCTTGGTCTACGAAAGCCATTTCGATCTCGAACTGCGTAAATTCTGGTTGTCGATCTCCTCGTAGATCTTCATCACGAAAACATCGAGCCACTTGGAAGTATTTATCCACTCCTCCATTGATCAGCAGTTGTTTGAGCTGCTGAGGGGACTGAGGAAGAACATAGAACTCTCCACGATGAAGCCGTGATGGTACGAGGTATTCCCGAGATCCTTCTGGCGTTCCTTTTACCATGATTGGAGTTTCTACCTCTAGAAATTCATGCGTATCAAAATAATCACGAATCGTCTTCGTCATCTGGTGACGCAGTTTGAGGTTTTTTTGCATTCGTGGTTTTCGCAGGTCGAGGTATCGGTATTCGAGTCGGAGATCTTCTCGAATATCACTATCATGATCCACTTCAAAAGGAGGTGTTTTGGCTTCGTTTAGAATCTCAATTTCACTCACTATCAACTCTATCTGTCCAGTATCAAGTCGTGGGTTTTCGAGTTCATCCCCTCGATGTCGAACCGTTCCCGTAACTTGGATGACCCATTCAGACCGAACCCGTTCAGCACGAGCGTGTGCGTCAGATCCATGAGTTGGATCAAACACAATCTGAGTAATCCCATAGCTGTCTCGTAAATCTACAAAAATAATTCCTCCGTGATCTCGGCGATTATTTACCCATCCAGTAAGGGTTACGGTTTGATCGATATGATCTTTACGTAGCTCGTTGTTGGTATGGGTGCGTAACATGAGAAAAAAGGGTTATATAGCTGACCGATTGTGATTAGATGTCAAAAAAATGCAAACAAACACATAAGTTTTGAAAAGAGTGCTATCTATTGCCTTGATCATCGACCAAACCCATAGATATAATTTTATCGCCTTCAAGAGTGTGAGTGATTGGTTTTATTTCTTGAGGGTTTATACCGCATTCACTGATATCATGGGGAAAATCATAGTCATAAAGAGAAGTAAAAGGATTATCCTCAAAGTCTAAAGGATCCAGTGTATCGATAAGAATCAAAAAGAGTTCATAAAAATCATAAGTAAAAACCGTATCAATAAATTCCGTGCTACCACCATAGTGAGCATTTATAGTTCCAATCGTGAGGTGTACTGGAATAACAACTCCAGGGACGATGATGCTTAGAGGAGAATCTTTAAGAGTCCATTTTGTAGCTTGTTTTATTTTTTCACCGGTAGTGTGAAGCACTTCTTTGAGAGAATTACGCCATGTTTTTTCTTCCTGAGTATTTGCGGCACTACTCTGCGACCTTCCTAGTCCTTTATCGAGCATTTCCCCCATGGATCCCTTTTTTAGATCGGAGCTGGATTGAGGGTCAGAGCTACGAGGCACAAAGATTTTAGGCGTAGATTCAGCCCCTCGCGTCTGAGCATGAGCAATCCAATGAGTTTTGGATCGATCATGTCGTATGTAGGATCTTGATCCTAAGCGTGGAGCTTTTGTCATTTACTAGTATGATTAGTTAATTATAGGAGAATGACAAGTGATGCTTCATGAAAATTTTTGATTTTGATTTTTCAGGCTAAGATTAAAATATGTTTACTGGAATTATTGAGCAAATCGGAATCATAAAAAAAATAGAAGGAAATCTATTTACAATATCACATTCTTTTGAGGAAGGATTTGAAATAGGAGAATCCATAGCACTCAACGGAATGTGTGGAACAATACTTGGGTTTGATAAAAATACATTCTTCATAGAAATCATAGAAGAGTCACGACGATTGACGACATTTGGAGGTGCGAAGGAGGAAGATCCGGTAAATCTAGAGCGTGCAGCAATCATCGGAGGAAGAAACTCAGGACACAATGTTACCGGGCATATTGATCAGACAGGAGAAATAGAAAAACTAGAACGATCAGGGGATTACTGGCTAATCCGTATTGTGATCGATTCACAAAATAGAAAGCTCGTAGTACACAAAGGATCAATAGCTTTAGAGGGTATTTCTCTAACGGTTTCTGGGGTTTCTGAGATCAAAGAGAGTCAAGCTTGGTTTGAGGTCTCGATCATCTCCCATACATGGGAAGTGACAAACCTAAATACAAAAAAAATAGGAAGTCCTATGAATTTAGAGTTTGATATCTATGGGAAATACGTGATAAATAAGATAGAAGATGAATAAATTTCTCCAGCGAGCATTCGAAATCGCATCACAAGTAGATCCGCACTCTGTTACCCCCAATCCTCGGGTAGGATGTGTGATTGTGAGAAATGGAGCAATCGTGGAAGAAGGTGTACATGAAAAATTTGGTGGAGGACATGCAGAAGTAAATGCTATTGAAAATTTACAGAAGTCCCCCTTGTCAAAGGGGGATTTAGGGGGATTTCTCTCCGACTGCCAAGTCTATGTGACATTAGAGCCTTGTGATTGTTTCTCTGGAAAGAAAACAGGGGCGTGTGTGGATTTACTGATTAAATACAAACCAAAGAAGGTTGTTATTGGATCGCTTGATCCAACGTTTGGAGGGCGAAGTGTGAACAAAATGGAAAAAGCAGGAATTCTCATAGAGATGCCAACCGCTAACAGCCAAAAGCTACAAGCAGACTTGAATCCCTTCTTTGATCACTATCAAAAAAATAAAAAACCCGGGATCACACTTAAGATTGGACAATCACTCGATGGAAAAATAACAGGAGGCAATCCATATATAACGAATCAGTCATCACTCAAAAAAGTGCATCAGATGCGAGCGGCCTATTCCGTGATCTTGACCACAACAGAAACCGTACTAGAGGATGATCCTCGGCTTGATACTCGGTTTGATATGGGAACCAATGCCGACATTATCATCCTTGGAAAACGAGAAATTCCCGAAACGGCTAAAATTTGGCAGATCGAAAATAGAAACATTCATCAGTTTGCGACATTGGATGAATTTTTAGAAAGTGAAATTTACACACAAATAGACTCGATCATGACTGAAAGCGGGGCTGAGATGAATACGCTCTTGGTTGATCGAGGAATGGTAGATCAGATTGATTTTTTTGTTGCTCCACAGATTATCGGAAATACAGAAAAACAGAACTTTGAAAAAGAAATAAATTTAGAAGACTTTCAGCTGAGAGTAAGCGAATCACGAGAAGGCGATTTGTGGTTACAATATATAAAAAATACTACAAAGACTCCTTCAGTTTAAATAAATAATCATTCCATCCAGGTTCTATATCAACATCAGGAATCCTATCACCTCGTTCTTGGGCGAGGACAATAAGTGCAACACGCATCCCCCAAGATTGAAGGTAGCAGGAAAGGTTTGTGCTTCCTTTTAGATATGCCTGGACATTATTCCATGTTTTTTGGGTATGTGTTTGTAGTATTAAAGCCGCTTGATCATAGTTGATAGTATCAATTATTGGCGAATTTGTTGCGATCAAAACATTATAAAATCCTCTTTCAAATATGAGCCAATCTTCTTCAGGTAATTGCATAACTATAAAAAGATAATCGGTCCATGACCGGGAATAATAAAGTCTGGTTTTTGATCGAGAATTTTTTGTGCACTGGCTCGATAGAGTTCAGCATCGTATGCATACGGGATTTTTTCTAGATTGCTCTCGATCACGACTTGGTTGATGGCATCACCAGAAACGATTACGTTTTTCCCTTCCAGATGTATTAATTCATTATTGATTAGATGTATTCCCTCTGCCCCTTCTATGATAAAAGAATTCATACATTCATCATGACCAGGGGTTCTGATAGCAGAGATTCCTTTTATAGGGATTTCAAGTGGCCCCGCATTTAGGTCATTGGTTAGGCATTTTGTCTCTCCTGATTTCCAGTCATGAGACCAGGCAAGGAGTTGTGCCTGCGGGAAGAGGGCAACATGATACGAATGATCCAGATGCAGATGGGTTAGGAGCACAATATCAATATCTAAAACATCGATTCCAATTTGTTTGAGTCTTTTTGTCGTTTCTTCCCAAGTCCCTCTTGCACCGGTATCAATCAGGATGTTTTTATCTTCCGACTGGACGAGTGTTACCGATCCTGTATGTCCAGGCAGTACCGTCAGATTATTTTCATCTTTATGGTGATCGTGGCGACCTTCGATGATTTGGTAGATTTTCATAATTATTCTTTTACAGAACTTGATAGATTTACTTATACTGGGTACGAAGAAATTAAAAAGTGCTTTTATGTCCCACATTCATATCGTCTACGGAACCACAGGAGGAAACACAGACCTCGTCACTGATATGGTGCGGATCGTCTTAGAAGAAAACGGACATACGGTTACCCGAGAAAAAGCAGAAGTCGCAGACCTAGATAGGCTCAAGACAAATGATTGTCTTATTTTGGCTTCGCCAACGTACGGACATGGACAGTTAGAGGATCATTTTATACGCACTTTCTGGAAAGAGGTACACAAGATTGATTTGGATTTAACTAATCACAAATGTGCCGTCATCGGACTCGGAGATCCGAAGTATGATGCAGACTATAACATTGAGTCTGCTATTATTCTTCAAGGGTTTATGGAAGAGAGAGGAGGGAAAATGATAGTAGGGAATTTGGCAATTAATCGGTCACCAATTCCTCAACTGGAAACAAAAGTCAGAGATTGGGCAGAATTACTAGGAAGTAGTTTGACATAATGATGAAAAAATGTTATTATGATTTATAATTTATTGAAAACACTGAAATATGAAACATTTATTTAACACAAGACCAACTCTTAATAAGTTTATCTTTATGATGCCACATAAGGATCTAGCTGATCCAGAGTCAAGAAAATATAAGGGAGAGACAGTTAAGATAAAGATTGACTCATCAGAAGGAGAAACTCGAGTGGGTCAAAAAACCGAGAGTGTGAGAGGCAAAATTTTTATGAAAGGAGATCCAAGTCAGGAACGTGGAGATATAAAGGAAGAGGATCTCAAGGTTGCGCCTGATCGAGCGAGAAGTGTTACTGGCTCTATACCACCCCCTCCAAGATATAAGCCTGAAGAAGCCATTCCCCTGATGAGCGCGCCGCTCAGACCAGGGGTCATACCGCCTCCGCCAAGTCGTACTGGATCTCCAAGCAGAAATGGAGAACCTCCTTCAATCGGACCAATACCACCCGTGCCGACTAGATCAGATACTACTCTCAGGGAACTAGATGATGATGAGGCATTGTGGGGCTAATAGTCCTAAATAAAAAAAATAACAGTTTAAATATTGTTTTGAAACATTGAAAAACTCTGACGCTCAGCTCAGAGTTTTTTTTGTTTTTTCAGGTTTAATTATAAACAAATTTGTCTACACTAATGAGCAGATGCAAACAAAAAATAACAGAACCCGAATACAAATTGCCGGACAAAGTGGGGCGGGACTACTCTCTGTCGGACTTATCATTATTCGAGCGCTGCGAGATCTCGGATTTTATGCGGTAGCCGATAGAGAATATCCATCCTTGATAAAAGGAGGACACAGTCTTTTTACGATCAATGTCTCAACCGAAAAAATTCATTCACTCTCAAATGTAGCCGATATTTTTGTCTCAATAGACAAGGTCAGTCTTACGGCTTATTTTGATAGACTTAAAGAAGGCGGAATCTGGATTCACGGATACGAACGACTCGCCGGGATCAAAGATCTCCAAGCCAAAGCCAAAGAACGAAACATTACAGAAGTGCATCTTCCGACTCGATCCACCGCAAAATCAGTAGGAGGAAACGATCTCATGCAAAATGTAGTTTTGATCGGAATGATCTGGAAAGTGTTAGGACTTGAGTTTGCAGATGTAGAAGAAGAAATTACTCATAAATTTGGGAAAAGACCAAAACTTCTTCCCTTCAACATCGCCGCAGCAAAAGCCGGATACGACGGAGTAGAAACACAGCAAAAACTAGAACTACCAAAAACAAAAGAACGACGAATGATCATCGACGGAAATCATGCGATTGCTCTTGGGGCGGTCCACGGAGGTGTACGAGCCTACTATGCCTATCCGATGAGTCCGAGTAGCACAATACTTACTCATATGGCAGATATGGCAAAAGAAACAGGAGTTATCGTCAAACAAGGAGAAGACGAAATAACCGTCGCAAACTTGAGTATGGGATCTTGGTATGGAGGAACTCGATCGATGTGTGGAACCTCTGGGGGAGGATTTGATCTCATGACAGAAACAGTTTCACTTGCCGGAATCATAGAGACTCCTTGGGTTTGTGCGCTAGTACAGAGACCAGGACCAGCGACGGGACTTCCGACTTGGACCGGGCAAGGAGATTTGAAACTAGCGATTCATGGCGGACATGGAGAATTTGCTCGGATTGTAGTATCCGTATCAGATCCCACAGATGCATTTGATATTACCCAACACGCGCTCAACGCTGCAGAAAAATACCAATGCCCTGTTATTATTCTGAGTGACAAAAATATCGCAGAAAGCTTGGTGACGGTTCCAGAATTTGAAAAAGGAAAAATAAAGATCGAACGAAGTCTTGTTGAAGGAAAAGAACTAGAAACAATAAAAAGCACTGATCGATATAAAATCACCGAATCAGGAATTTCCAAGCGATGGATCCCGGGAAGTAATGTCGACGAGTATTACTTCGCTAACGGAGATGAGCATGACGAGATGGGACGACTCGATGAAAGCGAAGCGGCTGGCGATATGTATGCCAAGCGAGTTCGAAAGCTAGAAACCATCCAATCAGAGCTTCCAGAACCAGATATCTATGGAACAGAAAAAGACGCGGATATTTCTTTTGTCGGATGGGGAAGTACTAAGGCAACGATTCTAGATATGATTTCTGATTATGCGGAAAAAGGAGTCAAAATAAACTATTTGCACTACACGTGGGTGCATCCAATACGAACCGAAAAACTCGAACAATTCTTCACAGATAACTGCAACGTCCACCTGATCGAAGGAAACTACAACGGACAACTCGGAAAACTCATCGAAAAAGAAACCGATCTCAAGTTCACTGGAAAACTTCTCAAGTGGGATGGGCGACCGTTCTTTTTGGAGGATTTGGAAAATTACATTAATAATAATTAATACGTCATGGAGTCTTTATTGCTGGTACTAATTCCGTTTTGCATAGTGATATTTACTGGGAAGTTTGTATCTGCATATTTCTCATCTCCTTCTGTAACAAATTATTGTAATTTTTTTACCTTCATTCTTTCATCTGTACTTTTCTTTATTTATATTTTACTGATTTCTGGAGAATTTGTAAAAAGCACAAGTATATATAATCCATTGTTTCAATTTTTATTTAGAGACGGAAGTCTTCTCATGGATTCTTTATTACTAATTTCGATAATGGCTTCAGTATTAATTTTCTTTCGTTTTATTTTTTTAAAACCCAGGAGCAATTTACCAAATTGGATGCGTATTCTATCGATTTTATCTACGGTCGTTATTATATTGTTAACACTGTTTCTATTTATCATGGCGCTTGCAATGAGTAGTAGTAACTAGAGCTCCGGATGAAAACTCTGCTGCTACCAGCTAGATGCTAACTACTGACCAAATGAACAACCCCCAACAAGTCGCTTCCGCCGGGATTAGCCAGCAATACTCAATCCTTCTGGGGGATTTAGAAACCTATATTGATAAACATAAATAAATGATTCTTTGGTTATTTTTTACACTTTGTTATTTGCTCCTAAGTTTTGGAGTATATGCTCTTTGGCATATACTAGATGGAGTGTTTACGTTTCCTCGGTGGGCGTATATTCTAGCTAAAGGTATTTTTATTATATTTCACATCCTCGTGTTTGTTGCAATAATGTATATGATTTTTTTGAGCTATGCGCTCAGTGGACACTAATTTAAGATGAAATATACGAGCAGTAGTATATTTCTGCAGTTTAAAAAATTAGTTTTACTGACTTACAATTACTTTCTAAAAAGAGTCCACTAAAATTATCAGAAAAATTTTATCTCAAAAACACTAGCATATCTAGAACGGCTGATTAAATCAAAATTTCCATATCATGACCAATACACAACAAATCGCTTCCGCTGGAATTGCTCACCAATACACAGACTATGAAACCGATGAGGTCATGACCTGGTGTGGAGGCTGTGGAAATTATTCTATCCAAAATGCACTAAAACGAGCCCTTTCACTCGAAGGGATAGATCGAGCCAATGTCATCTTCTGTTTCGACGTAGGATGTAGCGGGAATGGGTCAGACAAGATGGAAGGCTATACGATTCATGGGCTTCACGGTCGAGTGCTTCCATTGGCCGCCGGAGTCAAGATGGCACAGCATAACACACATGTGATCTGTGAAGCAGGAGATGGAGCGACATTTAGCGAAGGAGCGGGACACGTCGTTCACGCCATCAGAAACGACTATCCAGTCCTCTTCATCCATCATGATAACCAAAACTACGGACTTACGACCGGACAGTGCTCTTCTCTAACGCCCAAAGGCTGCAAGATGAATGCCGCTCCAGAAGGAAACCCAATCGAACCACTCAATCCGCTAGAAGTCGTCTTAAGCCTCAAGCCTTCTTTTGTCGCACGGACCTGTTGTGTAGATACAGAGCACATGACTGAAACATTCCAAAAAGCCCTCAATCACAAAGGATTCGCCTTCGTCGAGACATTGCAGTCTTGCCCAACCTACAACAAGCACACAACCCACGAATGGTATGTAGAAAACATAAAATTCATCGAAAAAGAATTTCCAGACTACGATCCTACCGATATCTGGCAGGCACGAAAACTTGTAGATAATACCGTTCCCTATCTAGGAATGATCTATCATAATCCAAAGCGAGAAAGCTTCCTCGAGTCACTCGCTCACAAAGACAAAAACGATCCTATGCTGATCGATGAAGTACAGCAGGTAGATGTAGGAAATTTCATGGCTACATTATAGCCTTTTGACGTGATCTAATATTTGCCTTATAAATAGTTAAATGGTGAACTCAATAAAGACAATATTTATAGGAAGAGGGGATGAAGGTTCTGGAAAAAGTTCCGCCGCAGATATGCTTATTAATCAAGGGATTATTGAAAATTCTCAGGTGGTAAGAAAAGACAGCTGTGTTCAGCGAGTAAAAAAAGATGAGCCTTGGTTGTCTGTTTTGAATGAAGGGAAAGATCCATACGATCATCCAGAGATTAAAAACCAAAGAGGTGAAAATTTTCGTTTAGATTACATGAATCAGTTTCGTGGAGATCTATTGAGAGTTCTTGAAGAAAAAGATGAAGTTTATGTTGATTGTAATTTTAGCAAGGCTTCGGATATCCAAGAATTTATAGAAGCTATTGCGGAGCAGATTGGACTAAAGATACAAGTTCAGGTTATGACATTAACGGCTAGTTTTGAAGATCGACGAGACGCAACTGCAGGGAGGGAGCACTATGTTGATGGGGCGGCTCGTCGGGTAACGGATGAAAGAAGTGGTTTTGTAAATGAAATAAAAATTCCTGTTCATAAAAATATTATGAGATTTGAGCATCATATTATTCCTAATGGAAAAATGGAAGAAGGGGAGCGTCCGCCACTGTCCAACGCGGTTGAAAGTATGAAAAGTCACATTAAAGAGTTTCAGGGCAATATGTAGCGGAGGAAATAATGTAGAAAATTCTATAGCAATTCCTGGACTGAAAAACTTTTATTCAGGGAGAAAAATTATTTTTCAACACACCTAGTATCGATAATGCTCAGGCTTAAACGGTCCCTCCTTTTTAAGTCCGAGGTATTCAGCTTGTTTGGTGGTAAGGGTATCAAGCGTCGCTCCGAGTTTTTCTAGATGAAGTTCCGCGACTTTTTCATCAAGGTGTTTTGGAAGACAGTAAACCCCGATGTCATAGTTTTCTCCTTTGGTCCAGAGTTCGATTTGAGCTAGGACCTGATTTGAAAAAGAGTTCGACATCACAAAGCTTGGATGACCTGTAGCACAACCTAGATTTACCAGTCGTCCTTGAGCGAGGACTATAATTTTCTTTCCATCAGGAAACGTAACATGATCAACCTGGGGTTTGATTTCATCCCAGTCGAGATCCTTGATTCCTGCGATATCAATTTCACTATCAAAATGTCCAATATTACAAACAATCGCATTATCTTTCATCGTATCCATATGGGCACGAGTAATCACACCACAACATCCCGTCGCCGTTACAAATATATCACCACGAGGAGCCGCTTGGTCCATCGTGGTAACTTCATATCCTTCCATCAGGGCCTGAAGGGCACAGATAGGATCTACTTCTGTGACGATGACTCGACACCCGATAGAACGAAGGCTCTGAGCTGAGCCTTTTCCGACATCGCCATATCCAGCCACGACCGCAACCTTACCCGCGAACATGACATCGGTGGCTCGCTTGATAGCATCTCCCAGTGATTCTCTACAACCATAGAGGTTATCAAATTTAGACTTCGTCACCGAATCATTCACATTGATGGCTGGGATTTTGAGTTCTCCTTTTTCATGCATTTGGGCAAGACGGTGAACGCCTGTGGTAGTTTCTTCACTTACGCCTTTGATATCCTTCAATAGTTCTGGGTATTGCTCATGAATAATCAATGTTAGATCTCCTCCATCATCGAGAATCATATTAGGAGTCCATCCATTAGGGCCCTTTATCGTCTGGTGAATACACCAGTCATATTCTTCTTCTGTTTCACCTTTCCAGGCAAATACCGGAATATTACGTTCGGCCATCGAGGCAGCGGCATGATCCTGAGTCGAAAAAATATTACACGAACTCCATCGCACCTCAGCTCCTAGGTCTATAAGTGTTTCAATCAACACTGCGGTTTGGATCGTCATGTGGATACACCCAGCAATACGTGCGCCTTTGAGTGGTTGTGCCTCTTTGTATTCAGCTCGGATGGCCATGAGTCCAGGCATTTCTGTTTCGGCAATATTGATTTCTTTGCGTCCGTAGTCTGAGAGTGAGAGGTCAGCGACTTTATAATCTGTCATGGAGAGAAAAAATTAAGAGTGTAAAAATTAGTTGGTTTGAGGTCCGATCGATTCTACCGATTTTGCACCATATGCAAGTCCAAGCGGAATACTCTCGTGAAGGGTTTTTCCAAGCGCCATTTCAGATATTATTCCAGCCCGAAATGCATCACCAGCGCCAGTAGTCTCTGCCACCGTAGACGCCTGAGCGGCTTCATACGAACGTTGCTGTCCCAGGTAGTAGACTTCACAGCCTTTGTCTCCGAGTGTTTCGATGTAGACCCGATTTTGAATTTCTGATTTTTTTGGGATTTCTAAGTGCGGATTGATGTCCCATTCATTTGAGAATGAAGGACAAAATTGTTTGAAATGCGTAAACTCAACCTCATTCCCAATAACAACGTCCGCGTGTTGGGCACAGTGTTGAAACGATCCAGCATCATAGAGGGGCGTCACTTGCCCTGGGTCAAAGAAAACCGTTGCTTTCTTATTATGCGAACGAAATGTTTCGAGATGTTTTTTCATCGTATCAGGTACAAGTACCGAGAAAATAGCTATATCAAAGTCAGCCAGTTGCTGCGAATCATAAAAATCAGTCATATTTGTATCATCAATCATTTCCCAGGTATTTGGCTGCCAGATGATGAGTTGTTGATTGTCATTGTCGGAGATCATGTAGGCATTGGCGGTATAGTCTCCAGTAGGACCCGAAATATTTGCGCCTGCTGTTTCTAGTTTTTGTTTATAGCCTTTAGTTTCAAAATCTTTCCCTGCCGCCGTAAAAACATCACAACGCTTACCATTTTTCAGAAACCAATGGGCAATATTTCCAGCCGTCCCTCCAGGAGCTTCTTGTTTGCTTTGTGCCATATATGAGGCATTGAAGTTTTTGATTTTTCCATCCGTAACGGGGATTGAATCCTGAAATTTCTGTGGAATAGAAAATATAATATCAAACGCGACAGAGCCAACGATCAGTACTTTTTGAGTCATTGGGAAGACTGTAGCACCTTTAGTCATCAGAAAAAAGAAATAAAAAGTTTGCCAAAATCACAAGAAATTCTATATTTTCTCGGCTGAGATTAAATTCAGTCAAGCGTTCTCTTTACAATCCCGAGTAGCTCAGTGGTAGAGCAGTTGGCTGTTAACCAACTTGTCGTCGGTTCAAATCCGACCTCGGGAGCCACACACTTATAGAGCGAGAATTCGCTCTTTTTAGTTACGCAATAACAACAACACCAACCCAACCATTCGATCCTTATCCTTCGGATCAGACTCCGCGATTAGCAGCGTCAACGCCGTTAATGCCTCAGGCGTGATTTTATCGGTATTTAGTATTTTTGCTTTAGATAAGAACCACACAAAAGCAAACGCACCAGAACGTTTATTCCCATCATTAAACGGATGATTTTTGATAATGAAGTAAAGAAGATGAGCAGCTTTTTCTTCGATTGTAGGATAGGCATCTTGACCAAAAGCCGACTGAAACACGCTTCCTACAATTCCTCCAAGACTTCCTTGGTTCTTCGCTTGAGCAAAAAGTTCGGTCGCCTCATTCTTTTCTATTAGATTTTCTTTCAGCCCTGCAATTGCAGATTCGAGCTCTTCTGCTGTGAAGAGTATATCGCTCTTACTTGATCCACTTGCTGGTAACTCAGATTTATCATAGGCATCCAGAGAGAGCCATGTATGAGCAAAGAGATTCACTAGATCCAGAACGTCATCGGCTTTGATATTAGCGTTATTCGGCAACAGCTGTTTGGTATCTTCTATAGCTTTGAGAAACGCTTCATGATTTTGAGTAATTCGAGTAGGATTGATCGTATATCCTTCTACGATATGCGATCGAAGCGTTTGAGTGGCCCATTGTCGAAATTTGGTAGCAGTCTTTGAGTTGACTCGGTAACCAACAGATATGATAGCATCTAAATTATAGAAATTAGTTTTATATTTCTTCCCATCCTGAGCAGTTGTTTCCAAATTGGAAATAACTGAATTGGCCTGAAGCTCTTCATCTTGAAAAATATTCTTTAGATGCTTTGCAATAGCGGGAACTTGCACTTCAAAAATTTCAGCCATTTGTTTTTGAGTGGCCCAAATAGTGTCCGTGCTAGAGTCCTGACGAAGCTCAATTGCTCCAGTTTCTGATCTGTAGATGATAGGTGATTGATCTGTCATGGTTTAAATCTTATTATTTTTACCAAACAATTCCATGAATGATTTATTGAAAGTATCATTAAAGTTTAATTTTCCAAATCGAACAATTTCTTTGTGAAATCTTGTCCTAAATACGTCCGGTATCTTGAGCCACCACAAAATTACTAACCCTTGGGTTGGTTATTTTTTTATTTCTAATTATAGTACAATAAATAACCCTTCCCCGAATGTGTTGGAGTGCCGGAGCATCAGCTACTGTAGCCACAGTAGGAATAGTCGCGACTGCTTATGCAATCAAGCAAAAAAAACAAAAACAACTGTGGATTCCGCTCTTATATTTTTCCATGATGGAGGCGCTTCAGGCGGTGACATATTTTTATATTGATCAATGTGATAGTCCTCCTAATCAGATATTGACCCTGATGGCATATTTACATATCGCATTTCAGGGAGTGTTTGTAAACATGCTGACGATGAATTTTATCCCTCAAGAGGTGAAAAGTAAAATTCAAGACTGGGTCTATACGATCTGTTTTATTTGTACGATATTATTTTTGATATTGTTATATCCATTTGATTGGGCGGGACAGTGTAAGCCAGGAGTTGATGCTATGTGTGGGCAGATCCTATGTTCTATGCAGGAGACGTGGCATATGGGGTGGCACGTACCTATGAATAATATTCCATGGATAGGACCAATTGGATATATGTTCCCATGCATGGTACTTCCATTTATCTATGGAGCGTGGAGAGTGGGATTGTATCTGCTACTGGCAGGGCCGATTGTTTCCTATGCACTCACTCAAAACATGAATGAATGGCCAGCCGTCTGGTGTATTTTGTCAGTAGCATTGATTCTCATTGCGATAGGAACTCCACTCCAAAAATACCTAAACAATGAAAACTGGTATGGAATCAAATATCCTTGGAAATAAACGAAGAGAGGTTAAAAATTTGGAATAAAAAGAAACTACTACTTATTCTGCCATCAGCACGAGTTGGTAGTTTCTCTGTCTACAATAAGATTGACAATTGGTATGGAAACATTTAAAAGGTTGTAAAAAATTAATTTAAAAAGATGAAATTAAAAATACATCCAGAACTATCAGAAGCCGTCGGGGAAAGAAAAAAGGCATTAGAAAAAGATATCAAAGGATGGTGGAAAATTGAATTAAATGGAAAAAATAAATTTGGGAATCAAGCACAATCATTTGCAGATACATGGATGGAGACTCATATTGATGGATTATTTGAGATCGAAGAGGAAGAAACAGATGAAGGCGTAAACCTATTTGTATCTATAGAAGAAGAACTAATCGGTCAATTCCTTGGGAAGTTATACGAACTCGATCAAGCAGAGACAGATATACAAAAAGCAGAAAGAAACGAATCAGTCCAAATTAATAGAAGTGCTAAGCGATTTCATACAATAGCAGAAATTGATGCCTATGTGACAGAGAAACAACAGGAATTAGAGGAAGAAAAAAAGAGAGCCGTAACAGGACGAAGAAAAGCCGGAGAAGAACGGAACTCTGCGGAAATAGAAAAAGAGTTAGAAGCTTTTGCTGATGAAGCCATTCATGTCGTTAAGGAGGAACTCGTAGTAAAACAAACTAAAACACAGGAGGCACGACAATGGCTACAAGTTATTAAACGAAAAGATATATCGCAGTTCGATCTTTCAGATCCTTCTGCTGCGAAGATTCAGGCAGTATTGGACGGTTTTGCTCAGAAATTTGAAGTATCCGTGATAAAGATGAAGCCAGTCAGAGAGATACAGGAAGGGAAAAAGAAAACATCAAATGTAAAAATAAGGGTAGCGATGGTAGCAGCAGCAACAGTGGCGATGGGAGGAGGAATTGTATATATGAACCAAGGGGATGAAATTTCAGCGGAAGATGATCATCGTTCAACTAAATTAGTAGCCGAGTATCCACCCTATCTAGAGAGTGATCCAGTGATTATTGTGCCAGGAGGATTTATCCGCGTAGGGGGAACATTGAGTTATGAGGAGAAGGTACGTTTCATGAAAGAATTAGCTGAAATTTTAACAGCCGACGATATTGATCCAGAAAGAATTATGAAAGATATAGAGATACAAAAAATAAGAGATACAAAATTTGAGACAACTTATTTGAAGCAAAGACAAGAACAAATCATCACCGCCATAGATGCAGATCTGGGTATGGATGAGCTTCATAAACTTGGATATTATCTCTTGGATGATATTGCGTTTATCGATAGAAAGTCAGAAAAAATAATAAAAACATTGTCAGCTGATGAGGCATTTATGAATTCATCTGACATTGGAAAAAGAATGGTTCGTATCAGTGAGGAATCTGATCGTGAACAATGTGAAGGAGAGCTCTATAGAGAAATAGGATTTCGAGTGATGAATTACTTCAATCCTAAAAACCAATAATTACCTAAATCTACCAAATGTCAGCCGAAAAAGTAAAACAACTCATATCCTCCGTAGAAGAACAGATTGAATCTATGGAGTTGAGCCAAAAAGCGGATGTGAAGAAATATCTACAAAGAGAAATCATAAAGCAGACAAATGCGGGAACTAAAACAAAACAATTTGTAGAAGACTGGTTTGTAGACGAGGGGGAAAGACTCTTTGTTGATAGTCTAATCACAGAAGATTTCGATAATGAATCTGCGACACTAGAACTACAGTATGACCAAGAAGTATTGGCGGAATTTCTAAACCAAGTAGAACAACTCTCTCAAGCCGAGTCAGAACATGTATCAGCACAATCTAAGAGAAAAGAAGGAGTAACAGTAAAGCTGGCGAGTAGATTTAAATCTATTGAAGAAGCTACAACTCACAAAGATAAAAAACTTCCTGAGGTTGAAGGGGAGATTATAGAAGCTAAAAGACTCAAAGGAGATAAAAGAAAGAACGCGCTTGCAAGATTAGAGGCAGAAAAAACCGTGTTGAAGGGATTAGTGAAAACAGTTGGAGGAAAACTACAAAAGCTAGATCAGTCGTTAGAAGCCGCAGCAGTAAAATTAGAACAAGCTTTAGCAGGAGAGCTAGAAGAGGATACAGAATTATTAGCTGCAGATTTTATCACCAAGCTTGAACGAAAATTTCCTAAAACAGAGGTGCAGGCTCGTTATCGAGAGATAACCGCAGCAGAAAAATCTGAAATAGAAGGAACGCTTCAAAAATATATAAAAAATAGATCGGTTCGAGTTTCAGTGGTATTAGTAGCTACTGGGTTAACGATTTTAGGGTTAGTGCAGTTGTTTAAAAAAGAAGATCCATCTCCAATTCCAGTTCCAGAAAGATCAGGGAATCCGGGAGGATATGCTCTAAGAAGAAATTATGGATTGGAATCCGGGCGTCAGAAACTAATGGTTCATTATGATCGGGGGGCAAATGTATTATCACTATCGAGACAACTACCTCCTGTGGAGTTAGAAGGAATCAAGCAGCATATGGCAAAAAAAGAGAAATATTTTAAGCATGATGCTAGAGTCGAAGTAATATCCGAGGTAGAAATAGCTTTAAAATTAAGAAAACCAGATCCTATTATTATAAGACAGCTAGGGATGATACAAGGTCAGTTCAAGAGTGCCTCTTTAAATCAAAAAAATAAGAGACTTCTCGAGTTATATAGAGAATCTGGTGGGCAGAACATAAGCCTAAATAAAGAACTAAAGGATTGGCTCGAGAAAGTTGCCGAACTCGCGGCACTAATAGAGAAAATCTCTAATAAGTTGAAGACCCGAGATTATGCGAACGATAGTGAGGTAGTACTAGCTGTCAGTCAGGAAATGATGCAATGGTATGATAAATTAAATACAGAAGAACTTAGTGAGGCTCGTACACAGGTTCTTATGGAAATTCTAGAGTATCGGAGAATTCCAAAGCCAGCAATGCCACTTCCAGCTGAAATTCGAATAAATGCAGACAAACTAAAGCCTGGAGAATTTGCGATAATTAATGCGTATACAAACGCAATGACACTGATTCCACCTTATTTCAATGAAAGAGAAAGACAGGTATTTATCAATAACTATAAACTAACGGTTTCAGATGCATATGTAGTGATAGAGGGACACGCTAAATAAAGAATTAAAAGATGAAAAGAAGAATCGTAGACCCCGAACATGTGGCTGAACCAGAAGCGCCAGTATTGGAGCTTCCAAAACATCTCCAAGTCATTTGGGATGTGGTGCGGATTCATGAATTCCGAATAGATCCAATAAGGATCTGGCATACAATACCTATAAAGCAAAGAATTAGGGCCGCCCTTAGTACTCAGGGAGAGGAGAGGGAGATAGAGGTGAATGCACAGATAGAATCACTATGTGAAGCCGGAAAGACAAAACTTATAGGGAAAATAAAAAAACATTTTAGTGATCAGGTTTCAACGTCAGTCATAAATTGGATAGAGCAACAATCCATACAAAATTTATTTGTAACTACTTTGGATGTTCAGGAGGGAGTAGATGATAGAATCCCGGGATTGGCGGCACTAGGAATCGATCTAGAGATGAATATGCCAGTGAATCTAGTTATAATGCAGGCAGTATACCTCGAACAAATGGAGCTTTATATCAAAGAAGAAAAAGGAAAATTTGGAGCCGTAAAAATAAGAAATAAACAATTTAGTTCGATGGAGGCATTTTATACAGAAAAAAAGCGACTTGAAGTCGAATTAGCGCAGCTAAATGATAGAAAAAAAAGAAGACAAACAGTGCGAAAAAAAGGATCAAAAGGGGATTTAGATCGAGAGATAGCAAAAGCAGAGGGGCAGATTTCAGCACTTGGAGCCGATGCTGACTGGGAAGAAGAATTTAAAAAATCAGAATCACTGCAGGAAAAGATTCGAGTTTTTGAGGTTGATCTCAAAAGAAATTTACAGGTATTAGAGTCAGGGGTTCTAACTCAAATATTACTAGATAACCCTCCAAAATCAGAAAAAGATATGTTGAGATTTCAGCAGATTTTTGATAATGGAGTTGCAACTGCATACGCATTGCCCGTCGAGTGTTTTGAGGGATTTACCGAGGAACAAGCGTTGTCACAAAAAATGAGCGCAATAAGTGTGTCTATTGAGAAAAAAATAGAACAGCATAGAGATCTAAAGCAAATTTTTGAAATGATTGAAGATCTTAATGTGGAGAGGGGGAAGCGATACGATGCTATGAAGTTTTGGCTCTATATTCATATAATAAAACTAGCATCATTATTAATACTAACATATTCGTTGCCTACCGATACAGAGGAGGACGATAATACTGGGGATGATTCCAGTCCAGCTAGTATCGAAAGTGTAGAGGGGGTATCACAAGAGTCATCGGTGCTCGAAGAGTAATAAATCAACTCTCTATACTCGCTCTACAACACAAACTTCTCGGGCTACATAGGCGCCTTCTCGTTCATAAAAAGTCGTAAAATTACCACCAAACGTATGAATCGGTTTATAGGAGCTTCCTTTGATCGAGTTAAACAACTGTTGAGAGATAGAGATTTTTCGGAGACCAAAATTCCAGGCAGGAAGACAAAATGCTAATCGTCGAACATTTGAGCTTTCTAATTTTCCAAAAATATCCTTCCACATATCCATTACCAACTGAGAGTTTTTGTCTATCAGTCCTTGGTCTGGAGCATGGGTAAAATTTTGTCCGAGCCATCCTTCGGTCGCGATGACACCACTCATATTTTTCCATCCAAGTTCCAGGATGTCAGAAGCCTTGAAGGTTCCTCCTGCTGGATCATACCGGAATTTTTCTGCCATTTGTTCAAAATTTCCTTGAGCTTGAGAAGCAAATTCTCCATTGATATCGGATCCGTATGTTTTATAACCAGTTATGGCAGCCTCAATGTTGACGGTTCCCGATCCACAAAATGGATCAATCACCGTTTCGTCCCATGTTGGTTGTGCGAGATTGAGGAGTATTTGAGCCAGTTTAGGAGGAAGCATTCCCATACGTGCATCTCTAAATTCTTTCTTTCGATCTCTTAGTTCGTAGTTTCTTAGGTTTTGGTTCGCTTTTGTTTGTGCTAGAAGATACGAATCACCATTTTTCCAGACGATGAGTTCAGTTCCTTTTTTGAGCAGTTTGTCATGGAATATTTTTCCCGAGGTAAGAAGTTCCCCTTTTTGATTCGCGATTCTTACTTTTCGTTCAGCCGTTCCTGCTTTGGCTTTAAGATCATAGAGCCATTGATTGACCATGTCTTTTTTGACTCCAAATCCAGAGATACCAAGATTCATAGCCCCTCTTGTCTCTGTTTTATCAATAACTTGTTTCATGGCAGAGAGTAATTCGGCACTAGAAAAGAACTCTCCTACGACTTCCGCCATACGGATGGTTCCACCAAGTCGATCAAGAAAGATCTGTTCGGGGGATTTTGGAAGATTTCGTGGGTTTTCAAATTTTAGGTTTTCTGCCAAAAGTAAATTCAATTTTGTGTCGTAGTAAATTTCAGTACACATGGAAGAAAGTTCTGCACGAGAGAGGAGTGGGAGACGACCGAGGACAAGAATGTGGGACATTGAAAAGTGTTCAAAATTATACGAAAGAAATAATACCGAGAATCCGTAAAATGTAAAAACGCAATAAAAGATTTAAAAAACAAATAAAAACATGTTATAATAAAACATTAATAGCTAAAAACTAAGAAAATCATGACAAAGCAGAATAAGAAAATCATTATCAGTCTCGCACTCATACTCTTCTTGGGACTTCTTGTCCGAAGTGTTCTACAAAATAAAAAACCAAAAGAGGAGGAATTCCTTGAAACAACGGTACAAACAATAGAGGCCGAAACACTGGTATATGGTAACTGGACGCCAGAAGGGAATAGATCAGTTTTAGTTACCGTGGAGTCTGACGCTGAGGTTGAAATCAGTGCAGAACTTTCTGGAACTATCGCAAAAGTATATGCAAAAACAGGAGATATTGTTCGGTCTGGTCAAGTACTAGCAGAATTTTCTCAATCCTTTGATCAAACGCAGATAAACTATCAAAACACACTGTCGGCTCTAGAAGTAGCAAAAGCCTCAGCTCAAAACTCTGTTCAGTCCTCACAGATTGGACTGGATACAGCAAGAGTCTCACTTCAACAAGCAAAAGCAACCGAAAGCCAAGGACTTGTTCAAACGTTTGATGGACTTCGTGCACAAGCAAAAAATACAGAAGCCTCATTTCAGTCAGCGCTAGATTTGCTCGATCAATGGGTCGGATATTCACCACAGTATCGATTTGTATCCGTAAATAGAGATCCACTAAAGAAAAGAGATTCTGTCCTATTTAATGCACTTTATAAGTCCACTGGAGATCTTTTAAAGCAGCTTCCCAACCTTCCAACTGATCCATATGGAGGAGAGAAGGAGCAAGTACTGCGATATGCTGCGTATAGGATTGATTTTGCGACAAAATTACAAGATACATTACTCCAATTTGAAAATCTCGCACAAAGAGCAATTCTTAGTAGTGCTTTTCCCAAATCTCAAGCAGACAGTCTAGTTACTCTTATTAGATCCCAAAAAAATGGAGTTAACGGAGAAGTAATTGCTCTCAATAGTTCTTTTGAAAATGCGAGAACCGCATCAGAGCGAAAAAATAGTTCACTCTTAACCGCAGAAAACCAAGTCAAAAGTGCAGAAGCTAATCTTCAGTTAGCACGAGCAAACGCAGATTCTCAGATTCGTTCAGCTCAAAATCAAGTAAATTCGGCCTATGCTTCAAAATTAGATCTAGTAGTACGAGCTCCATTTGAGGGGGAAGTTTCACAAAAATTTATAAATGTAGGGCAACAAGTAAGTCCAGGAACTCAGCTCTTTAATGTTATAAACCCAAATAAAAGAAAAAAACTCATCGCTTTTCTCACCTTTCCAGAATATCAACGCCTCCAAGCGCAAGAGTCAGTAGAAGTAATTCTTGATGGACAGAATTTTGCCGTCGAGGTTTCTGGTGCTACAGCTCGTCTCGATGCTGAAAGTCAAAAAATGAGAGTCGAATTTATCTTGGATCAATCGCAAGAATCAGAAGTACTCGTAGGACAGGTTGGGAAATTACAACTACTCAAAGCAAGTATCAAAACGAATGTATTACCATTGTCAGCTATTTCTTTTGAGCCAGATGGTGCAGAAGTATTGATAGTAAATAAAGAAGGGGTTACGGAGCGAAAAAAAATAATCGTTGGAACACTAGTATCTAATGCACTAGAAATACAAGCAGGGATCGATCCAGGAACACCAGTGATCAAATATAGATCAAGAACCTATGCAGGGCAGAAGATAAAAATAGATCCAATTATCAAAAACGACGAATCAGAAACTGAAAAAACTATAACTGATAATGCCCAATTAGATGTTATCAAGTAATTTCAAAGGGTTTACATCAGAACAGGAAGAAGTGATAAGCGCACAATTTTTTGGAAACCAATTGTACTTAAAAATTAAGGATGAAGATGATAGTTCTGATAAGAACCAAACAGTTCTAGGGGCTCGTTATCAGGATAGAATAGGAGCTGACGGGGGACGTGTTCGTGAGTTTGAGTTTCCATTTTGCGAATGGGCAGAATATCATCTCATTGCATCAATTGTAAGAGGATCATCCATTATAAGAGAAGAGGCGGAAGATATTTTAGAAGTTTTTGATAAGAATAGGGGAAGAAGCGAAGTTTTAATACGAAGTAGTATAGAGCAGCAGTATAAAGGGCAGACGTTTTTAGTAACCGATAAAAACAGTTTGTACTATGGTTTTATATTAAAAGTTATAGATATCGATGAACGGAGTGGGGAAACGAGATTGAGTTTGGGAAGAGCTATAGATACACAAAGACTCAACGAAGTTTTTTCTGAGTTAGAGATTTATTTTAAGAATGATTCAGAAAAAATTTTGGCACTCATGGGATTGCGAGAGCATCCACTAATTAAAAATTTATTAAATAAAAATGAAACAAGATAATAAACTCGGTCTTCTTTGGACGTTTCTTCTTGAGCGAGGAAGAGTTGCCTTACTTTTAGCTATACTTGCTATGGCTTGGGGATTCTCAGCGTATAAGTCTATGCCACGAGAGAGTAGTCCAGAGGTAGAAATTCCAGTAGGAATTATCAGTACCGTTTGGCCAGGGGCTTCGAGTGTCGACGTAGAAAAGCTTGTGACTGAAAAAATAGAAAGAGAAGTCAAAACACTTGAAAATGTAGAAAGATATACTTCGACATCACGAGCAGGGCTCTCAATTGTTTCTGTGGAGTTTGAGGTTGGAACCAATATGGATCAGAATATGCAAAAGCTCAGGGAGGCCCTGGATGATGCAGAACGAAGTCTGCCTGACACACTTCCTGATGATCCAGATCTAACAGAAGCAAGTGCCAGTGCGATTCCAATACTGACCCTTAACATATCAGGAGATTTTTCACTATCAGAGCTCAAGCGATTTGCGGAAACATTTCAAGATGAGTTCGAAGGGATTCAAGGAGTAAAAGAAGTCTTAATTTCAGGGCTCCCAGAAGAAGAAATTCATCTATATATAGATCCTATAAGTCTTCAGAAGTACGGACTCTCAGTCGAACAAGTAGCTCAAAAAATAAATCAGTCTCATCAAGATTTACCACTGGGGCAAATATTCCTAGATGGAGAAAAGCTTGATCTCAGAGTAGAAGGAGAGTTGGAATCAATATCCGATTTCTTTGAACTCCCAATAATGAAAAAGGGGGCCCAAATAGTGACTCTTGGGGAGATCGTCGAGATTCGTCGAGAATTTGATACCTTGAACGTCGAGACATATTCTTCTACAGGCGGGAAACTGCAGACATCATTGAGTCTGGATTTAATAAAAAGTGAAGCGAAGACCAATGTCGCAAAAGCAGTAACTGCTGCACTAAAAACAATTGAAGATTATCGAGAAAAACAGCTTATTCCTGATTCTCTTGATGTGAATATTGTTTACAACAGTGCCGACGATATACAGAAAGATCTAAATAATCTGATTGTCACTGGAACACAGACACTTGTTTTGATTACGATCATTCTCTTTTTTGCACTTGGATGGAGGGAGTCTTTACTGGCTTTTATTTCAATCCCGCTCTCTATGTTTATTGCTATAGGGATGCTTCAGCTGTTAGGAGAAACCTTTAATTTCTTGTCATTATTTTCATTGATTCTCGCGGTAGGGTTGCTCGTCGACAACGCCATTATTGTGGTGGAGGGGATTTCAGAAAATATTTTCTATGGAAAGAAAAAACCAATTGACGCTGCAAAAAGTGCACTAGAGACATTTAGATGGCCAATTATAACAGGGACTTGTACAACAATCTTTGCATTTCTTCCTATGATGTTCCTTATTTCAGGAGTATCGGGACAGTATGTCAGTGTGATTCCGAAAACCGTTATGGTGGTACTGATTTCATCATTAGTAGTATCTCTTTTCTTAGTTCCCGTATTTGGAGTCGCATTTTTCACATTTTTTCCACCAAAACCACATACAGAAGGAACGCTCCTGACCAAGGTAAAAGAATGGTACGAACCTTTTATGAGGGGAATTCTATATTCGTCTAAAAAATTATTTATCACATTGGGGTTGTCATTTCTAACCCTTGTTTTTGCCATTGGTCTAATGGTAACAGGACAAATACCGGTTGAAATATTTCCAGGAGGAGATGAAAACTTTTTTACCGCCAAAATAGAGCTTCCAAAAGGAACAAAATTAAGAGAAACAAGGGAATTACTTCCAGAAATAGAACAAGGCCTACTTCCCTTATTTGAGGAAGACTCAAAAGGAAAAGGAAATTTTAAAAATATGGTGGTAACGGTTGGACAAGTTTCAAGTTATGATCCAGAAGCACTTCAGGGGAGTGGGATAAGCCCAGAAGAAGAGGTTATAGGAATTACATTTAATCTTAAACCCAAAAAAGATAGAATCATTTCGTCAGAAGCAGCAGCGGACTTGGTAGAAAAAACCCTAAGACCATTGATTCCTTCATATGCAGACCTGAGTATGGGGAAACTAGAGGGCGGGCCTCCATCTGGTTCATCTGCAATTGAGATTCGACTTGTGAGTGATGATTTGGAGCACTTAGAATTGGTGACGGATGATTTACGTGCCAAACTTGAATCTATGAGTCTCAAGAGTGGTGGAAAACTCATCGACATAACAGATAATAGGGGGGAGGTTTTGCCACAGATTACTTGGAAGATTGATCGATTGAAGCTTGAGAATGTAGGACTCACTATAAGTCAGATGAGTCAGACCTTACGTTCTGCAATTGAAGGAGTGAGGGTACTTCAAATTTCAGACGGAGAAGATGAAATTGATGTGGTATTAAGACTTAATTTTTCAGAAGAACTTAAGTGGAAAGGTCCAGAATCACTTGAAATTCTTTCTCAGATCCCAATCAAGACTCAATCGGGGAAATTTATTCAGCTAAGCGATGTAGCCGAGTTTCAGATTGGGCCACAGCGTTCTATCGTACGACATAGAGATGGAAAAAGAACCGTGACTGTTGGTGCTAATATAGAAGGGAAAAAGGTCACAGCCTCTCAATTTCAGGCTAAATTAGAAGAAGCGATAGCCTCTCTCGATAAATGGCCGGGGGATAGTTTTCAGATCGGGGGAGATAATGAGGAAGGAAGCCGTCTTATTACCGAGATGATTAGTGCAATGATATTTGCCGCATTTTTGATTGGGATGGTTCTGGTATTACAGTTCAATTCATTCTCTCAGCCAATTATTATCCTTTCTGCAATTCCATTATCATTGACGGCGGTTTTGATTGGTTTTTGGATTTCACAGACGCCGATATCATTCCCAACATTGATTGGGATTGTGGCACTTGCCGGAATTATTGTAAATGATGATATTGTTCTTATTGACCGGATAAATCATCATCGTCGTCGAACAGAAAACTATGAAGATGCACTTATCGAAGGATGTAAGGCGCGAATGCAGCCAATATTTCTTACATCCATAACAACCGTAGTTGGGCTGCTTCCGTTGGCACTTTCAGATCCCGTTTGGCGAGGTCTTGGGTTTGCAGTGATTTATGGGATGAGTCTTTCCACGGTACTCACATTATTAGTAACACCGTGTATTCTATTAGTGATGAGATATTTTCAGCGATGGATAGGGAAAAAGATCAGAATTCTTTTTAGAAAAACAGAGAATTGATCAAAAAAAGAAAAAAAGTATGATCTATAAGCGTATCAACCTAAGTACATAACACGATCTTTATGAAAAAAAATATTTTAGTCTTCACTATCCTAACCCTTGCATTAGGTTCTAGTACAGCATCTGCTCGGTGGGGGAGCTCAGGAGATAAACACCCAAATCGTGAACAACAAAAAGAGCAGCGACAGGAGCGGACACGATCTCAGGTCGGAGAATTACCAGAAAACTGGTCTGTGATGACAAGAGAAGAACGAAAGAATCATCTAAAAGAAAAAGGATTAGATATAAAAAAGAGGTACGTCCCTTCAGCTTCAAGATCAATAGATAATACTAAAAAGAAAAATATAGAAAGTACTTCTATAAAAATAGAAATGAGAATAGTTGAAAAGGAAGAAACGACTCCATTAAAAGACAGTCCAGAAATTGAACAAATTAAAACAAAAAAAATAGAAAAACGTAGTAATGCTTTTCAAAGATTTATGGAACGTCTTATGAAGAAAAATCACTCATAGTAAATTTTTGTCATTAAATAAAAAAGGAACTTCGAATGAAGTTCCTTTTTTACTAATATAAATTGTTTATTCTAAACTTTTATAGCAAGTTCAACCAGCCGACAAGAGTAACCCCATTCATTGTCATACCAACTCATGATCTTAACCATGTCATCCATAACGTAGGTTAGATCTGCATCAAAGATAGAACTTCTTGGATCTTGTTCAAAATCTTTAGAGACAAGAGGTAGATCAGAGTATCCCAATATATGAGGCATTTTTTCAGAAGCAGATTTAATAGCTGCGTTTACAGATTCAACCGTAACAGATTTTTTTACTTTAATAGTAAGATCTACGATAGACACGGTTGGAGTTGGCACTCGTACTGCCATCCCATTTAGTTTTCCTTTTAGTTGTGGTAATACCAATCCAACAGCTTTAGCTGCTCCAGTGCTCGTAGGAACAAGATTAATAGCGGCAGCACGTCCTCGACGAAGATCTTTGCCTCCTAGATCTAGTACGGGTTGGCTTGTCGTATAAGAATGAATGGTTGTCATAAGTCCTGATTCAATCCCAAATTCATCATCAAGAACCTTGGCCAAAGGGGCCAGGCAGTTTGTAGTACAAGAGGCGTTAGAGATGAGTGTTTCATTTCCAGTAATTTGATCATCATTCGCACCTATTACAAATGTAGCGAAAGCATCATCTTTTCCTGGAGCAGAAATGATTACTTTTTTAGCTCCCTGAGTAATATGCTGGGTAGCCCCTTCTTTTGTCCGAAAAACCCCGGTACACTCTAGTACGATATCAACTCCTAGATCTCCCCAAGGGAGTTCTGGAATATTTCGAGTAGTACATTTTGTAACTTTCTGTCCATCTATAACGAGCGTATCTTCTCCTTCGGTACTTACCTCTCCAGCATATCGTCCAAAATTTGAATCATACTTGAAAAGTAGGGCACTATGTTTGATCGGAGATGGATCATTGACGGCCACAAGTTCGAGAGTGTCTTGGTGATCCTGAAGAATGATACGAGCTGCAGCTCGACCAATTCGTCCAAATCCGTTGATAGCAATACGTTTCTTTGCCATGAAATAGAGGTGTTAAGATTTTCGGAAGGATTGTAGATAAATTTTTCACAAGAAAAAGTAAAACACGAGAAAAAATAAAAAGCGCTAGTATAAAGAGAATAAGGGAGGAGATTCTATCGTTGTGTCTCTCTGAATTTAAGTGTCTCTCCAATGTAATAGAGGAGGAATAGTTGTAGAATTCCTTCAAGGTTATCTCTGAAATCTCCCATTTTTTCAGAGATTTCATGATAATTTGGCATAAGCGTATGAAGCAATTTAGTAAGACTTTCTCCGTTTACGTTTCCAGATACTACACATTTTTGCTTGGTTAGATCCTCATTCATATCATGCTCAAGTTCAAGAGAAGCGATTTCTTCTAGTGCAGAGAGAAATGGTTCTACATTAACAGAATTATCAAATTCTAACCCAAGTTTTAGTTCAAATTTTTCTGTATCAGATCCAAGATTTTTGATTTTTGTTCCAGGATGAAAATTAATAACTACATCTGCAAATTTTTTCTGAGGACGTATATATTTATCAGCATCTTTTTCTCTCTGATCCATTTGTTCCAAAACTTGGTCACGAGTATATCCTCGTTTCTTCATGTCTCGTGATATTTTCCAATGTTTTCTCAGTTCTTCCTCTGGTTCGATAAAAATTTTCATATCCATAACCTGACGCATTCGTCCTAAGTAAAAAGGGTGTAGACCATTAAACAGAACAAATTTCTTGGTATCCATTGGAAGTGGTTTCGTAAACTTCCCAGTCTTGTGATCATATTCTACTCGATTAATTTCTTTACGATTTTTGAGTTGAATAGCGTGCTCTAGGTCAGTGTGAAGATGATTTGATTTTGGATTTAAGTGTGTGAAGTCTTTCCAGTTTTTATCTCCACGTTCCCATCTATGAGCGCCATCTCCATTAACACACAGAGCATGACCTTCATGGAAATGTTCCAATAGACTTTCTACGACGGTTGATTTTCCACATCCAGAATCACCCCCAATTCCTACGAGAAACGGTTTGTCATCAAATCGATACTCAGAATTAGACGCAATTCCCATTCGGTAGGCCCAAACAATTGTAGCGAGCATAGAGGTGATCAATACCGTGAAACTTATATTCTGAACCAATTGACTATATTCGATGCCAATGATTGAGGGATTGAGAACGATGTCTGAAATCTGTGGAGCAATGATCGAAAAGCTCGTAAAAAAATCAGATTCTTGTTTTAGGATGAAAAAGGCAAAATAAGCCAAATTCATAAGGGTAAAGCAAAAAGTAGGAGCTTCTTTGTATTTGGCATAAAAATATACCATGAAAGGGATAGACCAATAGAACCATCCAGCCATAGGAGGCGCAAGGATGACTACAAATGAGAAGATTATTCCTAGATAGAGGAGAAAGAAATCTCGGGAGATCTGTCTTTGTGAGTAGAAGGTAAGAAATGCAAAAAGGCATATTCCAGGAAGTACCAAATAAGCAATATTTTGTAGGTTATAGGGGAGCGCTAAATTAAAGAATTTCATAGCCTCTCCAGTCTCTAGCACCATAACCTGAAATCCTTCAGAGAAAAGATAAGGACTCATGGCTATAAATCCAGAGGCGAGAAAACTACCAAGGTAGAGAAAGAGTACTCGGATCGGGACTTTTTTGATAAACGCATATCCCAAAAAGAAGGGGAGCGCGAGAATTAAATGTGTCTTAGCCGCAATTCCAAGTCCTAATATAATAAAGGAAAGAAGATATTTTTGTTTAAAAATACAAAACAACGACGCAAATAAAATGGCGGTAGGAATAGCATCTAACTGTCCATAAATATAAGAAATATAAAAAAGAATAGGCGAACACCAGTAAAGATATAGAACTCTCTTGTTTTGCCCGTGAACAAAGTTGAGAAGTCCGATAAGAATAAACAAGTCAGCTAAAAGTAATGGAAGCTTGAGTATAAACGAATGAAGTAATTGATTATCAAATCCAGCAAAAGGTTTTATAAAAGCAGCTAAAATCCAAAGCATTGTAGTCCCGTATGGGAAAGCCGCCGGAGTGTTTTCAAAAAATTGGGTATATGGATTACCTCCATGTTGTGCGAAATGTTGTAGGAATGGTAAAAATCCATCGGTAAAATAACCTCCAGCAAAAACAGCTCCTGCAATTATTTTGAGCACCAGAACAATCCAAAAGATTGGATGACGGAGGATGAATTGGAGCGTTTCTGGTTTCATTGATCATTAGGCAAAAAATCTGATCATTATATCACATTCTTCTCCAAAAATAAAGTCATAAACCGATTTTATTTCTAGAAAGAGATAAAAAAGTTACAATAGATGCTGATCATGAATATTTTAAAAACATTTTTATCTCAAAAATTCTTGAGATTTTTAGTCACAGGAGGTCTAAGTACCATCATTAATTACGCTTGTTTTTGGGGGTTATATACACTTGAGGTTTGTAGTTATATCTGGGCTTCTATTTTTGGGTATACAGTGGGACTTATTTTTGGATATTTTCTCAACAAGTTTTGGACTTTTGAGGCAAAGAGCCGACATGATCTACAAGAAATTATTAAATATATCACCGTGTATATTATCTCCCTTATAATATCTACAGGAGTACTCTATCTCTTGGTTGAGTATCTAGGTGTAGATCCAAAAATAGGACAAGTAGGGGCAATTATGGTTTCAACGATCCTAAACTTTATAGGACTAAAAATATTTGTATTTAAAGATTAAATGGACCAATTATTAGATTTTATCGGTTACAGTCATCAGGTAGGAACACCCCGTCATGTGCAGGGGGGAGGAGGAAATACTTCTTTCAAATTAGACGATGAGTGGATGCTCATAAAAGCTTCAGGAACATTCTTGTCAGAAATGATACCCGCGTGTCCTGGAGTAAAAGTAAAGTACCAAAGACTTGTCGACACACTTGAGGGAAATCAGTTTCCAATCGTATCACAGGAGCACGAAGATTCACTCAATGCCTTTACCGATAAGAATACTGATAAAGATTTTATCGATAAAAAAGCCTCTATCGAGACCTCTGTACACGCGATTATCCCTTATAAATACGTGGTACATACACACTTAGTGGATATTAATATCTTCACTACCGCCAAGGAGGGGCAATCAGTGTTGAGTTCTATATGGCCAGAAGATATGGGCTGCGGTTGGATACCATATGTGTCACCAGGACTTGGGCTTACACTTGAAATTCTCAAGCAATACCCAAAAAGATCAGACATTCCTCAAATATTACTGTTTGAAAATCACGGGATAGTATTTGCCGCAGATAGCCTCTCAGAGGTAGGCGATCTATATCAAGAAGTTACTCGGATGTGTGATCAATTTCGATTAGATAATGATCTAGAGGCATTTAAGTGCAATGATCTAGAGGCTGGGAGTGGTTTTTTATTTCCAGGAAATTACCTGAGCCCTATCATCCTTGGACAAAAATTAACACAACATTGTTTTCCTGATTCCGTCGTATTTGGTCAAGATCTGGGAATCGATATGAGTGAGAATGAATTACAATTTAAAAAAGAGAATCACAGAAAAAATAAATCGGTATGGGAGAATCTTTGTTCGGTAAATTATTTGAATTATGCACACCATAAACTTGGTTGGACCCCAAAATATCTGACAGAATCTGACCAACGTTATATCCTAGATATGGGACGAGAAAAACATCGTATAAAACTCAACCAATAAATATGAAAATACTAATACCAATGAACGGCATGGGGAATCGATTTATTGCTGAAGGCTATACCGATCCTAAGTGGAAAATAAAAGTTTCGGGGAAAATGATTATTGAGCACGTGTGTGATTTTTTCCCAGGAGAAACTGATTTTACATTCCTTATAAATGAAGATCACGAAAAACATCATCAAGCTCGTGAAATTCTATCTCAGGTACGACCAGGATGTAAAATTATTACCGTTCCCTATCGACAGAAAGGACCAGTCCCCGCCATGCTAGAGGCAGAGGGAATTGAATCATATATTGAGGAGGATGAAGCCTATATGGTGAGTTATTGTGATTATGGTGGGATTTGGGATTGGGCCAGGTTTAAGCAAAAAATGGCAGAAGGAAATTATGATGGAGGGATTCCTTGTTATACAGGATTTCATCCGCCGTTATTACGTCCAGGTGTATATGGAGGCTGCAAGGTCGATGCAAATAATGACTTAATTGAAATTAGAGAAAAATATTCTTTTACCGAGGATAAGACTCAGTCACATCACGCAGCAGGAATGTATTACTTCCGCACAGGAAAGATTATGAAGGAGTATTGCCAGCGATGTGTTGCGGAGGTTGAGCCAATTAGTAACGGAGAGTGGTATGTTTCGATGCCGTATTATCTCATGCAAGAGGATGGACTAAAAACACATGTTTTTGAAATGGAAAAGTTCTTTCAGTGGGGAACTCCTGCGGATCTTCAAGAGTATGAATATTGGGCGGGTACATTTCAGGCCTGAGTCGATGAAAACCTATTTATGAAGCTAGTTTAAATTCTACTTCGTCTTTAAATCGAAATCCATTCCTATCCATTTGAAATGTTCCAACCAGTATACCTGCTGCCTGAACTTGTGTTTGAATACGCTGTGTGCAAATTATTTGTGGTAGTTTTATTGGAGGAGTTCTTGATTCAAGAAATCGTGCAGCTGTAACATGTGTGATTTTAGGAAAAGCCAGTTCTTCATCTACAGCATTGGCAATATCTTGGGATAGTTTCCAAAACTTTCCATCAGAAGAAACCCCAGGTGCCACTACCGTACTAGCATTCCAGAGAGGATCTGAAAATTTAACAGTTGGGATTAGTTGGGTTTTTGAGTTTGTTCCAATTACTTCAGCAACAGAATTTTGTAGTGTTTCGAGATAGTGGTCGTCCGGAATAAATCCATCTACGGTATCCTTTCTTATCACAAAGCAGGTAGTGTGAACATTATCCTCCGTTCGTCCATAAGGAAGAATCGTAACCTGAGTTGATACAGCCTCTGAAATATTTTGCACAGCCTTCACAAAATCATGATCATATCTCAATGCAATGATATATCCGGATTCTCCTTCTCCTGCTGGAAATTTATCACTCGAAATAAGTGATACAGATGGAGCTATAGTATCAGCTCCAGGAAACCATTGAGCATAGTTTTCTTCTTGTTCTTGGTTTAGTTTTTCAGTATCGAGAATCATTTTCTAGTAGATAATACTTAATATCAATCCTGTCAATGTGTTATGCTAGATCCTTTTCCCACAAAATATTAGTAGATTTCCCAAGGGCTTCTACCTCAAAAATAACCACTTTTATAAATTCAATAGTATCACCAATACTTGAGCGTTTTATAAATTGATTAAGAGATGATTTTTCCTCTTGAGATTGAGCTTTCTGAAGATGTGCCATCGTAGTATGAGGAAGAAATTCATCTCCATAAAACGGATACCCGGTCATATCAAAAGCAGCTTGTTGCCCTGACGTAATTCCATCAAAGTTTTGTGGGTCAGCAGAAGTTCCTTGGTAGTCAGTTCCTTTTTCAAATGTATCAATAATGAGTTGATGGAACTGTCTCAGTAATTGGGTGTTCTTATAGTCAAGAAAGATAATTTTTTGGGCCCAAAGACTCAGTCCCTGAATCGATTGGTTCCGGTCTAGAAAACTAAAATTAAGTGTATTTAGTCTTATTTTGATCATTTCTATATCTGCAAAAATTCCCTGAAATCCAGTTATATGAGGGATCGCACTTTCTGGTGTTACTCGAAAACCAAGATCTAGGTTTTTATTGAGTATGTCAGATAATTCATAAATTTTTTTTTGATCATCTTCGTGAGGAACTAAGGCAAAACCGAGTTTGTGTTCAAAATTCATGCGGCTTTTTCAATAAATAACGCTGGATCAATATGAGGAAGAATTTGTTCTTTTGTAAAAACAATAGAAGCCATAAATCCTTTTCTTAGATAAGGATCTCCACCACTATCATCTGGTCGGTTTAGATTAGAAAATGAATTTCCTTCCAGGTCACTTACCCAACCTCCAAGTCCTTCTATGATTGGGATCGCCATGGCAATATCCCAGTCCTTAGCAATATCATAGTTGAAAACATGAAGATTGATATCTCCTCGACAGAGATCCGCCAAGGCTGCCGCCGCACCTCCAGCTTCCTGTATTTTTACTGAGAGTCCTAATTCAATCCCAATCTGTTTATAGATAGTATTCAGTTGTGGATTTGTATCTACTTTTCGTTGAGACCCTACTATGCTTTTCTTTGTGCGGAGAGGAGTCTTCTGTTTGATGCCATCGATTTCCCAACAGGTCTCAAATCCATCATAGTACCAGGCTTCTTTGGTCATGGGGATGTAGATGATTCCTACTCGGGGAACAAAATCATTATCAGTATTTCTTTCTAATAAGGCGGCATTACATCCAAATCCATTTCGGAATCCAACAATAAATTCATGCGTTCCATCGACCGGATCAAGTTGCCAAATAAGATCATGATCAAATCGATCCACATGCTTGTGTTCCTCTGAATATGATCCGGGGAATTGAGGGCGTACGGTAGAGAGTATTTTCTTACTGGCAGCTTTGTCAGCCTCTGTTACATAGTCTTTGAAATTATCAGACTCATACTTCATTTCGGCCGTAACATTTTGATATCGGGGGATGATTTCAGTTACTGCTGCGTCTCGAATGAGCGATAGCATTTGTTGTGTTTCTTTTTGGTACATTGTGATCTAGATTTTAGTTGAATTTATTGAGAAGAAAAGTGAGATATGGTATGATCCTAAAATGAAAAAAATAGTAACTGGAAATGCCAATCAGCTTGGAAAAGACCATGGACAGTGGATCATGGGATATGGGTTTAAAGATATGCCAAGCATGGAAAATGAGACACTTCGTATCAAATGGTCACATCACAAGAAAGGGGAAAGGCGTGAAGAAGTTCATAGTATTTCTGGATATCAAACAATTACCATTTTGGTCCACGGTCATTTTATTCAACAAATGAACGGTCGGTCTTATGAACAATCTATTGAGGGAGATTTTGTATACTGCCCAGCTAACACCCCGCATACATGGGAAGCGATTGAGGATTCGATGATGATTACAATTCAATTTCAAGAATCAAAATAATTGAGTACAATTTTTGAGAAAAAAGAGGCGCGTATAGATAAAAAATATAATTCCTTTTACTCTTGTTATCCATCTCATTTATGCAACTTTTGATACCTATGGCCGGCGCTGGTTCTCGATTTACAGCAGAAGGATACACGCTTCCGAAACCACTCATTCCAGTTGATGGAAAGCCTATGATTCAGGCGGTTGTCGAATATTTACCGAAAACTGATAAGCAATTTTTTGTACTGCGAGAGGAGCATGTGCAGGAGCTTCAAATCGATAAAGAAATTCAAAAAATATTTCCTCATGCAAAAACAGTCATAGATCCAGATCCAATTGGGCAGGCTACGAGTTGTATGGCGGCAAGAGCGGTTTTAGATCCTTCAGACTCATTACTTATCGGAGCCTGTGACAATGGACAACTCTGGGATCAATCTTCATGGGATGAATTAGTCGCAGGAGATCTAGATGCGGTTCTTTTTACATTTCGAAATAACGCGACGGTATCTTGGAATCCAAACGCCTATGGATGGGTGAAGATGGATGAAAATGGAAATTTTGATCATATGTCGGTGAAAATTCCAATTTCGGATACGCCAATGAATGATCACGCTGTGGTCGGAACATTTTGGTTTCGAAAGGCACAACATTTTTTTGATGCGACAGATAAAATGGTAGCAGAGAACGACAAGATTAATGGAGAATTTTATGTAGACAAGGTATTTGATCACTGTAAGGCATTAGGACAAAAAGTGGGAGTTTTCGAAGTTGATAAATATATCTGCTGGGGAACTCCAAATGATCTCAAGACCTATAACTATTGGAAAGAAGTGTTTGTAAAATAAATCATCATGCCAGAATTATCGATCGTCGTGCCCTGTTATAATGAAGAAAAAAATATTCCGATCATTCTCGATCGATTTGAAAAATGTCTTTTTAAAAATGACTTCGAACTCATTTGTGTAAATGAC
>JABAZT010000023.1:67154-72103 GCA_018608565.1 Candidatus Altimarinota bacterium
AAAAGACAATTCAAGCGAAGTATTTGCTTCCGAATTAAAAGAAAGAAACAATCCGAAAATAAGAGTCGTGGATTATAAAAAAAATAAAGGATACGGCGGGGCTATACTAACAGGGCTAGATGAGGCAACAGGCAAAGTTCTTTGTTGGACCCATGCGGATGCACAGACAGATCCTATGGATGTTGAACGAGCCCTTGAAAGATTTAAAAAATCAAAAAATCCTCAGCAAACATTTCTCAAAGGAAAACGCGTTGGACGAACCTTTGGTCAATGGGCATTTACGCTCGGGATGTCAGTGCTTTCTTCTTTGATTTTATTTCGAAGACTTTCAGATGTAAACGCACAACCAAAAATGTTTCATCGTTCATTTTTTGAAAAAATTCGTCCTCAGGCACCGACGGATTTTTCACTCGATCTATATTTTTTGTACTTAGCTAGAAAATTTAAGCTTGAGGTAGTAACGATTCCGGTTCTTTTTCTGGATCGTATTCACGGTGAATCAGCATGGGCTTTTTCTTTTGGGAGTAAGGTGAAAACAGTAATCAGAACCCTGAAATATATTGTTGGGCTTCGTAAAACAGTGAAAAAAGTAAAAAAATAAATCATGATCAAGTGCATCCATCGAGTTAACACGATTCAACAACTAAAATCCATACCATCAGAATATGGAATAGAGATAGATCTCAGAGCACATGAGGATGGAAGAAAAAAAATAGTCCTCAATCATGACCCATTTGTAGGAGGAGAAGATTTTGAGGCATTTTTAGAGCACTATGATCATAGATTCATCATTCTCAACGTCAAAGAAGCGGGATTTGAAGATTATGCTCGAAAACTCTGTGAAGATAGAGGAATTACAGATTATTTTCTTCTCGATGTGGAGTTTCCCTATATGTATCGATCCACAAGGGCTGGGAATCGAAAAATATCAGTACGATATTCAGAAGATGAAGTGATAGAACAAACACTTCGTTACAAAGATAAGCTAGATTGGGTATGGATAGACACCAATACAAAATTACCGTTAGATGCACAAACAGTAGAAGACCTAAAAGGAATCAAAACAGCACTTGTCTGTCCAGAGCGATGGGGACGTCCAGAAGATATTTCTCGGTACATAGAGCAGATGAAATCACTCAACTTTAAGCCAGATATGGTTATGACAGCATGGGAGTATGTCGATAAGTGGAATTTTTAGGAAGAGAGAAATAGCTTGAAGCCGAAAGTAAGAAGCTCTAGTATTTAGACAATGAATACAGCTTTTCTTATCGATATTGATGGAGTTCTTTTTCCAACAGAGGAATCTAAAGTGAACGCTTATAATGATTTAGCATTTACTATTTGCAAAGAGCGAGGTTATTCTCCAATAGATTTTCCTCCACATCCACGAGGACGACCGACTTCTGAGACATTGTCAGAATGGATCAATGCATCTTCCAACGATAAAGAGAGAGAGATTAGGGAGTCAATCGTAACAGAGTTTAAGCCTCGATATAGTCAGGTAAAAAATGAAGTCTATGGTATTGCTGAGCCATATCCAGAATCAGAAAAATTTATTAGAACTCTATATGAAAAAGGAATTCCTATGTGTTTAGTGACAACTATTACTCGTGAAATTCCAGAGTTATTAATGAAGCGTTTTGAATGGATGAAAATAGCAGCAGATAATGGAAAAAATTTAGTCGCACTCGAAGATGTACAAAAACGAAAACCAAACCCTGATCCGTATCTAAAGGCTGCTAAGATTTTAGGAGTAGCTCCGGCAGATTGTAGGGTGATAGAGGATTCCAATACAGGTGTTAGGGCCGGATTAGCCGCAGAGGTTCATACGGTATACCATTTGCTCAAATGGCAGAAGATAGACCCAGATCTTGTGAAAAAAACAAGACAGGTCACAGATCTAATGCAAATTATTGAATTGATATAAAAAGGTTTGAAAAACTTGAATGATACTAGCTATTAAGGAAGCAAGGACCCTTATGAGCCTCCTATGATTTCTTTTTGCGTACTGTTTTAGGCTTACTTGGTTTCTTTTTCAGTTGTTTCTTTCGTAAGATTTCATTCTCAGATTCAAGTTGGTCAAGCCGTTCAAGAAGTTTTCGTTTCGAGAGGGATTGATGTGGAGATACAAAATGAATTTGATCCATATTTTGATGCCGAGCTTCTGCATTTGAAATTCGATACCATATCCCTTTCAAGGAAAACCCATTCTTGTTAGGTTTCTTGGAGGTCTTTCCTTTAGAGTTTTTAGTAGATGATGAATTTCGGAAATAGCGGAAGATCAGCCAAACAAGCATCCCGTAGATGAGGAATGATGCCCAAAATAAAAACACCAAGATTGGATGATGGTAGCGTATCGTAACCTGGGTCGTACCAGCAGGAACGAGGACATCGATCATGTTACGTCCAATAATAGTTTCTTCATTTACCGTCACTTTCAATTCTAGTCGTGTACCATTTTGGTCATAGGCTCTGTATCGGTCTAAGTAGTAGTTCTTCACATTAAGTACCGTATCTTGATCAACGTTCTCTAGATCAAACACAATTCTATCACCATGGTATTCCCTATTGGTTACTAAGCCTTGATCAATTTTGTATTCATGACAGTCTAAGTCCTCAACGGCATAGGCTTCGTCAGAAACTTTGGTGACGACCGCTCGATCTAGAGGGATACGCATTTTACTTACGGTTACATCTGGTTGCATATAAGCATACCGATTCACAATCGTACAAACACCAAATTCTTTTAGTATTTCATATAATCCATAGCTAAATTCTTTATAACCAGCATCAGTTCGTCCAGCAATATAGTTGAGATCTAGACTTTGTTGCATGGGTAATAGCGGTTCATAGTTTCCAAAAACATGATAGTTAAAAAGACTGGCACAGGTGAACCCCATATATTCTCCACAGACTTTTTTGTTTGGCTGATAATCAAAAAAATCTCCAACATGGACCATTCGTTTTTCTTTTGGGAGTGATAGGTTTGGTTTTATAGGGAGTGTCTCATCAGTAAAATTCCAATGAGTTATCTGGGTAATAACCACGATGTTTACGATCGTTGTGAAAATTCCTAAAATTATAAAAATTCTATACCAAAATTTACGAATTTTTTTTGATAGTTTTTCAAAACAAGTTCCCCAAAAAAGTCCTGCAAAAAGAGAGATGTAGAACATCGCCACAAAATAATTTTTATGTGCATGCATCAATTTACTAAGACTTTCCGATCGAGATAAGAATTCATAGAGAGGTCTGTATCCACAGGCCAAAATCAATCCTAATACCGCAATCAGAAATGCGGTGAAGACAATCCGTTTTTGATCATCAAGGAACCAGCCTTTGGAAGAACGTTTAAAAATATACCAAGGAATAAAAAGAACAAAGGCTAGAAGACCCATTCCATTAATAAATCCCATAGGCCAGACATTTTCTCCTTCAAAGCGAACATGTGCGGATTCATAGGTTGGAGTTGAGAAATCAAACTGATGGTTGAACGGAGCCATGATAAATGATTTCGGGTCAGTGTTAAGTTTGAGGTGGTTTCCAATCATGTATCCAGCATCTTTGTGTCCTTGTTTTGAGTCAGAGTCCTTGGCATAATCACTAAATAAAAACATAGCCGAAATGCCTACTGCCAGAAAAGGAACAATAATAAGTATGTACGGCAGGCGTTTCCAGATAATCGTGTTAATTTTTCCTAGGAAGTAAAAAAACGCAAAGAGCCCTCCGCAGGTATACATGAGGAGTGTGAAATGGCTATTTCCTGCCAAGGCAACTGAGGCCATAATGAGGGCAAGGATAATCATTTCAAACATCATTTTTTTTCGATTAAAAATCGGTTCGCTAAACCGATCTATCACTTTTAAACTAAAGAATGTAATCCAAGGTAAATACGCCATTGGGATGAGGACATACCACCATTCAGCGACATAGTTAACATAGGTCGCAGCAAATATATATCCCAATGAAGCAACACAGCAAAACAGCTTATGTCTGAGAAATCTTCTCAATAACATAAAGAATCCGACAAATGCCACAAAATAATGATAAAAAGCAAGGATTCCCAGCAGGAAGAAGTCATTACCAAACACATGGTGAGAAAGAAAATATGCAACGTAAATAGGGAGGTAGAGACCACCATAGTACCCCGTCAATAGAGATTCATATCCGAGGAAGTGATGGTAATTAATAAGTGGGACTGATCCTGAAAAAAATTCTCGACCGTTGTGTACCATTCCTGGGAAAAATTGCACAAGGTTATCTCCAATTAAAAATTCATACATCCCACTATGAGTATGCATAAGCATCCAAAAGAGGATGAAAATGAGAATAGGCCAGAGCAGTTCTGATGTATGTATTTTTTTGATAAAATTCTTAATGAGGGATGACTGTAGCATTGGTTTGTTTATTCAAAAATGTAAATATATTTAGCATTACGGCAAGAATTGAGAGGCGTATTATTAGGAGACATATATATAGATTTTTCAGGAGCATATATGGATTCATGTACCAGTTTCTTTCCATGTACTTGTTCTAGTTTTTCTATAAATACCGAAGAGATCGGTTCGCTTTGTCCGACATACATATATGGTCGTTCGGTAAAGCCAGGATACTGGGGCATACCTGGATCAGCAAAATCATCTCCTGTTTGAGGATTTATATACATATCTGGATACGCATGGTTTAGCATTATGGGGTGCAATGTTGCCAAATCCATTCCCATAGTAGCTGGCTTATAGGTTTCAACTAAGTCTTTTATTTCATCAAAACTAAAGTGTGCCTGTCGCTCAGTAAAGAAAACATTTGAAGTAATTCCAAATAAAATTGCGGGTATCAATATCCATTCTAGGTAGAATTTTTTAGATTTTTTAAACCATGTATCTAATACGAAATCTAGACCGAGTTTTAAGAATACTAGATAAAACGGCGTCCAGAAAATAAGATGTCGT
>JABAZT010000011.1:0-752 GCA_018608565.1 Candidatus Altimarinota bacterium
CAACAAATGGGCAATTAAGAAAAAAATGAGGTACATTGATCTGATTGTTTCAGGTCTGTCGACTTTGCTAAATCCAGATTTTGAAGGAGTTGAATGGGAAGACTTTAAAACAGCGACTTTTCGTCATGGAGGCTTAAATGCGACCGAAGATGTCGTAAATAATAGGAAAACAGCTATAGAAATAGCCAAAAATGTTTATTTAGAGTCAAATGATCCGAAAGTGCAAATATCTCTATTAACTGTTTTTAATTCAGCTTTTCGTGATTCACATTATGGTGAAGAATTAAGACCAATTGTAATAGAAAATGTTAAAGAGATTCTAAACTTCTTTAACCAAGAGATACTACCTAAAGAGCCTGCTTTGGAAGTTTTATCAGAGTTAGAAGACCGTATAGCATGGCTAGAAAATGGGTTTGAGAGGGAGAATTTAAAAGAATTAGCAGATTTTTGGGTACTTATCGAGAAAAACTCCGAATACAAGATATATCGAATTTTAGTTGGTTATGAACGTAGATTTAGGCGCCAAGAAATGGGCTGGGATGAGACTGTGAAATATAGAAATGATCACATTGATCGGTATATTAAAAGCATTACTGAAGCCACCCAACAAGAATGGATCCAAAGAATTATTAACATAGCTGAAACAGAAGAAAACTTAAAAGATATAGGTAAATTCAGATACTTTGAAGATTTACTAACCAAGATCGGAGAAAGAAAACCTGAGTTAGCTTTTGTATTACTAGAAATAAATA
>JABAZT010000011.1:762-15755 GCA_018608565.1 Candidatus Altimarinota bacterium
AATAATCCCTGCTTGGAAAGATTCAAAGACTATTTGATGGTGGGGTTAGACAAATCTGCCAGAACAAAGCTTAGGCAAATAATTCAAGAATGGATAGATAGTGGGAAAAATCTGCAAATTATTGCTTTCGCCTTAAGATTCATGCTGGAGGTAGATATTGAAATTTTTCAGGCTTTATTTGAGAAGATTAGATCAAAGAGAGACAGAGATATAAAAAGAAAGCTATTTGCAGAACTTCTATACTCTCTTGGTTTCACAAATATAGAACATAAAGACTTATTTATTGGGACTTTGCGTGAGCTAACCAAGTATGAACTGACTCATTGGACTAATTGGTTTCATGGAGGGCAAGAAGGCACAAATATATTTGAACACTTAAATAAGAATGACTGGGAGGTCGTTATTGAAAATCTCTTAAATACAAGTGATATTCAATACCATGATGAATATGTTTTAAAATATTTACTTAAATTTGATGCAGTTCAATTTGTTAGTTTTTTTGAAAGAAGGGTTCAAAAAGAAGAAAAAATTGAAAAACTGTCTTATCACTATTCATCATTACCGTTTGATTTCCATAATTTAATCCCTGATTTACATGATTATGAAGATATAATCATCGATGAGATTTGGAAATGGTTCGATAAGAAATATGGGTGGAAAGCAGCTATCTTATTGAAAGCGCTATTCCCTGGATTTTCCTCAAGAATGGATTACAAAATAGATGAGATTATTGATTCAAAAGATAAAAAAGCTTGGAATAAATATATTCATCCAATTTTTCAGTGGTATCGTGGAGACTCTTTGGAAAGAATTATTAAAAGAACTATTAGTACTTTTAAAAAAGATAAAGAAATTTGGGATACATGTATGGTTTATCTTTCTAACCCAGGAATGGTCTCAGGCACGACAGGAGAATCAATCATGGCAGATGCTTATAGAAAAAAGAAAGACAAAGTTGAAAAATGGGACTTAGATAACAAAAATTTGAAAGAATTTGTTGAAGAATACAAAAAGATGCTTGATAGCGATATAGAAAGGGAAGACCAAAGACACGAAGAAGAAATGGAAAAGCTTAGAAGAAGATATTAGTGCTTCACCTCCATAGGCACATCGGTCACAATAGACGTATTTTGAAGTATCAATCCCCAAAAGACTTCTCAAGATTTCAAATCACACCAAAAGCTCCCGAACTAGTCGGGTCACTATTGGATATTACTGTACTAGGTTGGCTGGGGTGGAGGGATTCGAACCCCCGAATGGCGGCACCAAAAGCCGCTGCCTTACCACTTGGCGACACCCCATTGTGTCATTGCTTTGATAAAAAAAGCTAAAAGATCCTAGAAATATATCAATTGAAATCAAGTTTTATTCCTCCATATTCGCCTCCATCAAAATTGGCAAGAGAAATATCCCTCGTTCTTCCTTAGACATTGATTCCCAGTTCGTCGGCAATTTTACCCCAACTTTATCCAAAATTGCTTGAATTTCAGCGGTTCTCTCGGCCTCTGTCATCTCCGCTGGATATTTTTCTGATCCCACTACGTCAGGAGCTCCACATCCCATAAACAAAACCGCCAATATCAACATAAAAAATTTCATACTACATAAATCTTATTTCAAAATTCAAAATTTAAAACTTAAAATTTCGTACCTGAATTTCCTCTAATATAAGCACAAACCAAGGCGTAAAACGATCTGGAAACGCAGAAATTTCCAATCGCAAAGCTTCCACCTCAACCCATCTATACTCCATTACCTCCTCAGAATTCGGAACAATCTCCCCATCATACACCCCAAAGAAAACCGAATCATGCTCATGTTCGATCAGATCCCCCACCGTCGTTCGATATATAAATTCAAATCCTTTCTTCACCTCACACGCAATCCCTATCTCGTCCATCATTCGACGTACAATTGAGTCCTCATACGATTCTCCAGGCAAAGGATGACTACAGACCGCATTTGACCATAAACCACCACCATGATACTTTTCTAGAGCCCGACGTTGGATCAGCCATTGTCCCTGAGTATTCCGAATCAATACAGAAAACGCCCGATGCAATTTACCAGACTTATGCGCTTCCAATTTCTCCATCACCCCTATTTCACGATTTTCCCCATCGACCAATACCACATCAACCATTATGAAAGGAGTTTTTTCTGAATTTTCACCGCCAACTCTGCATCCCACATTGCCGCCGTCCCCATCATCGCAAAATCAGCCCCAGCCTCTAGCCGAGCAATCGCATCATCAGCTTCCATAATTCCTCCAGTTCCAAAAATCAAAAAATCACCCCCCAATTCTTTTCTTATTTTCACTACATCCTTGGTAAACAACTGAGACACATCTCGTATCACCGATCCACAAATACCACTCTGGAGCCGTCCTTCCCCAGGAAGCGCCTGCGTTCCATCTGCATCACGAACTTTCATCGGGATAGTATTGATCCCTGCGACTCCATCGATATAGGGTAAGTTTTGTTCTATCACCGCCTTCAGTTGCTCATATGGAAGATATCCAATCTTTATGATAACAGGCATATTCCCTACCGCTTCTTTAACCACCTTTGATATTCGTGCCGAATTTTCTGGATCGGCATAGATGCTCCCCTCTCCAGTACAAACATTTGGACAAGAAAAATTCAACTCTACCGCCTTAGATCCACATTCCTTTGCCATACTCGCCACATACCCAAAGTCCTCAATCATATCTCGTTCCTCTAGTCCTGGTGTTCCAAGTATTCCAGTAATCATAAACTGATCTTTTCCGGCGCTACTCAACGCCTTTTCTACATCTCCCATCCAAACACTCGGCGGCACCGATGGAACTCCAAAAGAATTTGTGATACTCAGATGTTTCATATCATCAGGCGCGTCTCTTGTCAGAAGACCGCCTCCTATATCTTCATAAAATAACTGTTTTGACTCCTCCACAAATCGACAATTAGGAGCCGGATGACACGGATACTCCAAGCTTCGTACATTTTTATACACCAAAACATCATATCCAAGACGAAAATACGTCTCAATCCATCGACTATTAGGAAGAGGCCCCGCAGGAACACCAACCGGCGAGTTCACCTCCGAATCCCAAATTTTAGTTTTTTGAGGCAAAATAATCCTATCAGGAAAATCCCCATTATAAAAAGGACCTTCATTGTAGTTGTCCTCAAAACTTCGATCGACGTCATATAAACCAGGTGGTATCATTCTGAATCAGACTATAATCCAAAATTATAAAAAAACAAAAACTACACTATTGGACCATCTGACTCACCACCCCCAAAGGAATTCGACTCGTTGTAATCCTTGGAGCCATTATACTGGATAAATAAATATCCATACCAACACTCATACAGTGATGAAACGCATTAGGATTATCTAGATACTCACACAGAAAATCAGGTTCTTGAAAATAAAACGAAATAGGTTCCACGATCTTCTCCTGAATACTACGTAAAGGACTAACAACAGGAACCAGACTCACGGCATCCAAAAACTTCTGCCAATCCTCATTCGAAGCCAATAATGAAGAAACTAACCCTTCCGACTCTAAGGCCAAAAAAGCGCCCGTCTCTCCATCCGAACGAGTCCAACTATCAATATTCGTAGTCGAAATCGTTTGATTTACTGTAGGAACAAAACGAGAGACTGGAACCTCTCTGTTATTAAACACTACAACATTGATCACAACCAACATCAAAACCCCTAAGGTTAAGACCATCCATTCTTTAATACCAAAATGAATCCCCTCCGAATGAGGATTATTCTTACAGTAGCCAAAGCCATGAGAGTACTGCAGCATTTTTGCGCACACTTAGGAAATATTTAAGGGTTAACTTAATATTAAAAGGATTTGATTTTTTTTCACAAGGATTTTGCGTTGAAAAAAGGAGGAAACATAGTCATAGACACGTTTCCAGAGGGAAAGTTACGCACAAAAGACACACATTTAATTCACAAAAAATTCACATTAGCAAAAAAAAGAAGAACAATTAAATTGCTCAAGAAAAAGAGTACAAAATAATAGTGAACTAAAATATATATCACATATACCGCATCTCATGATCAGCCATAACCTCAGCCTTTCGAAGCAGGTTATCCGCATAAGCAGTAGGATATTGACGTGTTAGAGCTTGAAACAATTGAACTACGAGATCGAAGCGAGAACTTTCAGACATGATATTAAATATAAATCTGATCATTGTACCAAAAAAAAGCAAAAACTTCAAATACAATAAAAAATAAGGTATAATGAAAAGATGAAAGCAATTTTCGGGCTCATTATTACTTTTTTTTCTATCACAACAGTGATGGCAAACAATATTACCCAAGAAAAAACGGAACATAAAAAAGAAGCCCCACTCACAAAAGCACAAAAAACAAAAATACTGATAAACAAAGCCTCTCCCTCAAAAATAGTCAAAAGAACAAGCGATCCCTATAAATACCTCCGATCTAGGCTCGAAAAAAAACCACTCTATTACCGACAAAGATACAGAAAAATGGGACGATCCCAAAAATTATATTCTAATATACAAGAAACCAGAGCGGAGCAGAAGTTTTATGAAAAATATACTCCAGCCAAACACCTGCAAAAGAAAATATACTACCCCTCACAAAAATTCGTCCACTATCAAGAACTATACCGTTTTGGACAACGAGCGGAACAATTGAAAGCCCATAAATACAATAAATCCAGCAACCGCTCCCAATAAGTGACCGAGAAAAGAAACTCCCGGTAAAAATCCAACTATAATATTAAGTCCAAGCCAAATACCCAAAGCCTGACGCATTTGTGGTTGTGACCAAAGCCCCAACATCCCATACGTCACCCATCCCATCAAGATTCCGGAAAAACCCACCAACGGATACTCGATCCACCACCAAGCAAATAAGGAAACCAGCAGCCACACAAAGAACGTCACGATACTCAATCGTTTCGATCCAAAATGATGCTCTAATATCGTCCCCATCTGCAAGGCTGCAATAAGATTGAATACTAAATGAGTCGTATCAATATGAACAAAGCTCCAGATAAAAGTCCGAATTCCCAATTCACCAGGAACAAAAATCACTGTTTGTTTAGGTAAAACACTCAAAAAAATTAGAAGAAAAATTAAAAGCATTAATCCAATCAGGAAACTCGTAACCGGAAACCGTCGGAAGAGATGTTTGAAATCCATAACAAGACCATACAAAACGCTCCCCTCAATTCAAGGGGAGCTATACATAAAAAACTTTTACTCAGTCCGTCCAAAAAATGTTTTTCGTGATTCTTTTGAAAGAGAAATCCCAGGTTCAGTATTAAAATTAAAAGTAACCAATATTCGTTCCCCTTTGACAACAGGAGTAACACGGTGCAGCGATTTATTTCCCTTAAAAATCATCAAATCTCCCGATAAAACCGATTCCCGATTTGGTTCTACCAATCCATCCAAAATCTTTTCAACCAACCCATAATTCTCATTTCCTTGATCATCATATCGCATATCCGTGCAATACTCATAAATCCCTCCCTCCTCACAAGCTTTAACCAAAAGAGTAATCGTAAAATCAGAGTTATCAAAATGCCACTCTAAAGAATCTCCTTCATCATAATAATTCACATTGATACTCGATAAGTCATCTGAATACGGATAAAGAGATTCAACTCCAATAATTTGAGCAAAAAACTGTTGTAATAGTGGAGCATCATACACCGTCTGTAATACTGAATCCAAAGGAAGTAGATCATTTGGAATACATTTCTTCGTAGTCCCAAAAAGTCGATTACGAGCAGAATCTTTAGAAAATTCAGGATCAAAAGGTTTCACATATACATTATACGAAGAACTACTTTCAAAAGCCTTTGATTTCAATCCCTCAGCTTCTTGTTCCAGACGTTTCAATGCTTCATTATTAATAAATTCTGGAAACATAAGTATTCCCAAATCACTCAAAACCTCAGCAAATTCCTTTCCCTTAGATTCAAAAAATTGTTGATCATATTGATCACCGAAAACAGTAAAAACATTATTCATAGTAAAAATAAATTAAGAAACAGGAGTATAAAAAACTCCCAACTCGTACCGTTGTCTATCTCCTGAACTCCCCACCGAATAAGGAACTTCTGAATAACTAATCTCAGATTTCCAGGATCTAGAAAGTTCACGCAAAAGAACTTCACGATCTTCCTCTGAACTCCTCCCTGGAACAATCCGATTTTCAGGAGGGGTATAAACCCTCTTCTCTTCTCCCTGAAGACTCGGATTATCATCTTCTCCTACAACCGGCAAAAGGGTCCCAAGAATCTTAGAACCTGTAAATTTAGACATATTATCTATCAATACTTTCGGCTGAGAGAGTCGATCCAAAGTAAGAACCGATATAACATTTGCATCGACCGTAAGTCCCGTCATATCCAACGGACTATCAATAACCCCGAGCCTCATAAAAACATCAGAATTTTGTTTTCGTTGATCATTAAATCGAGAAACAAAACCAGGACTCAAGTCAATTCCAATAAATTTTTTTAGAGGACATCGATACATAAGCGTACCAATCAAATCCCCTGGACCAGCCCCTAAATCAATAATCATATCCGATGGAGAAAGAAGCTTCCTCTTGCTCAAAAAATCAATAAATCCAGAAGTATCCGCCGAATAAGAATTATTGGCACCTTCTTCCATATAACGGGCAAAGGCTAATTCCAAAGCCCGCGCTTCTTCTGGCGGCCTTAGACTAATAAGCTCAAATACAGCTTCTAATTCAGAAGTAAGCTCTGGATAATCTTCTAAAGATTTTATACGTAGATCAGGTAATTCAGCTGACATAATATTAAAAAGTTAAAAATAAAAAAAAGCCCCTTACATATTCGTAAGAGGCAAAAGCATAAAAAGTAAATTTGAGATCAATAAAGATGATCAAAAAAATCCTCTTGGCTCGCCCCAAGTAGGTAGTGATGATGGATCTGAATGAAATATAAATTCATGATAAATTGTTTTAGCGTGATAAAACATTAATAAATTCAAAGAGTATGTCAAAAAAAAAATAAGAATCAATATTTTCATAACCCTCTTCCTACAAAAGATGAAAAAAAAGTGGTACAAAACACCCTCACTAACTTAGTAAAAGTTTAAATAATAAAAATTATCAGAAAAAATATTTGGAGTTACGTTAAATTCTTTCTATCCAAAGCTTGTCTATATCCACCCATCCCATGTTTGAGCCAATGCGCTATCCGTGTAATCGTAGCGGTAGACGCGCCTGTTTGTTCTGAAATCTTACGATACGGCATTCCCTGTTCCACAAGCTTCACAACCTCCCATCGCTCCACCACAGCTTCAATCTCAGAGATAGACATCAAGTCTCGAAAAAACTTTTCACACTCCTCCACACTCTCTAATTTCAGAATCGTCTGAAACAAATCCGTCGACCGTTCATCTCCTTGGAACATGAGAACAATTAATAATGTATTCACATAGTAAAACAAAAATACAATTTCACATAATAAATCCATCTCAAATTTAAATCTCCTTCCAGCCCCCTCTTTCACAAGAAGGAGAACTACCATTCTTCTCATTCCAAAACACAACACGCCCTTCCTTGAGAAAGGAAGGGATGGGGATGGATTTTTCTCAAACCTTCCTAAGCCTTCCATTTCACATTACATCCATGAGATGGCACTTGCTCCCCTTCAACATAATTCCCAGAAACAAGTAATTCAAGAGCCGCATCCAAGTCATTGGTCGTCGGAGCAGACTCACCACGAGCACTATCATCAATCCGTCCATGATAGACAAGTTTTCGTTCCTTATCATAGACAAATATATCTGGCGTACACGTAGCTTCATATGCTTTTGCCACCTCCTGAGACTCATCTTGTAGATATGGAAACGGATATGCTTTTTCCTCTGCCCGAGCCTTCATATTTTCAAAACTATCACCCGTATACACCTCCGCATCATTACTACAGATTCCTACAAACTGAACCTGATCCTCATACTTCATCCCCAGGTGAATCAACGTATCCTCCACCGGAATCACAAACGGACAGTGCACACACATAAACACAACAACCAAAAAATCCTTGTCAGCAAAATCAGCCAATACATATTGTCCCCCATCCGTACCAGGAAGTGAAAAATCAGGAGCAGCAGTGCCCATAGGAATCGACGCAGAATAGGTAACAGCCATAGATAATTTAAATTAAGTGAATAACAAAATTCTAAGGACTAAAAACCAAAGCACAAAAAAATACTGCTTCTAAGTAATAAAAAGCAGTATATAAATCATTAATTTTAAAAAATAGACTATTCATCCTCAAATCTAATTGGCTTAGATTTTGTTACCTCACCTCTAAAATAAGCTTTAATCTTAGCAATAACTCCTAACTTTTCTTTCTTAGGAAAATACAAAGTCGAAACAATCAAATCCGGTTTTTCTCCTTCAGAAGAAGAATTAATACCATCCAAGACTCCAGGAATATCTTTAAGATCTAGAACTGGAGTATCATTAATAATCATAATAACTTGATGAGTCTTATAAAAAATTTCACAAACTTCAAATTCAGAAGCTAAACCTGAAGCCGTATAATCATCTTGAAAAGTTTCTATCCTTTTATCAAATACAAAACCAACATCCTCCGATTGTGCTATCAAATTCGCATGCGTAGCTTCCAACTCTTCAATCCGATCAGAATTATCCGTTAACTTCATAAGTATATATTTAAACTATAGATCATTATAACATATAAAAAGAAAAAAGAAAAAAAACTAAATATATTATTAGACTAGAAAATAAAATACAAACGTTCATCACCTAAACAGCTATCTATGCCTACTGAATTAAATCAACATCAACATCAGCTGTATCACCAACACGTGTCTTCGTAAATTTTTTCCAAAGAGCCGTAAAATTATTCACAGAAAATTCAGGTCTAAAATTAGAAGGAATTTTTACCAAAAAACTATAATGAATCTTCGTTAAATCTAAATCTTGATTTAAGACTTGAAAAACATCTTGAATCGTAGCTTCATCAGTAGCTTCTATACCTTCAATAATCACACGCACATCACTATTCTTAAAATTATTAAAAACAGCCAATATACTTTCAATCCCCTTATCATTATTTCTAGTACTCCCTTCTGCACGAACTTCATATCCAACACCTTCAAGTTTTGTAATTTGAGCTAAATTCTTACTTAATGAAGTTCCTGTTTCCACACTAATAAATTGAGATTGAGTAGCTTCTTTCATATATTTTAATTATTTAATTTGAACAAGTAGCCTTATAAATAAGAAAAACAACTTGTCAAAACTAAATAAAAAATCTCAAATTTTCCACCCCAAACTCTCCCCTGCCATAATAGGAATCAAAACTTCCTTCCCAACCTCAAAACTGTTTGGAATAAGAGTTTCCCCTTTTCTAATCGTCATCATTTCCTCTGAAACTGAGACCTGATAAAATTTCGGCCCATTCTCAGACAAAAATCGACGAGCAATCCCCTGATTCGACTCTTTCTCAAAATCCAACACAGATTCCATCGCCGTCATATATAACTCCACCGCAGAACAAGCCGAATACACCCCCGCACAACCACAATCACACTCTTTGTTATTCTTGGTATGAGGGGCACTATCCGTCCCCGCAAAAACACGCCCCGTATCAGAAACAACCAAATCTAACAACGCATCACGATCCTCTTTCCGTTTCAATATTGGTTTACAATACCAATGTGGTTTGATTCCATTTCCAAGCATTACATTTCGATCATGGAGTAAATGCTGAGGCGTAATCGTCGCTCCAATATTTTCTCCAGATTCTCTCACAAAAGCTGCCGCCTCCTGAGTCGTAATATGTTCACAGACAATTCGAAGTTTTGGAAACCGTTTTACAATTTGTTCCAACCCTTCATCTACCCATCGACGCTCTCGATCAAACACATCCACGCCTTCATCCGAAACTTCCCCATGAATCAACAATGGTATATTTTTCACTTCCATAATCTCCAAAACAGGAAAAACCGCCTCTAGATCACTTACCCCTGCATCACTATTAGTCGTCGCCCCCTTTGGATACATCTTGACGGCCTTGACCACATGCTGTGGAGTCCACATCGCCAACTGAGAAACCGAATCAGGTGTCAGATACAAAGTCATAAAAGCCTCAAAACCATCCCCCGAAACATCAATAATCTGTTGATGATAGGATTCTGCTTGCTTGAGTTTGAAAATCGGATCAGAAAGATTTGGCATCACTACCGCTCTAGAAAACTGCCGAGCTGTATGTGGTACAACAAGATCAAGCATTTTCCCCTCTCGAAAATGCACATGTGCATCCATCGGCTTCGGAATCTGAAAAGCAATATTCATCAAGATCTAGAGTAATTAATAATTAATAATTAACAATGAGCTCAAAAAACACACCCTCAACCTCTCTATCCTTCAATCTCTTTCCCTCCCTTCTTCCCCTTGCAACTCACGACTCATTCCCTACAATTCCTCTCAATGAAACACATTCTATCAGCCGATCAATTTAGCAAACAAGACCTAGAAAAAATACTCACAAGAGCGGCTGACATGGAGAACATTCTCCAAAAAGGAGGTTCTAAAATTGCAGAAGGAAAAATCCTCGCCACTCTTTTCTACGAGGCTTCGACTCGAACAAGACTTTCATTTGAGACGGCTATGTATCGACTCGGAGGAAATATTATTTCTGAAGCCGATGTTCAGTTTAGTTCTCAGACAAAAGGGGAAGTCTTAGCTGATACGATTAGAATTGTAGGAGGATATGCAGACATTATTGCCATACGATCTCCAAATATCGGAGATGCAAAACTAGCCGCACAATATTCCCCAGTCCCAATCCTCAATGGAGGTGATGGCCCAGCCGAACATCCGACGCAAGCCCTTTTGGATCTCTACACCATCAAGAAAAATTTTTCAAAACTAGGAACCCAAAAGCTCACCGTCAGCTTTGTTGGAGATCTAAAATACGGTCGAACCGTACATTCACTTATAAAATTACTCAGACATTTTGAAGGAATATCGATAAATTTTGTAGCTCCAGAAAGTATTCAAATTCCAGAAAAGTACATACAACCAAATGACACACTCATAAATACCCTCAACTCAGACATACTCAAAAATTCTGACATAATCTACGACACTCGAATTCAGCGAGAGCGATTTGAAGATCTTCAAGATTTTCTCAATGTAAAAGACGCTTTCATCTTTACCCCACAGCTAGTCAATCAAATGAAAGCCTCAGCTATCCTCATGCATCCTCTCCCTCGGATAAACGAGATTACGCTTGAAGTTGACACTCTTCCTCAAGCAAAATATTTTGAACAAGCTCAAAACGGAGTCCCTATCAGAATGGCATTAATTGCCGAAAGCCTCGGATTATAAATTTTCTAATAAGAAAAAGTACTCTATAATCTACCTTGTATACTTTTATGAGTCCATAATCGCATACTAAAAACAAAAAAATATGAACAAAAATATACTTATCGGAATCGTAGCAGGAATATTACTCTTAGGAGGAATTGGTTTTGGAGCTTATAAATTTTTAAGTATCGAAGACGTTGAATTTAATCAAAAAGAACTAAATTCTGTAGAAGAAAAAGTTTCATCAGTTATACAAGCCTACCACCAACACGGATGGGAGGGAATATCGAGCATGATGTACGAACCATTTATAAACGAATATTCCGCCGGCGAACTAAATAAAATACTAGAATTTCTAGTAGGACCAAATAAAACAACTGATTCTTATTCATTTGTAATGGAAGAATTCAATCCTCCAGCGCCAAGTGACAAAACAGCAAAAACAGAGGTCAGTGGAGTCATAACAAAAAACAGATTCCCAATCAGCCTCGGAAAATTTCAACTCATAAACCAAGATGAAGAATGGCTTATAAGTGGATTTTTCGGTGAACCAGCACAAGGCGTTTCTCCTATACAAGCGGAGAAAGAAGCCCAACTACAAACAAAGATACAAGAATTCTTTCGTATAGCCGCAAAAAATAGCGACGACGCCTACGAATCAACTTTCAAAAAATTCCAAGAAGAAACAAATTTAATCGACTTCGAACGAATCATTAGTGTTCTTACACTTCCACTTACCAGCGAACTAAAGTGTGAATATTTATTTGAATCTGATAGCTCTAGATCAGAAGGAATCGACGGTATCTACGTCCTCAAAAAATGTAACACAAACGATGAATACAATCTCGAACTAACCCTTCTCCAACAAGGAGAAGATCTAAAAATAGGAGGATTATTTATTAAATAACATCTAAATCGATTCCTTTTCATAAAGGGGAGCTGTCCCAGAGGGACTGAGGGGATCTTTTCCAAAAATCCCTCTAAATCTCCCTTTCTCAAGGGAGACTTTTTAATATTTCACCGTTCAATACGCCCCCAAAAAAACACCATCTCTTAATCTCTCCCAAGGGGAGAGAAATATAAAAGAAACTATGTAATTATCCCCTCTCCCTTTGGGAGAGGGCTAGGGATAGGGTGGCTTTTCTCATCCCACAAATACCTCCTCATGTCTCGCAAACGCATTGTGAGTATGAATACTTTCCTGAGGTTCCACCTCAAGATCATACCCAAGGACTCCATATTCCCCAAGATCGGAAAGATTCATAATCGCATCACGGATTACATCCTCAGCAAATTTAGGATTGGTATACTGCATTTCTGTAATATGTTTTTCATCTGGACGTTTTAGGATCGGATACATTGGAGCCGAAGCGGCAGACTCAAGACGATTAATCAGACTCTCTATTTTCAACGAATCAAATTCCGTATCTTGATCCAACCAAAGATTCAACCGCATCACAATACGCTGATTGTGAGCCCCATCATCACTAATAGCCTTGCTACACGGACAACAGTTCGAAGCAATCAACTCAATCCCAAATTCCACCTCATACGATTCGTCTTGTACTAAAAAAGCAGGATCAAATCCTTCTATTTCCGGTAACTCAACATCACTGGCATCAGCACTCTTATAAGCATGACGAATACGTACATCATAAGCCATAGGAGCCGTCATCCCTGATTTTGGAGAAGTACGAGTCATATAGTAAGGAAATTCAAACTCTCCGGCCGATTGTCCCGCTTCACAAAATTCAGCCAAATTCACAAAGAAATCCTCCATATCCAACTTCAAAACTCCTTCTCCAGAAAAAGCCGCGAGTTTCTCTACTGGACGAGACATATGAATTCCTTTTTTTTCTCCCTCCAGATCCACGGCTAGACTCACCGTCGCAGAAACTGTCTGGACTTCCTGACCAGGAAGCAAAACAGAAAACGGCATCCGCACCTGCTTTACTCCCACCCGTTGCAGTGGAATATTACGTTTATCATCAGTATTTTGGAGATCGGGGAGAGATTTATCGGTCATGTTAAAAAGAAGGTATATATTTAGAAGAAAAAGTAAAATTTGACAATTCAAGATTTAAATTATAAAAAACAAGTATGAAAGAAGAATTTGAACCAGAAGTCATAAAAGTCTACGACAACCGATGGAAAGAAACCATGAAAACTATAAGTGATTCACGACTTCCACTAACAACAAAAGAATTTTTAACAAAAATAATTTTAGAACTCAGTCGTTTAGAAGAACTAGACTATGAAAGTAATCCTCAGACAAAAGATCGAAATCTAACTAAAAAAAATGAAGCTGGAACAACCGTAAGAAACTCGATGATAACACAGATTGGGAGTCTCATAAACAATCTAAACAGAAGTATAAAACATACCATCAACGCAGAGACATTAGAACTACAAACAACTACAGCTGACGAGCTCAATAGCATACTCGTCAAAGAAATCATCAAAAAATTACGAATATCACAAATAGGAACAGGTGCCGCAAGTCTTTTAATGGTCACTATTGGAGCAGCAATTCTATACATAACGCATGTACAGATAGATCCTTCCGAAGGAGTTCCTGAAATCCCCTTTGTACCCAAAGCCCTATTGAGCCTCTCTGGAGGAATGGCCGTGGCATTCGGAACAGCTATCGGTTTTGCCGCCAAATTCAAACAAAGACAAATTGATGTAGTTAAACAAGCCGATCAAGAATTAGACATTAATAACTAATCTCCTCTTAACCGTCTTCGAAATATTTCAAAATAATCATAGCTCCCAGAATAAATCCAGGAATTCATTTTTTTTCCTTACATTTCTTTACCAACCTATTACTAACTACTCACTCTCAAGGCACCTCCTCAATCTTTCATCTCCAATTCTACATCCCCCAACTCCATTCGTTCTCCGAAACTAAAGGCTAAATCAAGATACTTGTTATTCCCTCCCACAATAACCTGCTTGAGCGGTTCATTCTTTTTCTTGGCATGATACAGACCAACCAGCTGACGATACACTGAGTCCGCATTAGCAATATCTGACGCCAGTAGATCTGAAGAAAGCTTGATATCCAGCTCTATCTCCTCATCTTCGAGGAAGCTAATATACTGATACCATCGATTGACGATCTCTTGGAGCGTCATCACCTGACTCATATACACATCACCAAAAAGTTCAGCAAAATAACTCCATCCCTCATCTGAGAGATTTGCCATAGAACCTACATTAACCTTGAGACGATCTTTATATTCATCCTTTGAAAGGAAGTGTTCCATAAGTCCTTGAGCATCTTTAGCTTTAAGCAATTTCTGAATTTTTCGCCCCTGACCATAATCTGAAATATTCTCTCGGAAAGACTCCATCACTCCATCAAGATCCAAAGCTCCCATAGATTCTGCAGATTTAGGAGTTTTCTGTTCTTGAATAATATCAAATATTTCATCTTTGCGTTCTTCTTTCTCTGATTCTTCCTGCTTTTTATCAAGCTTGGATTTTTCCTCTTCCCCAAGCATCACCGTCAGGAACTCTGCCAATAATTTTTCCTGTTCTGCTTGTTTTTCTTCCTCTGCCAGTTCTGCCTCAGCTTCTGCTGTCTCTTCCAATGCCGCTTCTTCCTCTGCTAGTTC
>JABAZT010000010.1:0-45856 GCA_018608565.1 Candidatus Altimarinota bacterium
ATTTTAGAGTTCTTCTTTACGATAAAACATGCCGAAGAATTAAAAGAAAAAATACAACAACGAAAAGGGATTCGTACTTTTTCAGAGGAAATTTTTAAAGACAATGAATTACAAAAAACAAAATTTGTAAGACTTTGCAATTATTTAAATATTCCACTTCATGATGGGACTTTACCAACAAGATCTGACGGAGATGCTACAACAGTTGTGAAATTGTTTTTCGAATGCTTAAAAACTATTTAAGAAATAGATGTCTTACTACAAATATCTCAAAACCAGAGAATATTATGAAAATCTCTACGATGAGATGACAGTGAGAGATTGTCGATTTTTTGAACAAAGTTTTCTCGATGATTACCCTCATGTTGAAATGATTGAATTTCGATCTACCGAAGAAGAAAGAACTATGGAGGTAGATTTAAACAAAAAAGAAAAGGAGAAGAAAGAAGATGTAGAACTGTCAGATGAGGAAAAAGAGTTCCGAACGAGATATGCAATAACAAGACTAACCCTTCATTACAAATCTGCTGAAAGAGCTATGCACAGGAAACAAACTGTCGACGACTGGATTCAAAAAGATACATTAAAAGATGAGAAAAGAGTACAAATTTGGGAGGCACATCAAGAAAATCCCAGAAAGCGATGCCGAAAATGTGGAGACCTTATGAAGTGTTTCGATAAGGATTTCCATGATACTTCAGACAAAGCCGACAGAATTCTTTTTATGTATGAGTGTATTGATACGAATTGTAAGCACAGGGAAGCCGAATTTGAAAATGGAGAAATCTGGAAAAGAGAAAAGCCAAAATGCCCAAATTGCAATACAACACTTGAAGAGTCTGAGAAAAGACTCAAAACAAAGATCAAATACTCTTCTAAGTGTCCTAAGTGTGATTTTAAAGATGTTTGGGAGTTGGACCTAAACAAGAAATCCAAACAGCAGACAAAGGCACAAATACAAGAAAAAAAGGATATGGAACGAGATAAGTTGCGTTTTTGCTATTCAGAGAAAGACTGTGCTCAATTTAAAGATGATCATGATAGAATTAAGCGATTTAATCAATCAGTAGCTAGAGAAAAGGAATTAGAGAAGACGGGAGAATCCTATCAGCAGGTTAAAGAACTGGAGAAACTAACATTATTAGAGGCTCAAAAAAGAATAAAAGAAGGACTTAAAGGCAAAAAATTCTTGAAACTTAAATTTGGAGAGCCTGATATGGGGCGTGATGTTGTATTTGAGTTCAAAACTTATGAAGGAAATTCCGATAGAAGAGAGAGCAAGGCAACAAAAGAGCTTAAAAATATTATTGTAAAAACCTTGGATCAAACCAATTGGAAGCTCATGAGTGATGGAATTAGTGGTCGATTAGGTATCTACTCTGGGCGTATCAGGAGCATAGAATACAAAAGGTTTTAAGAGATTTTGAAGGTATTTCAAACCGCCCTTAGTGCCCATTCTAGATATGGTTATAGGTCTAGTACCCTTGAAACACTAAAATCAGTCCCCAAAAGGGTCTTATTTGTAAATATAGCTAAAAGCTCCTCATTGCTATCCACTAGAGTGGAAAGGAATCAGGTGCCATTAGTGTATGTTCTGGCGGAGAAGAGAGGATTCGAACCTCCGATACCCTTACGGGTATACTCCCTTAGCAGGGGAGCGCGATCGACCACTCTGCCACTTCTCCGTACGCAGGAGAGTATAGAAAGAAAGAAAAACCGGTCAATAACAAAAATTGAATTTGTGTGTTTGTCTGATTCTTTTAGTATTTTTTCTTTGAAAATGAATATATTTTTGATTGAATTTAGAGTAAAGTGTCTTTGTATTTTTTATAATAAAATTGAAAATGAATATCACTCTGGAACAAGCACAACAAGTAATCGAAGCGGCCATTGTAAAAGCGGAAGAACTCAATACTAAGATGGATATTGCGGTTATAGATGCAGGTACGAATTTGACTGCCTTTGCTCGGATGGATGGAGCGTGGATTGGTTCTATTGATATTGCGATGAAAAAAGCAAAAACAGCTCGATATTTTGATATGCCAACGGGAACGATTGGATCTCTTTCTCAGCCTGGAGGATCTCTTTTTGGGATTGAGCATTCGAATGGAGGACTTATTTCTTTTCCTGGAGGACTTCCTATTATGAATGAAGCAGGATCTATAATTGGTGCTATAGGGGTTTCTGGTGATTCGGTAGAGAATGATCACGCCGTAGCAGAAGCTGGACTCAATGCTCTTGTCTAGAGATTGGTCTGTTTTGTAAAACGTAAGAGCTACCCTTTGTGGTAGCTTTTTTGTGTCTGAGTATTGGACTGAATCTTTACAGTTTCTTGAGAAAGTTATTTTTGACTATCGTTCTGCGTTTATCTAGCTACAGTGAACGTAATGAAACTAAAAGCAGCCATCCTCGTCAAGAAACCAATTGAAACTGTTTGGGAGTGTTGGACACAGGCATCTCATATAAAAGAATGGTATCATGCCGCTGATACTTGGTATGTTCCGAAGGCGGAGGTTGATTTTAAGATTGGAGGAAAGTTTAAGATACGTATGGCGGCTCTTGATAAGACGGGTGCTTTTGATTTTGCGGGTAAGTATACGGATATTGTGGATCACCAGCAGATTAATTTTACGATAGATGATAACCGTAAGGTCGTAGTCCAATTTGAATCTGTAGATGGAGGTGTTCTGATCAAGGAACAGTTTGATCCCACAAGTCAGCAATCTCCTGAAGCTCAGGAAATGGGGTGGCAGTTGATTCTTCAGAGTTTCAAGAAATACGTGGAGAGTGTTTAGTTGCTTCTTCTTTACTTCATTGATTCCACCATTGTTTTGATCTTTGTGGCTTTTTCGAAGTGATCTAGCTGATGTTCTTGGATCCACCAGGTGGCGGCTTGCATGAGGAGGAGGGGATTTGTGTTTTTGTTTTGGAAAAATGCGTAGAAAGAGAGTCCTACGTTTTCTCCTTTTTTTTCTATCATTTTGGTACAGACTTCGATGATTTTTGTTTTTAGTTCTGGGGTCATTTTTGTAAATTTTTACTCTTTTTTTATTTCTATTATTTCTTTCTTTTTTGCCTTTACCAATCTTTTTTCCTATAAATGAAGTTAATATTTAATTAACTTTTTTATTATGGGTTACTACAAGTTATTTCAGAGCGAAAAATCACAAGAATTTTATTTTAATCTCAAGGCTGGGAATCATGAAACAATCTTGAGCAGTGAAGGATACAAGGACGTAGACGGAGCGCGTAATGGTATTGCGTCTGTTCAAGAGAATAGTCAGGATGAATCTAAGTTTGAAGCAAGAGAATCTAGTAATGGTAAACTTTACTTTGTGCTCAAGGCTGGGAACGGTCAAGAAATTGGACGAAGTGAAATGTATGAGTCAGGATCTGGGATGGAAAATGGAATTGAGTCGGTCATGAAAAATGGAGCTTCTGATGAAATTAAAGAAGATCTATAGATTGAATTGATAAGATACTAGATAATTTGAAAAGCAGTCTCTGTATGGAGGCTGTTTTTTTATACCAATCGTTTTCTGAATTTATACAATAAACTTATGTATATAGCTCCGGCTGTGATCCCTGCATAGAGAAGATTGTTTCTAAGTGGTGTGAAATATATGAAGAAGAAAAGTACTATGTTGGTGATAATAATTATGAATAAATTTTGTGTTCTATCTGTGCTTTTTTTGTCTTCTTTAGATCTAGAAAAAATAGAGAACTGTGTTTGGATTTCTCTCAGAAGGAGTGAAAAGACAATGACTTCGCAGAATACGGTTGTAGCTGCAGCAGCGATGATGCCATAACTGGGAAGGAGATAGAGATTGAGTCCTCCGTTGAGGATGAGGGCGGTGGCGTTGACGATGAGGAGGTAGTTTTGTCTGTTTTTTGATACAAGGGTAAAGGTGAAAAGTTGATTGAGGTAGGCAAAAAGGATGGTGGGAAGAAGAATTTTTAGAGCGGTGTCAGCCCCTATGAATCCTGGGCTTGAGATGAAATCTGTAGAACTGAGAATTGTTATGATCTCTGGGGCAAAGATCCACATACTCCAGGTTATGGGGATGGCGATGAGAAGTAGTTTTTCAATTCCCCAGAGGAGTGTGTTTCGAGCTTGAGAAGATTCGGCGGAACGATTGAACGACGGATCGATTGTTTGGTTGCTCAGCTGCTGAGTTGCTTCCTGACTTATTTTTGGCAGAATGGATTGTCCGAAAAACACTCCGAGTACCAGGAATGATTCCATAATACGTCCTGCTACTCCATATACTCCTGTGGCCGTTGCTCCAAGGAGAATAGAGATGAGAATGATATCAAGTCTTAGGTAGAGTGTCTGGAGGATGAGTGCGAGTCCGTAGGGGAGTGAGACTTTTAGGGTTTGTTTCCAGTAGTCGAGTTCAAACTGTGGACGGATCCGAATTTCTCGTCGAGCGAAATGATAGACGATGATGAGGAATATGAGGTTTGATGCGACTCCGGCGATAAGAAAGAGATAGAAAGGGGACTGGAGAATAGTAGATAGTAAATGGTTATTGGTTATCTCAAGTGCTGGAAAGGACTGAGTGGTAGCTAGTAAGTAGATAGATAGGGCGAGAAATATCTTTCCGAGTACGAGTCCGATCGTGAAGTATTGTATCTTCATCCGTGCTTGGAGGACGGAGCTGAGAGTTCCTGCAACTATGGTAAGTGCCATAGATGTTGCGGTTAGGTATATTCCGAGTTTTACTTGTGGTGAATACTGAGGAACGAGTTGGGCGGCTATGACGGCAATGATTGAAACAATAAAAATCAAGATCAATCTCATGGATAGAATATTTCCTAAGATGAATGATGGAGTGTGATGTTGTGAAATCCCCCCTAGCCCTCCTTTGACAAGGGGGGTGTTATTTGAATCTGATTGAGAAATTTCTTTTACGGCAATGGCAAAAAGCCCCGCATCGGCAATGATTCCAAAGAAGGCGAGAAATTCATAGGCTGTTACGTAATCTCCATAAAAATCGGCCCCAAATCCGGTAATGATTTTTACGATAACCAGACTCGTGATCATCGTGATTCCTTTTCCAAAAAATTGGGTAAGGGCGTTGGTGAGGACGGATCGATTGGTAGCCACGGAGAATATTTAGATAGTTAGTAGTTTGTACTGTAGAGAGAATCAAATAATCGGCAATCGAGAGTTATAAAAGAAATTAATATTGAGCAAATATTACTTGATAATTCCTTTTTAAGTTAGTTCTTGCGTTGTTAACTATTTTGATTATCGTTAGAAGCTGACAATGGCTTGTGATTTTTCTTCTTTTTTGGCAAAAGTTTCTGCTCATCCTCGACTGGATTATGAGGCGGTTCTTTTTGCTCTAAATTTTGCTGAAAAATCTCATGAAGGACAGTTTCGAAAATCAGGGGAACCGTATGTAACTCATCCAGTTGAAGTGGCTGAGTTGTTGCTACCATATGGGGCAGATCAAGATAGTGTTATTGCGGCGTTGCTCCATGATGTGGTGGAGGATACGGACGTTGAGATAGAGGAAATAGAAGCTCTGTTTGGAGAATCGGTGAAGTTGTTATTGGATGGACTTACTAAAATTGAAAAGAATAAGTTTCGGAAACAAGAAGGATTAGAGCGTAAGGTTGAATCGTTACGCCATTGGGTTGATGTAATGTCTAAGGATATTCGAGTTGGGGTTATAAAGTTGTTTGATCGGCTGCATAATTTACAAACTTTAGAAGGGCATCCTTCTTTTGAAAAACGTAAGGCTATTGCGTATGAATCTTTGGATGTTTATGCAAAATTTGCGTGGAAGTTTGGTATGTGGGATTTAGCTAATCGTATAGGGGAACTTGCTTTGAAATATGTAGAACCAGAACTTTCTTCTAGTGTTTTCTCTGTGTATGAAGAGGTCAAAAAACGGCATGAAGTTGATTTTGTAGAGGTTAAGTCTTCTCTTAATCAGGTTGATCTCAAGTCATATATCTTGGATGTATATCGACTCGATTTTTCTCCGTGTAGGATCTATCGTAAGAAATATCATGAAAAGAATAATTTGGAAGGTATTGTTCCAATGCAGATTCATATAGTGGTAGAGTCTGAAACTCATTGTTATCAGTTGCTACAATTTTTACATAGTCATTGGAGAGTAAGACCTGATGGTTTTGGTGATAGGATTAGTTCGCCCAAACCAAATGGATGGAAGTACTTAAAAACCACTCTTTTGGATAGAGATGGACAAAGTCTTGTTTGTAGAATTATGACTCAGGAGATGAGTGAGAATTTGAAGCGAGGGGTTACAGATTTTTGTTTTTCTGAGGATTTTAATTCACAAAACATTGCTTGGTTACGTCATTTACATTTTGTGGCGTCGATGGATGATAAGAATAGTGCTTCTTTTTATGAAAAAATGCAGCATGATATATTAGAAGAATCTATTACGGTTTATTCTAAGGATGACGTTAGTTTTTTTGTTCCGGCAACTTCTAGTATCTTAGATGCTTTGTTCTATATCTATCATGATAAAGCACACTATGTTTCGTCGGTTTATTTAGACGGAGTTGAGGTGGAATTAGGACATCCTCTTACAAATGCTGTTTTTGTTTCGGCTAAATTTGATTTTGATAAAAAATCAGATGCTTCTTGGAAGTACTTTTGTAATACGGCGTATTCAAATTCTTTCTTCTAGTACGGTTTTAGTTTAGTTCGGTGAATATTGATTCTCTTTCGTTTTTTACTGTTTTTCCATAAGGGAAAGCTCTTCCGTTCATGGTGATGTAAGTTCCTGGGTCCAGTAGCTGACATGCCGTTATGGCTGATCCAAAGTTAAATTGTGCATCACTTTTTCCTATTTCGTAAGGAAACATAGATCCAAAAAATACTACTGTTTTTCCGCCTTTCATATTTTCTTGGACGACTTTGGCTGATTCTACCATGGTGCTGGTACCATGCATGACCATTATGTTTTTCTCAACTGATTCATTACAGGCTCTGGCTATTCTTATTCGATCTTCTTCATCCATGTCTAGAGAGTCCTTGAGGCATATTACTCTGGAGTTTATAGTAATATCTGGAATTCGAGCTTGCTCGATCATTTTCTCTATGTGTGATTTTCCAAAATCAAATTTTTCTCGATCAGGAAAATAAACTTTATCAATAGTCCCTCCACACAAAAGCAAGTTTATAGTTATTTTATTCATATTTTTATTCTTCTATTTTATATTGATTTTGGAGCTAACTATCAAGTTTATTTTCCGTGATGACGTTCAATAATAGTTGTAATTCTTCGGTTGTCTCGAAGTATTTGTTCAGGATCTAATGTCTTTTTGAAAGGATCTTCTCCTACTAAATTTCGTTTTAGTAGCATACCTGCTCCTTTCCTTTCTCCAAATTTTACTTTTGGTCCTGTTTCACTTTCCATAAATTTAGGGTTTATTATTTCAAAAACAAATTGAATTAGTCCTTTTCTTACTGCTGTACATCTCTTTCTTCCGAGATTAAGGATTGGGATGCCTGGAAATTTTTCTTGTAATTTTTCTTCCATCTGACGATCGCCTCTGATCCGAGAATTCCAGTCAGTTAGTCCGATCATAGGACGTGTGTCGGTGTATAGTATTTGTAATACCTCCATTACTTCGCTGGACCATTCATTTCTGAATGCTTCTATGGTTAGGACGTAAAGGGCTCTAAATCGCTTAATTCTGTCTTCAAGTGCCGTTCTGCCTCCTCCTGGGTAAATTGAGCTTTCCGATACTCGGTTGAGGTCTAGGTTCGGAAGAAATGGTAGATAGAGTGAGGTATTTGGATCTGCCTGTACTGCATGGGAAGCTATCTGTGGAGCTCCTGTGGAAAAATCAATAATTGCAGGGGTAAGGAAATTATTTTGTGATAGTCGTTTTGCATTGACCCTGTTGGCTGGATCTAGCTCGGAGGCGACCCACGTATCTGTTCCATTATCGTTTATCCATATGCCTCGTTCCACAGTGTTTACTCCTGGTTGAAACAATACTTCTCGTACGGAACCTTGTGTTTCCATTATTTCGATTGCTCGTATAGCTCCTTGTAGTTTGGTTTGGTTAAAGGCCGTAGAGTTGTCTTTTGTGCATTCGAGGAGGCTTGTAAATATTATAGGACGATCTGGAAATCGTAAATGAAGACTCGTGTCGACCACCGAATCAGCGAAATCTTTATTGGGATGTACGACTATTATTCCTTTTAGTTGTTCTGTGTGTTCAGCTAATAGCTGATCGATCAGTTTCATGAGTCCCATTCTAAAATGAGTGTCTATTGGGATTTCACTTCCTAATTTGAAATCTATGATAGTTTCAGCATCTTCGTGTTCTTTTGTATATAAATGATTCAGATTTATGATTAGTGTTGTTTTTTCTCTTTGTCCTAGACTTTCTCGGGCTTGCTCTAGAGATTCAGAAATAGCTGTTTCTATTTGAGCTCTTCTCTCAGCTTTTGCTTCAGAATCTTCCTTTAAGAGGTCTTCTAATGTTGTTTTCATTCTTGTTTTTATTGTTTAGATCTTTGAATTCCAAGTTTATTTTTTGGGGCTTTGTTGGCGAGTGTTCCGAAATAGTTTAGATTCATTTTTTTGAATACTTTTTTTAGCTCGGCTTGATGTTCAGGAGGAAGGATATTTCCCCATCCAGCTGGATCTTCTGTTAGTTGTGTTATGAGTCCAGATTGGGCAAGTCTGGTGTGAAGTTCTGCGATTATACCTATTTCTGGTCCTGAAAAAATTGGAATTCCAGCCTCTATGATTTCTTTTGCTCCTGCATCATAAGAAAGTGAGAGATCTGTTTCTGGGGTTGCGAGTCGGGCTATTACTATTTTTCCTTGTTTGTGTGCCTGAGTTGCCATTAATACCGCCTCGTCGTTTGCGGCGGTGCTTGCTCCTAGCGTGACTACCATGGCAAGTGTGTTTGTGGCTTGTATTACGTCAGTTATTGCGCTGGCGCTGGTCCTATCGAGTTCAATGTTTTGTATGTTTCCATATTCACCCATTTTCCCTAAATCCTGTATATTTATTGGATCTGATTCTTGGGGGTCGGTTCGATGAATTGAGTGCGAGGGGTATTCTATGTTCCAGGCATGAGACCCATTGTTACAATCTATTAATTCGGGGGCTTGAAACCATGGAAGGTCTCCAGAGGCATTTTCAAAGAAACTTTCATATGGATGGAAATCACTTCGAGATTTTTTCCCAGTAACCCAGCTTCCTCTATGGGCTGTTCCGCTTGTGACAAGCATTGTTTCGTGTACGCCGACTCTTGTTGCTTCTAGTAGTGCGAGGGAGGTGAATTCAATATTTCTTTTTCCGTCACTGTCGGTTACTCCTTCTGCGAATGGAGATTCTTGTGCTCCTGTAAGTCCGACGGAGTGTGTAAACCCACTTCCAAGTAAAGGAGGAAGGTAGGCTCCGGTGATAAATTTTGAGTCGGTTCCGTGTATTCCTATGAAACCGGAGAGTTCATTTTGTGCTTCATGAGCAATTTTTTTTATGGTGTTGGCAAAAAATACTCTATGAAAAAATTGCATATTAACCGAGTCTATTTCAAAACCTTTGAGGTTTACATAGATAGGATTGACGGTTTCAGGTAGTTTTATTTTTGCTTTTTCAAATGCCTCTTCTAGATCTGCCCCTGGTTCGAGTAGTCCGGACTCATTTTGTTTACATAAAAAAGTTCCGCCTCCGGATAGGATGATCTGATTTTTTTTTTCTTTGTTTTCAGGTTTGTTGAGCTCCTCAATAGCCGTCGCTATTATCGCTTCATTTTCACTTTCTAGTTCTAGATAGGCTTGGACTATATCACTTGGTCCCATTCTTGGGAACGTTTCAGGGTTCTCCCTTGCATGATCCAAGAACGTTTCAGGTCCCATTTTTTCTATTGTTTTCCCCATTAGACATTAATATATTTGCTTCATTCTCATTTTTATTGCTATTTTGTCAACATTGTTTTAAGTATGTTTTCTTATATTTTTTTGACATCAATAATTTTTCTCATATTATTTGTCGGCTCTAGATAAAGACCCGGTCGTCTAGTGGTTAGGACGCTGGATTTTCATTCCAGTAACCGGAGTTCGATTCTCCGTCGGGTCGCCATCGTTAAAACGGACTTATATTAGTTCCGTTTTTTTGTTTTATATTCTTTTTTTATCTATTAAAAAAAACATCTTGTAACTCGACATTTCTTCCTAAAAAATTAAGATCTGTGGGTAACCCTATTAGATGACTGCTGCGTTCGTAAATCTTCATACTCATAGTCATTATTCTATTCTTGAAGCGCCATTTGCGCCTAAGGCTATATTGGAGAAGGCCAAAGAAATGGGGCATGGGAAAGTTGCCATTACTGATAGAGGGAATGGTCATGGGTTGGTGGAGATTGTGATGCAGGCAAAAAAGGTAGGTGATATTGAGCCGATCCTGGGAGTAGAGTTGGCGGTGAGTTTGGATGGAAGATTTGAAAAAAGAGCGGGGATGGATGGAAAAGAAGGATATATTGTACTCTTGGCACAAAATCAAAAAGGATATGAAAATTTATTGGCATTGATATCAAAAGCACATTTGGAGGGATTTTATTATCAGCCGAGGGTTGATTTGGAGCTTTTGAGAGAACATAGTGAGGGATTGTATGTTTTGACTGGAGCTCGATTGGGGTTGGTGGGGAAGGCGTATTTTGACTATGGAAGTGAAAAAGGAGAAGAAACGTTGGGAATATTGCAGGAAATTTTTGGAAAAGAAAATGTGTATTTAGAACTTGTGGCGAGGCATTTTGAAGAACAGAAGGAGCTTAATATCTGGAAGGCGGAACTTTCGAAAGAGAAAGGAATAGGAATTGTAGCGACGTCGGATGCACGATGTAAGGATGCAAGTGTTGAGGCGGCGGCGGATGTGTTTTGGTGTATAGGTAAAAATCAAAATGTGCATGATCCTACTCGTTTTAAGGGAATGGAGCAAAATTGGTTTAAGTCTTGGGAAGAGATTTCAAGAGAATTGTCTTATGTGGGGACGGATGTTCTTGAAACTGCGAGAGAAAATACGGTGAAAATTGGGGAAGGGTGTAATGTATCAATTGAATTTGATCAGAGTTTATTACCTAAGTTTGAAGTACCAGAGGGTCATACAGAGGCCACGTGGCTCAAGGAAGAGTGTGAAACGCGCATAAAAGGACGATATGCTGATGAATTTTATGCGAGTGAGCACTTGGTGGATGGTATGGATAAAGAAGAGGATTATCTTTGGATTACTCCGGGAGTGGTGAAGGATCGATTGGATTATGAATTGTCTATTATTGGGAAGATGGGGTTTGATGCCTATTTCTTGATTGTGGCGGATTTTATTGATTATGCGAAAGAGGTTGGGATTTTTGTGGGACCTGGGAGGGGATCTGCTGCGGGTTCTCTGGTGGCGTACTTGCTTGGTATTACCAATATTGATCCGTTACGTTATGAATTGCTTTTTGAGCGGTTTCTAAATCCAGAGCGGATATCGATGCCAGATATCGATATCGATTTTTCGGATGAACGACGAGAAGAGGTAATGGACTATGTAGTTGAAAAATATGGAAGTGAACAGGTTTCGAAGGTTTGTACGTTTGGAACCTTGGCGGCGAAAGCCGCACTCAAGGATGTTGGAAGAGCTTTGGGGGTAGAATATGGACGAATGAATGCAATGACTAAACTTTTGCCTAATAAGCCTGGGTTTGGGTTGGAGGATGCGAAGGAGATTAAGGAATTTATGGATTTGGTGAATAATAGTCCAGATCTCAAGCGCGTGTTTGATACGGCTGAGACGCTAGAAGGATCAGTGCGTCATGTTTCTGTGCATGCTTGTGCGGTGATTATTGGTGGACAGCCGCTCTATCATCATACGCCAGTGCAATGGGCGCCAGGAACGGATGACGTAAAAATAACACAGTTTCCTTATCAGCAGCTTGAATCTATTGGGTTGTTGAAAATGGATTTCTTGGGATTGAAAAATCTTTCGATTTTAGAAAAAACATTGATTCATATAAAGAATACAACAGGACAAGAACTAAATCTGGATGAATTACCGATCAATGATAAGAAGGTGTTTGAGATGATGTCAAATGGAGAGACGACGGGGGTGTTTCAGTTTGAGTCTGCAGGAATGCGTCGATACCTAAGAGAACTTCAGCCTACAGAGTTGGAGGATCTGGTGGCTATGAATGCCTTGTATCGTCCTGGACCGATGGAGTATATTCCTCAGTATATTGCGGGGAAACACAATCCTAAAAAAGTGAAATATCCGCATCCAGTTTTGGAACCATTACTTCGAAAAACCTATGGAATTGCCGTGTATCAGGAACAGATATTGCGGATTGCGCAGGAGTTTTCAGGATTTAGTTTGGGGGAGGCAGATATATTGCGTAAGGCGATTGGGAAAAAAATTATTTCTATATTAGAGGAACAACGGAAGAAATTTATCGATGGAGGAATTGCGAAAGGGCATACAAAGCAAGAGGGAGAAAAACTATTTGATGATATTGTGGTTCCGTTTGCTGGATATGGGTTCAATCGATCTCATGCAGTGTGTTATGCTCGGATTGCATATGAGACCGCCTATATGCGAGCGAATTATCCGGTAGAGTTTATGGCCGCAATGATGACAACTGATCGAAATAATACTGATCGTATTGTCTTGGAGATGAATGAGTGTCAAACGATGGGGATAGAAGTATTTCCTCCGAGTGTAAATGAAAGTGGAAGTCATTTTACGGTTGTTGGGAGTGAGAAAGAGAGAATGGGTGAAAGTGAGAAAGGTGCTGATGAGGATGAAAAATCTTCTTTCTATGAAACTAATGGGAAATCTATTCGTTTTGGTTTGACGGCGATTAAGGGGCTTGGGGAAGAGACGGCAGAAGTCCTGATTGCGGAGCGAGAGGGGAATGGTGTATTTAAAAGTCTTGAGGATCTAGCCAAGCGACTTCCGGCGAAGCTTATGAATAAAAAAACACTAGAGGCCTTGAGTTTTAGTGGAGCGTTGGATGAATTTGGGGATCGTGGTTCTATTGTTGCGAGTTTGGAGGATCTAGCGAAATTTGCACGGGAACAAGAAGACCAAAAAGAAGCAGGACAGATAGGTCTTTTTGGAGGTATGGATGATGGTGCGGATGATATTAGTTTTGAATTGAAGAAAGTAGAAACGACTCAAGAAGATATTCTTAACTGGGAACGAGAGAGTCTGGGATTGTTTGTTTCTGATCATCCGTTGCGAGGATTGGCAGAGTATTTTGAAAAATATGGGAAGTTGATTGGAAATATTCCAGAAGAAGAAGATGAAATAAAACGACTTGAAGAGGAGGAAAAAGAAAAGCTGAAGGAAGGAGGAAAAAAGGGCGGAAAAAAGAAAAAAGAAAAACGGATGGTGACGGTTCATGGATTGGTAAGTTCTGTGAAAAAGATTACTACAAAGGCTGGAGCTCAGATGGCGGTTATAGAGATAGAGGATACGAGTGGAAAGATGGAGTGTGCTGTGTTTCCAAAGATTTATGAAGGGATTAATAAGGCGGCTTTTGAGGTGGATGCGTTTATTCAGTTAATAGCTCGTCCAGATGAACGGGATGGGGTGTATAATTTGTTGGCGGAAAAAATAAAGGTGGGGAATCTAAAAGAGGTGAAGTTGAGTTGGGCAGAAGAGCAACAGAGCAACGGAGCAACAGAGCAACGGAGTAACGGAATAACAGATCAACGGAACAACGGAACAACGGAAGAACAGAATAATGGAATAACAGATACAGAATCCTCTTTGTCGATGGATAGTTCTTCTTTGTCTAAGGAGGCTTCGAGGGAAGAGGATCTGTTTGAAGTTCGGATTCCTGAGACGGCGACTGAGAATGACATAGGGGTGTTGAGGTCCTATCTTTTGAGTTTGGATAAGGGGGGGAGTAAACTGGCTATCTGGAAGGGATCAGTGAAAAAAATGATGCCATATGGATTAAATTTAACTCCAGAGGTTAAAGAGAAATTGAATACTTTTTTTGAGAAGGGTGATCGATTGGAATTTTGATGCTTGGTTAATGGTTGATGGAGGCAGTGGAATGATATACTCTGTTTTTGATGAAAGTTTTGATATTGGCGGGTGGTTTTGCGACAAGATTATGGCCGCTGACGGAAAATCGAGCAAAGCCGTTATTGTTGCTTGGGGGAAAGACGATATTACATCGAATGTTAGATCAGGTGTTGGGGCAACAAAGCAACAGAATAACAGAACAACAGAGTAGCCGAGTAACTGATCAACAGAATAATGAGGATGAGGGTTGTATTCGAGCGGAAGATGTAATTATTCTAACGAATAAAAAATTTGAACAAGACTTTCGAAATGAACTTGAAAAATCTGGGTATGAAGGGGTTGATATCTTTATAGAGGATGCGGAATCTGATGGTCAAAAAAAGGGAGCGCTTGGGGCTGTTTGGGACTGTATAAATCATTATAAAATTGAAGAAAATGTGGCAATTTTGGCGGGAGATAATGTAATTCCAGGATTCTCAATTGAACAATTATTTTGTTCAGATGAGGAGGCTAAGATTTTAGTGAAAGATGTGTTTGATTTTGATGCTGCCAAAAAATTTGGAGTAGTGGAGATGATGGGTGAGAAAGATGGAAAGATAGAAAGTGAGAAATATATAAATTTGGGAGAAGAGGAGAAGGATGGTAGTAAAAGGTTGAAAGGAAATGATGAAGAGGTTTTATTTGTAAAAAGATTTGAGGAGAAACCGAGTAATCCAAAATCAACTCTTGTTTCGACGGGATTTGTTTGTCTTGGAAGAGAGTGTTTTCCGGTTCTTGAGGAGTGGATTAGGGAAAATCCGGATAATTTGGGGGGGGTTTTTTCGGCTTTATTGGAAGCTAAAAAGACGGTTCTTGCGGAGGTGGTGAATGGAGCTTGGTACGATGTTGGGAGTTTTGAGACGTATCTTGAGGCACATAGGGAGTTGGATGATGAAACAGCAGAACAACTGAATGAAGGATCAATAGGGGCTAACAATAGTTTCTCTGGAGCGGTGTATGTGGGAGATGGATGTGCGATCGAAAATTGTACGTTGATTGACTGTATTGTGTATCCAGGAACACGTCTTTTTGATTGTCGATTAGCTAACTGTGTGATTGATAGTGAGTGTGATTTGTCTGGAGTTGATTTGTGTGGGAAGTTGGTGCGAGGAGGGACGAAAGTGCGAAGCTAATATGTGAATCTGGTTATGTATGAATATTAAAATTATTTTTTGATTATTTTGATCTAAAAGTCTTTTGAGTGATTTGTTATTTCTTCTGGTATTTCTGCTGGTTTTCTGCTATAATCACGTGATATTTACAAGTATTTATGAAATCTGTACCTTCTGCGACTTCTAGTTTCAATCCAGGGAAGCGACTCTACCACTGGAAAGCCTATGACTATCATCCACATGATAGAGGTCTGATTTGGCATATTTGTTTTGGGTTGGTTGTTTTTGGTGCGGCTGTTTGGTCGTGGTTTTATGGTGGTGATTTGGGGTGGTTGTCTAGTTTTGGGATATTTCTAGGAGCGGCTGTTTATTTTTGGATTCACAAAGATGGTAATGAAGTGCATCAAATTGAATTTTTTGAGTTTGGTTTTATGGTTGATGGTCGAGATTTTTTCCCTTGGGATAAGGTTGTTGGGTATTGGATTTTGTTTAATGAGACGGTTAGTGTGATCAAGTTTGTTCAGCGGAGTCGTATGGGAGAGCAAGAGCTAACCCTGCAACTAGGTGATGCACAGCTGACAAAGCTGAAACAATCGCTCAAAAAAATAGAGATATCAGAATTGGGTAATCGAAATGAAGCGGTGCTGGATCTGTGGCTTCGTGTATTTAAATTGTAATTTATTATGGTGACTCCTATTCCTTCTCTGACACCTAGTGTGACGCCTCCTGTGGCTTCGGGGGTGGGTGTGTCTGCGGAGGTTTTTGATCCTCATAGTGTTGATAATATAACGAATTTTTTTTCTAAAAAACTATTGTCACTTCGGGATGAAATGCCGGTTGGTGACGAGCTAGATGAAATGATGGAAAAATATGAGGCATACTGTAGAGAACAGGAAGCTCGTAATGGTTTGTTGGAGTCTTTTAATAAGGCAAGAGTTAAAAAGAAGGTCTTGTACCTTCGGGATACTATTGATACAGATCGTGAGACGATGGAGGATTTTATTTTTGATCTTCAGAAAAAGGGGAAGGTGTTGTTAACTAACCCTCTTGATAAATCAGGTCCAAAGCTAGTTTTTAATAATCCTATTGCTCCTATTTTTAGTGGGAAAGGTGGAATATCTGATTCTGGTCCAAAAAAAGGATATACAGAGCACTTGATAGAAGAGAGTGAAAAAATAAATGAGGCAAAAACGGGGGCAGAGGTTTTTTATAATGGAGAGTTATATATGGAGGGGGTTCGGAGTATTCAGAATGCTTTGGAAGAGGAGTATAATCTGAAACCAGATAATATACCGGCATTAATATCACAGGTCTCAGCTAATGAGCATGTTCCCGATGGGTTAGCGGATTCATTGAGTTCGTATGAATCGACTCTTGCGGCACTGGATAGTTCGCATGAAAGATTTTTATCAATTCCGATTGAAGATTTGGAGGCCTATAAGACAGAGCATAAGGAGTTGGTTCGTCTTTCTGGGACTATGCTATCGACCTTGATTCAGGCCTCTCATTATAAAGCGGCTATGAATGAGGACATGAAAGGTGTTAGTAGTATGGAATTTATAAAGGGTGCTTTGGCAAGTGCTTATGTGCTTACTCTGGGGAAGGGAGTTACGGATAAGGTTATGAGTCGTCATAAAGATGCTTTTACGAGAGAGTGGAGTGGAATTGGTAAAGTTAAATTTTATCCAAAAACAGGTCTTGGTGATCTTGTACGAGGGGGGCGTGCTGATGGTGCTAAGGGGGTAAAGAATGCTTTTGTAGATCGTTGGCCTAATATGCTGATCTGGACTGTGGCGATAGCGGATCAGACGAAGTATGACTATCTTCCGGGGAGGGGACTGCATGTGTTGGCAAATGTTGCCAAGCGAGATTATAATTTTTGGGGAAATGTTCTGGGGCTTCCTATTACGTTACTTGGTGATAGAGGGGGCGCTTTGGATCAGCTAAATAATGCGGGACGAGCGTTTGCTTTTATTGAGCCGTTGAAGAGTGACATTCATGGTGGTTTGACGATCGATGAGATTGTCGACTATCTGAAAGATGATGAGTTGATTACGGCGCTTGAAATGATAGATGAAGGAAAAGGAGATGCCCTGTATAATGATCCAAAGTATTCAGGGCTTCGAGATAAAGTTATCCGTACGAGTCATCTGATAGAGATCGGGGCTATGGGGACTATCGAAGGAAAGGGGCTGCGACGTGAGGAAGACAAGCAGGTGACAAAGGAGGGATATCGAAGACATATTAAGTCGAGTATCTTTCATAATTTTGAACAAGGGTTCGCGAAACACGATAAAAGTGGGAAAAGTTTTAATGAGACGATGGCGGCGCGTTTTGGAGGTATGACCGATAAATATATGGCACAACGTCGATATGAATATAAGCTCAATGTGGCCAAGAATAAACCAGAAGAACTAGAAAAAACATTTAATCCATTTAGGGATATTAATCTAGATCTAGACGAGTTTGGAATTACAAGGCATGTAGATCGACATAATGAGGAACGGTATAGTAAGACTCCGTTTAATCTAATAGCTAGTAATTTGTCTGTTTCAAAGGTTATTTATATGGGGCTTATGTGGTCACATGCTTTTACGGGCATTCGGGTTCTTTCTTCTAAGCTTGGTTTTTCTAAGATTACTAAATTTTTTACGCAATTGTTTACAAATCCTTCGGCTTCTTTTGCTACGTTGTTTAGCGGAAGGTTGACGAAGCGTGGTCCAGAAGGCGATCCGTCAAAGAAGGATCCGCCTGGTTCTCTGAAGAAAAGACTTTCGTTGAGAGAAAGAAATAAGATGTTTGGGGATAAAGTTGTTATTACAGAGGGGGTTTTGCCACATAAAATTCGACCAGAGAAGCTAGTAAAGAAGGTTCCATTGACGGAAATACTAAAAGCATTTGATAAAAAAGGGTTTACTTTTGGTTCTACGCTGGGGGGTAAATCTTTTGATAAGGATTTAAAAATTCCTCGTGAGGAATTGGGTAGGTTTGAAAGATTGTTGTGTGATAAGAAATTAGATAAGACTGATAGCTATGTCGATATTGAAGACCCTGGTCCAGTGAGTGTCACGGATCTTTATGATGCTTTGATGGAAGATCTTGCACTTTGTTCGAATCCTGAGGTCAAAATAGGGGAAGAACGTCAAAGACGATTTAGAGATGGACATGAGCAGATGAAGACCCTTGCGGGGCTCGCGGCAGATGAGGATGCGAAGGAGGTTACTATATCGGTAGAGATAGAGGGGAAATCAGCGGTGAAGTACAAGATAGATTGTGGGAAGAAGGCCACTGCTAATAAAAAATCTATTGAGAAATGGGGGAAGCAAAAGACTAATGATAAAAGATATAAAAAATCTAAGAGCAATATAATCTGTACCGCAGTGGCGGAGGGGGATGATATTACTGATAAAACATCATCTGATTTGGCTATTGGGTTTGATGTGGATAATGGATACTGGACTGTGTATCATGGGAGTGGAGAGCAAAAAGAGGTGACAAATATTACGGTTGCTCGTTAGTCTGAGGAAATCTTTTGGGATATGTTTGTATCTTGTTTCTCTTGTTTTTGTAGTGGCTTTGTTCCTTGTGTGATGGGTCTTTTTCTGGTATAATGGGGGGAAATGTTGACGCAAATTTTTGATTTCGGTTTGTCACTTCTGAGGCAAAAAAGCTTTAAGGCTTTGGGGTGTGTTTTTGTGTTATTGATAGGGGTAGGGATTATGGATCCTTTCTCGGTGGCATATGCGGAACGAGATGTGATGGAGGATATTGCCAAAATTCTTTCGCACTTGGTGGACTTGATTATGGTGGTTTCTTTGATTGCGATTGATGTGACAGGGCCTTTGTTTGGGACGGAGTTATTGACGGGACCAGATGTAATGCAAGAGGGAATATTGCCGATGTGGGTGATTGTTCGGAATATGGTGAATATTGGTTTTGTGATGATGATCTTGTATATTGCGTTGGCGAATCTTTTTACTATTGGAGGGGCGCTTGGTGGTAATAACTGGACGATAAAAGAAAAACTTCCGCGACTGATTGGGGCTATGATATTGATCAATTTTTCATTGTGGGGATTTAAGGTGGTTCTTGATGCGGTATATGTTGGGACGGTGGCGGTGTTCTCTATCTCAGATAATGTTCTGGGGGATCAGGTGACGTATAAGAAGATAATGTTTGAGCAAATGGTTTGTGATAAGGACTCTTTGCAGACGGATGAAGAATATGAGCATTGTAAGGAAATTTATAAAGATGATCATGAACTTAAGGTGTATGAATTTGTAAATAAAATGCTCTGTGGGAATCAGCATAAGGATGCGGATTCTTCTAAGTGTTCGTTTGGGTATCTGTCTGAGACCTATATGACTCAGGCTCTCGGGCGAGAGGATGATCGAGTGACCAATCCTGGACGAAATATCATGGCGGCGGTAGGGGTGCATGTGATGAAGATTCAGGCGCTTCCGTCTATCATTGCAAGGGCCGGGACCGCAAAATATGATGCCTTTAGATTGGTGGATACGGTTACGTTTTCAGCGATATTGGGGTTGATATATGCGCTGTCTTTTGTGGCGGTGTTGGTGGCGATGTTGGTGCGGATGGTTTTTCTGTGGATTGTTATGATTGCGTCTCCATTGATCGTGGCAGATATGGTTATGGGAACTGGATGGACTAATACTTTTACGGAGAAGATTACGAATACGATTATAATGCCAATCAAGGTTGCAGCCGCGTTTACGGTGAGTTTTCTCATGGTGGCAAATCTCCAGCATATTGCGACGAAGGATGATATTGCGATTGCTTTTGTGACTGGAGATGCGGTGTTTAAATTTGGTCCGTCGAGTATTGATCTACTCTGGAAGGTTGCGACTATTATGGCGTTTTGGTTTGCGTTGTGGGCGGCGTTTGATAAGACCGTGGCTCAGAATATAGTGGGAGGGGTTAAGACTTTTGGTGAAAATATTGGGAAGGCGGCATGGACTGGAGTGCAAAATGCACCTGTGTTGCCGTTTGGAAAAATGGATGAAGATGGAAATAGGCAGGGGTTGGCGCTTAATTCAGTTACGAAGATTGATGATATGTTGTTGGAGGGGGCGAATAAATTTGAGCAGGAGCAGACTCGGAAACTGAGAGATCGTTTTGGGCTTTTGGATAGTACTGCAAATACTTTTTTGAAAGCATCAACTGGTTTGAAGGTAGCTGTTCGGAAGTTACCTACTATAACTAAAGTGATGGATGAATTTAGATCTCAAAAAGGGAGTGCTGAGGTTTTGAAGGATTCTCAGGCACGTAGTCGATTTGGTGAAGCGTTTGCGGGTAATACTGAAATTACGCATGCGACTGAAATTGGTAATGCAATTACTAATTTGAAGGTTTCTTCAGCAGATACTCCGTCAGATATTAAGCGTAAATTGAAAGCAGCCTTGGTTGCTGCGAGTGTTCCAGCTCGAGATATTGATTTTGTATTGAATGGACTTGGGGCTGGGAGTTCAGCTCCTTCGGCGAAGACTGTTGGGGACAATGAACATGTTGATAGTTTGTTTGAATCAGATAAGGCAAATTTTGTTAAAAGAGATGATAAAACTTCTAATTTTACGGTTACTTATTCGGGGAATACTCACACGGATATTCAAAATGATATTAATGGAGTTAAGGATAAATTTAGGGCAGATCCAAATATGGAACAAGAATTGTTTGCACATATTGAAAGAATGTTAGAACAGGCAAATGTTCCTAATCCTGAAAAATATGAAATATCGTATAATAAAACGAGTAAGGAGTATGAGATTAAAGAAAAGCCTGGCTCATAGTGTTAGGGGGTGTGGGAGTAGAGGATGGATCTGTGGTTATGTAGAGATGAGCTTGAGGTTGGAGCAGGGTTTATTCCTGCTCTTTTTTTAAATCTTTTTATTTATTTTTATAGTTTATTTATTTTTATTTTCATAGGACTTATTCTTTGTTTTTTGTTTTAATTTTACTTATAAGTAAAAAAACATAGAGTCAGAGATAGTATTGAATTATCTTGTTTTTTTGTGGGTGGAAGGATGGTCTGTTTAAGACGAATGAAACTTCCATTTTTGCCTGAAATCTGGTATAATTAGGGGATTATTATCTGTCGTATTAGATATTTCTAAATGAAATTACTCAAACACTTAGATCCAAATACAAAAAATCGAGATTCTCGATGGGTCTTTATGAGTATGGATTCGGATAAGATTGATGAGTTAGTGGATAGGGATATTCCGCTTAAGCCCTATAAGTTTCGGGTGAAGCATCTCAAGATGCTCGAAAAACAAAAAGGGGATTTGGATGTGCGAGACCGAGTTCGGATCAATGAAATTGCAGAATATTATGTGAGTTTGTTTGCGAATGATAAGGCTGATGGGTTGCTGCCTTCTCGGATGGCGTTTGAGTTTTATAACTCTTCGTTGTTTTCATCTTTGAGTTTGAAGCTTCAGAGACAGGTCACGCATTTATTTGATAAGAAGCGGGATAGTTTTGTAGCGTTATCGAACAAAAAACCTGGAGATATGTTTGATACTGAGATTGTCCAAGCTACTCGAATGTTTCGGGTGTATCAGGTTCGAGGTACTGAATTTCGTGATAAGATTCTCAATACGGCCGTTGAAACGCTGCAATCCAAGTTGGTCGAGAGAGCCCAAGATCTGATGGCTGGATATACTATTACTGGATCGGGCACTACGAGTCGTATTGATCCGATAAGTCCAGCGACACCTGCGCTCTCATATGACAAACGATTTTTTCTTTTGGAGGTATATAGATTGTTTCCTCGAGCTGAATTTTGGTTGGATCGAAGTCAGACAGATCACTCGGATCCGAGTGTTAAAAAATCTGATAAACCCAAAAAACCTGGGGCTCAGTTTGATAAGCTGAAACAGATGGCAGCGCTTAATATGGCACATGTCATAGAGCAGATGACGGATGGGGCTGATGGAGAAAAAAATTCGGCATTGATGATGATGTTCTGGGATATGTTGGAGTTATGGATGGAAGAAGATCCAACAACGTTTAGTGGTCTTGGGGTTACTGAAATACAAAAAGATCAGATTGTTCGGATGGTGGAGCGGGGGAATGTGGCGCAGTTTTTGGGGTGGGCTAAGTCTTGGCTCTATGCTGGTAACAAGGTCCTCCTTCCGATGCATATCCATGCACTCAATCAGATAAAAGAAACGCACTATGAATCGATCGATCAGGATGATCCTGTAGATGAACTCAAAGCCCTAGCAGAAGAACGTCTAAAGGGAGGGGATAAATGGAAATCAGTTGTGGATGAGATTGAAGAGCTGGAAAAAAAAATTAGAGATACAGAAAAAGAGGAAGTTAGTAAAGTTATTGGGAGTAGTGATTTTCTGTCATCGGAAAAAGCCTCTGAACTTGAGTCTAAATATAGAAAAGCAGAACAGACACAAAAAAAAGTAGAAGATGAATTTTTATTGAAAGAAGCGGGAACTCCACTTGATAAATTTATTAAGGGATTTGAGGCTTGGAGGACAAAATCAAAGAGCAGCAGTCCTTCAGTCTTTAGATCTATTGAGGCGTCTACTATTTCTCCAGCGATTATTATAAGACTTAACGAAGATTTTACGTTATCAGCCTCTGAGCTAGAGTCCAAAGTTATCACTACTGGTGCTACGAAAGGGAGTGCTGAGTATTACAAGCAAATGAAGCGTCTGGCGGAACAGCAATTGAAAGACTTTCAAAAAGCTCTAAATGATGTAGTCCGTCTTACTCGGAAAGAATTAGAGAATACCAGTACGAGAAAAACAAGTTTAACGGATGCAGTTTTATCGAGTAATGAGCAAAAATATCAATCAGAGGTGGATGAATTTCAGGCAATTATGGATGGACTTACGTCTCATCTTGGTTCCGTGTCATCGGCAACAGATAAAACTAAGACGGCAGGAACCTCAATCCTGGAGGCAGCCAATCAGAAATCATCAAAAGAGGTGGAAAATCTGACTCAACGAAAAAATGAATTGGAGGAAAAACTAGGGGTTTCTAAAAGAGAGCAGAAAAAAATTCAAGCTCGTTTTGATTTGTTTAATGATCCTACAGGAAATGCTACAGAGTTACTGGGGAAATATAGTGAAGGTCTCAAGAAAAGAGCTCGATCTGGAGGACTATATGCAGCAGATATGGTGGCTTTGTTTAATGATGATATTGATGGTGATTATAAGATAGCGCCTGAACCGTATACAGGTACGGATCCAAAAGAAAAAGAAAAACATGACATAGCTGAAAGTACAAATTTATTGGCTCGAGTGTATTCGGATGCTGAGATAAATGGGCTGAATAAGGATGAGTTGACGGAGGAGGATCGTGTCAATCATTCTTTTAAAAAAGGATATAAAGAAGTTTTAACTGAATTCAGAAAAGATTTTAATGATGTTTTGGACGAATTACTTGATGGTTCGAAAATTGATGATTTCTTTCGGGATAAAAATTTACTGATTGATCATCCTGATAGATTTTCTGTTTGGAATAAAGCGTTGGATCAACTCTTGGGGTATGATGCAATTCTTAGTGAGTTTGATGAGCCTGGTTATAGTGGATTGGATGATTATGTAGGTTTCTATAAAGAACGAGGGAAAACCCCACAAATTGCAGCATTGTTGGATGGAGCCATTGCGGCGAATAGAAATAAAATTATTGGTTTGATTCGGACTGGTTTTGAGGCTTCGAGTCCTGACTTTAGTCGAGCGGATCTCAAGGATTTTGCGGCACAGTATCACCGATTTCATTCGAGTTTGGAACTGTCGGATGAATATAAACAACTACAACAGGATCGAGCAGATTTTGAAAAAGAAAGACACCAACTGGATCTCCAGTCGAATGAGATTCAGGGAGAAGTTGATGCCTTATTTGGGATAAAAGAATTGGAACCTATTTGGCAGAAATTGGAGCCGTTTATTCAGTTTGAAGGTCATGATTGGGATGTTGAAACTTTTGATTTGGATACGGCAAAAGAAATTAAACAATTAGTTTTTGATCCTGATTTTTTGTCCAAGGCTAGTGACCCTGATGCTCAGGCAGCTTGGTATAATGAGGAAAAACTAAAGATACAAGAAAAGCGAACAAAGCTTAAGAATGATGCTCGATCTACGGAATATGATGAAATTAGGTCTAAATTATTGAAGGCTCTTTTTGATACATCATTGGGTTCTCCTACTGGATATTTTGAAACAGGTGGTGGACGATGGGTTGCAGCAAGAAAAGAGTTATATGATCGTCTGGATGGAATTAGTGGAGTAAATCTAAAGAAAGAAATTCCTGATTTTGATCTAAATTTGTTGCTCGATGAAGTAATGGAGCTGTCCCTGAACTATAAGGGGAGAGGGGAGATAACAGATGTCTTGGAAGACTATAAAGAAATCCTCATCAGTGGAGAAGATCAAGGTACTCCAGGGAAGGAAACACTGAAAGAGGTTGAACTCCAGCTGGCACCTGTGAAGTCTGGGATGGAGCAGGCGATGAATATTCATAATCAAGAACTTTCAAAAATTTTACAGGAATTGAAAGATGATCCAGAAGGTCAACAATATGCTTTGAAAGCACAAGTTTTGTATGGACTCAAGGAACTATGTCCTTCGCTTCGAGATAGTATTGCTTCTGCTGATGCTTTATTGGACTATGTGGTTTCGGATAAGCCTGACTTTAGGGCGGCGTATATAAATAATCTTCTCAGTTATGTAACGGTGCTGGAGGGTAAATATGTTCAGTGTCGGCAAGAAATGGCATCTGGGAATACTATTCATGCGAATAATCAAATTTTTGATTCGGTGGTTCGTCTGACTGGAGAGGTGCTTGTGGCCTTTGATGTTACGTCTGGAGCGTGGAAGGATAATTTGGAGGTTTTGAATGAACAACACCGGAATATTCCTAAGGCTGTACAAGTACTCAAAAATGAATTTGGACTATATGGGCCGGATGCGGAAGAGACTGCAAAGAAACGATATGGAGAATTTAGAGAAAAGTTTGAGGCTAAACACAAGGCGTATCGGACAGAATTGGATTCTGTTTTGAGAACTATTAATAAAAAAGCGAAAGAATTTGGAGGTGATGATGATCAATTTTTTCAGTTATTTGGTGCAACAAGAGAGGATATAATTCAAGTCTATCATGAACTGATGGGTAAGGCCGATGGATATGAAACTGCTGCAGCACGTTATTCCGATACAGATTTTTGGTCTGATTGGATGGATAGATATAAGGATCCAAAAAAACGAGGTTCGGCATTGGATGATTTTGCTTATTGGGATGATATTAAGTCTCTTGAGGCTGAGATGGAACGTCAGACAAAAGGATTTTCAGATTGGAGAAAAGATCTGGTTGATCAAGAAAAAGCTATAAATAGGGGACCGGCGGTATATTTTCGGCATGTATCGATTCGATCGATTATTGAAATGTTTAAGGACTCCTATGAACTGGCTTCTCGTCGAGTAGAACGTCGGGTGGAACGAGATAAAGCGGATCTTGGGAAGGCTATTTTTGGAGATACGGGGGTATTTGGACTTGGGTATGAGTGGGATCGGAAGTCTACTGAAGAAGAGGAGACTCGAGTGGAAGACTATAAGAAGCAACATAAACGAAAAAACATGTGGGAACTGCGTAGTTCGCTTTATGATCTTGGTGAAAATCGGATTGATAAAGATGAAGTTAGAGCCTTGATTGATCTATTGGTGGATATGGGGACGATGCGTTGGGATGATCCGATGTTTTGGAAAGTGCTCAATCGATTGAATAGAGATAGAATTGGGATGATAATTGATATTGATTATCTGAGGAAGCAGGATATGGGTACGATTCGGGATCAAGTTAGAACCGCTTGTGGAGCTATTTGGGATGATTATGTATTTAAGGGGTGGGATGATAGTCTTGATGGAAAACACAAAAGTGCGGTCGATATTGTACAAAAAGAATTTAAGGAAATGGAGGCGATGAATGGACGGCCTGAACTTTTGGCTTCTATGCTTCGAAAATGGCAGGAAGGAACGGTGGATGAGACGGTTAGTCCAGAACGTTTTGAGGGAATTTTATTTAATGCTTTTGATCAGGCTAAGATGAATGGAACTCCTGATCAAAGATGGTTCTTCCTTATTATGGCAATCACGGTGAAGAGTCCGAGTGGGGCCTCGTTGGTCTCTCCGACAATATTGAGTCGTTTTGATGATTCGCTTTTATCTCGGGTTCCGTATTTTGATTTCTTTACAGATAGTGAAACCTCCAAGCTTAATGGTTGGTGTGTTCCAGATGGTACTAAAGGGGCGGAACAAAGACCTTGGTCTGTGGATGATTTTGAGGCTTGGGGGCAGTTTTTTGGAGCGGATGGTCGATATGGGTTTAATCCTGCGGCAGAAGGAAGTCCAATAAATAGTAAGTGTAATGAGTTTTTCTATAATAATATTTGTAAATCTCAAAATGCACTGAGTCGAGTGGATCGTAAATCTAAATCAATTGATAAAGAGGCTGATCACGATGATGCACCAATGTGGTTTCAAGGAATGTCTTGGCTTGCTATGACTCAGGCGCTTAATCAAAGTTCACAGGGTACGGATCTAGTGACACAGGATTTCGGGGCTTCATTGCTTATGGGGTTTGATCACTCAATGAGAGCTGCCTATGAGTATATAAAAGAAAATGATGCTATATACGGAGAAGGGCATACTGAATGGAGAGTACAACGAGATGAAGCCTTGCGGAGTGTTTCTGAGCGGATGAGAGTTGGGTTTGGGGCGTTGAATACCTTGAAAGGGAATTACCATGGTACGGATCGTACTACACCATTGGTACTGGATGATTCGTTTTGGGATGGGAAAAAAGAAAAACGATATAAACTTGATGCGAGTGATAAACAAATTAATTTTTCGATTCAAGAATTACTTAAAGTTTCGGGAGAGGAGATGGAGGACTATAATGGTGTTTGGGATTATCATGGTAGTAAGATGGATCGAGGGACTCACTCTGAGCGAAAAGAGACTAAGGGATATAAAGATAATCTGAAAGTTCTGAAAAAAATTATTGGTGGTGATGATGGAGGTGATGAAGATGGTCAAATCTCTCATTTTTCAAATCTACAAAAAGTGGAAGAGGTATTGATGAATTATGGACAGAAATATGGAGGGATATCAGGACCTGGAGAGATGTTTCATCGTAAGTATTCAGATAGATCTAGAACTTCTTTTGTAGGAGGAAATCAGTGATTTTTTGAGAGAGGGGAAATTGATGGGGCGGTTTAAATTTTTGGTTGCTGATGGAGTGAATATTGATTATAATACATGACATGAAAGATATGAATTACGACTCTGAAGTATTAGAACTTTTGGCTCAGTCGGAAGAGCTTAAGGTTGAAGGTGAACATGATCGTGCCATTGGTATATTAGAGCAGATTATATTGAGTGATCCAATGTGTTTTGAGGCGTTTGAGGAACTAGGCGATAACTACCTCTCTTTACGAGAATTGGATAAAGCAGAGAAAGCATTAGCACAGTCTGTAAAAATTAACCCTGATAGTTCAAATGGACACTATCTGTTGGGATTTTTATCTTCGCTTCAGGAGCATTGGAAGCATTCTGTTTCTTTACTTGAAAAAGCAGATGCTCTCTCTCCTAATCATCCAGAAATTTTAAGATGTTTGGGGTGGGCTTTTTATAACTCAAATAGAAAGTCGCAAGGTATTTCTGTTTTAGAGCGTTCACGTAATCTTAATCCCTATGATCCTAATATTTTGTGTGACCTTGGGGTTTGTTATATGAATTCACAGCAATTTGATGGTGCTGAGGAGACTTTTAATGATGCGTTGAAAATAGATCCTAATTCGGAACAAGCAAAGGAATGTTTGATGATGTTGGCGATGTTGAAGGGTGGTTTGACTATTGAGGCATTGGAAGATAAAGATGATGAAGTGAAAGGATAGATGCACTTTTTGAGTCGATGGAAAGGAATATAAAAGATAAAATTCATATATAAAAATACCGATAAGAGATTTTCTTATCGGTATTTTCTTTTGTACTAGTTTTATGAGAGTTACTCTCCAATTTCTATTTTGATTCCAGGGCCCATACTTGAACAAACAGTTATTCGTTGTATATAATTTCCTTTTACACCTGATGGTTTAGCATCTTTTACAGACTTGATCATAGCGTCTAGATTTTCTACTAGCTGTGCCTCTGTAAATGATGACTTTCCAAAAATTGTATGGATAAGTCCTGCTTTATCATTTCGGAATTCAATACGTCCTGCAGATAGTTCTTTAACTGCTTTTTCTACTTCTGGTGTTACCGTTCCTGATTTTGGATTTGGCATAAGTCCTCGGGGCCCTAGGACTCGAGCTGCTTTTGCTAGGTTTTTCATCATAGTTGGTGTTGCAACCGCTACGTCGAAGTCTGTCCATCCTTTTTTGATTACTTTGTCGATAAGTTCGGTTCCTCCTGCATCGATAGCTCCTGCTGCTTTTGCCGCAGCTACTTTGTCATCTTCACAAAATACTACTACTTTTACGTCTTTACCTGTTCCGTTTGGAAGAGATGTCGTAGTACGGATTTGTTGATCTGCGTGTTTTGGATCAATTCCAAGTGTGAAGTGAACTTCGGCTGTAGCGTCAAATTTCACAGTGATTGTGTCTTTTAAAATCTTCACTGCTTCTGTAGTAGTGTAAGCTTTTTCTTTGTCGAATTTTTCGTATGCACCTTTAAGTGCTTTTGATTGTTTGATTGCCATGTTGTATTTGGTTATGTGGTAGTAGCGGGCGGCTAACCCTTCCACTGCTCAAAAGAGCAGAATACAGGATACGTATATATCCTGCGGTCTGATCTTGCTTTTTAGTTATCCCAGTCTACTAACAGTCCCATCTGTCGAGCTGATCCTGCGATGATTTTAGCTCCTGCTTCTTCATCGTTTGCATTTAAATCTGCTTTTTTGATGTTGTATATTTCTATAAGTTGTGATTTTTTTACAGTTCCTACTTTTTCTGTATTTGGAACTCCAGATCCTTTTTTGAGTCCAACGGCTTCTCTCAGAAGATCTGCAGCGGGTGGTGTTTTGAATTCAAGTTCGAATGACTTGTCTTCAAATACGTAACAGATTACTGGAATTTTATATCCTTTGGCTTTGAACTCGGCCGTACCGTCGTTAAATTGTTGACAGAAGGCTTGGATATTTACTCCGTATTGCCCTAGTACCGGTCCTACTGGAGGAGCTGGTGTAGCACCACCGGCAACAAGTTGAATCTTAAATTTGGAAGCGTATGGTTTTTTTGGTGGCATGTGGACAATAGGTTAACAATGAACAATTTTTAGTTTTAGCTAAGGATTTATAAGAAATTTTATAAGAGTGTCAAGCTGCGCATTACATATGGTGCTTTGATTCTTATGATTTTGGGATGACTTGTTCGAAGTCGAGTTCTACTTTTGTATCTCGATCAAATACGGTAACCATTACGGTAACTTTTCCTTTTGCTGGATTTACGGCCGAAACAACTCCTTCGTAGTTTGCGAATGGACCTTCCTTGATTTGAACTGGATCATCGACAGAAAGTCGAATGTCTGCGGTTGGTTCGTCTTCTTTCATTCGTCGCTGGATAACTCCGTATTCTTCTGGGAGTACTGGTACTGGAATATTTCCAGAACCGACAAACCCAGTTACATTTGGTGTGTTTCGGATGTTAAACCATGATGCATCTGTTACGATCATGTCTACGAGTATATATCCTGGGAATAATTTTTTTTCCTCTACGACTCTTTTTCCATTTTTAACCACTACTACTTTTTCTTTTGGTACTACTACTTCAAATATGAATTCTTGCATTCCCATTGATTCGGTTCTTTGCATAACTGCTTTTTGGACTGAATCTTCGTATCCAGAGTACGTGTGTACTACATACCAGTGTCGACCGAGGGAAGGATCTTGTTTTACCATGGGAAAAAGAGAGGAAGTTAGAAAAAGAGTGCGTTAGGTTTTTAGCTGATAAATTTTAGTACGGCTTGATTGAGTCCGTAATCTACACTACTGAGAAAGAATCCAACGATTATCATTATGATGATTACCGTTATCATTGAGTGTATGGCTTGTTTTTGTGTTGGCCAAGTGATGTTGTTGAGTTCGCTTACACGATCTTTGATGTAGTTTTTCATTATGTAGAAGCTTTAAATGTTTTTAGTTTAGGAGTTTTTATTCACTTTTAAAAAGCGCTCCGTCAGTAACACAACGCATTATGTAGAGTCTTGAGGAGAAGTCAAACCTATAGTGTGAAAGGTTGATCGGTTGAAAACTTTGAAAGGCTAATATCCTATAACAATAACTATATCTGAGACTTCGATTATGTCTGTGCTGTTGGTGTATAGTTTTTTAAGGTCAAAGTTGAATTCTTGTTTGTCTGAATAATCAATGTTTTGAAGTTCTCCACTTTGAAGTGCTTTTTTTAGGTTTTCTTTAGAGTTGCTTGTAATGTTTTGGGTTTTTATATGCGGGTAGCTTTTTTCAATCCAGTTTTGGATATTGTTAGAAATTTCGGTAAGTTCTTGATCTTCAAAGTAGACAGTAGCTCCAATGGTTCCAATATTAGAGTCTGCTTTAAGGATCTTTTTGTATCCGGCCTCAATTAATTTGTTTTTGATCGGAGTAATCTTGAAAATATTAGGATCTCCTGCATGAATAATACTTATTTTAGGATCGTAAGTGGTTGTAGGGATGGTGAAAGTATTTCGTTCTTTTTCTGTGGTGTGTTCTCCTTTTGTTTTAAATATTGCGGTTTGAGGTTCTGTCTTTTGGGTAGAGGCCTTTTTTATACTTGAAATAGTAAGGTCTTTTGAAAAGACTTTCCAAATAGATGAGGCACCAATGGTTTTTCCATCATCCGCTTGAAGAAAATTTACAAAAACACTCAAAGTTCCGAATACTAGTACTGTTACTAGGGCGAGCCTTATTTTTTGTTCATTACTAAATGATGGCGTTTCTGGAATTTCTTCTTCGTTCATTCTTAGATGAGTTTTTATATAAATCTCATCATTATATCATGGATTCTTCTTTTTTCCAATTATTATATTAGAATACGAGGAAGTCATCAGATGCGGCTTGATTATTTGGGGTAGAGGCTGGAGCTCTTTGTATATCTGTTTTTATAAAATCAATTTCTATGTTTGTTTGAAATATTTCGTTGAATGCTTTTCGAATGTTTGATTTTGTTGCTATGTTTGTAAGTTTTTCTCGGTGAAACTCTGAATCTGTTTGAAATATTATGTTTCCATCTTTTATTTCTGCTTTTGTAGTAATAAATGATTTTTTTACAAAGGCGGGAAGTCCTGCTCTTGTGGCTATTTCTGGCATTTTATCTTGTATTTGTCCTGTGGTGGGAAGAGCATTGGAGGAGGAGCCGGCTGGAGCGCGAGGTGGTTCTGGGGTAGGTTCAATGTCTTTCTTGGGGTCTTCTTTTTTTGAAGAAGTTTCGGAGAATATTTCATCATTGGACATAATGGAAGCTATTTTTTGCGGTTTCGGAGCTGGGTTGGAAGTTGGTTTTGTTTGAGGTTTTAGAGAAGGGGATATTTTTTGAGGGGCAGGGGGTTCTTTGATTTCTTGAGTTTGAATTACAGAACCCTGAGTGCATATGTTTATAATAGCGATCTCTAGTGGTAGTTCGACGATTGGGGATGTTTTGAGTCTAAATAGTGCTTTTTCTATCTCTTCTATGGATTTTAGTATTATAGGAAGTTCGACTAATGCACTTGTTTTTACTGATTCATGCATTTTTTCTCTTAAATGCCCAAGGAAATCATGACCAAAGTTTCTGAAATCAGCTCCTACTTGAGCGAGGGTTTCGATTATATCTATACCGGTTTGTGCTTCTTTATTTATGAGGGATTTATATAGGTTTTCTAGTTGCTCGGTGTCAGAGACTCCAAGACTTTTCCTCGTCCCTTCCTCCGTTAGGTTGTGTTCTGTTTCTGCTGCGGTTTGTTCTAGTAAGGATATAGCGTCACGAAGTCCTCCTTCTGCTTTTTTTGCAATAATTTCTAGGGCTGGTTCTTCATATTTAATTTTTTCGTTCTCACAGATGTATTTAAGTCGATCAACCATCTGTTTGATTGTGAAACGTCCAAACATGAAAACCTGACATCGTGATATAATGGTTTCGGGTAGTTTGTGTATTTCGGTTGTGGCAAGGCAGAAAAACGCATGATCTGGTGGTTCTTCTAGTGTTTTGAGAAGTGCATTGAATGATTCTTTGGTGAGCATATGTACCTCATCAATGATATATACTTTTCTTTTAGCGATAGAGGGAGAAAACTTTATTTTTTCTCGTAGGTCTCGGATTTGGTCAATCCCTCGATTTGATGCGGCGTCTATCTCTATTACATCTACGAGTGAACCATCAGCCACGGTATTACATAGATCACATACTCCGCATGGATCTCCATCTTTGAGGGATTGGCAGATGAGTCCCTTTGCAAATATTCGTGCCGTTGATGTTTTTCCTGTTCCTCGTGATCCAGAAAAAAGGTAGGCATGTCCTGGGCGTTGGGCTTTTAGTGCGTTCTGAAGAGTTTTTCGGATGGAGTCTTGTCCAACTAGGTCAGAGAATGTTTGTGGTCGATATTTGAGGAATAGGGTGGACATGAATGATTTTGGGGATTGGAAGTTTTGAACTGTTTATTGGTGGTTGAGAGTCTAGATATATTTTATAGATCTTCTAGCATTTTCTGTGCAATTTCTTTTTCAGATGATGTTATGTGTGATTGGTCTAAGTTTTGTTTGATGGAGGTGTCGTGAAGTGTTTTTTCTATTTGATTGAGAAATGAAGTGTTTGTGATGTTTTTTTGTTCTATGTAATGACATAGCTTTTGATCTTTGAAGTATTGGGCATTGTGAAGCTGATGCTCTCTAGCTGAACCGGGTAGTGGGATTAGAATGGATGGGGTTTTGAGGTGTAGTATCTGAAATATAGAGGCTCCGGCTCGTGTAATGACAAGGTCGGATTGTGCAATTGATTTATATAGTTGGGCTTGTGGGAGAGATGGATGAACTTGAAGATTTGAGTTGAGGGTTGGTTGTAGGGATTGAATAGATTCTTTTACCTCGTGGTAGTTATTGGTTCCGGTGACGAGTGTTATGTTGTATTTACTGGTAAGCGTTTCTAGATTTTTTAAAATTAGATTGTTTAGGAATTGAGCTCCTTGTGAGCCTCCGAATATAAGGATTTGGGGAAGGGGATTCTCGGAGTTGGCTTTCTTACTAGTTATTGATGGGTCATGCCAGAACAGGGGAGTGCAGGAACGGGGAATGGTTGGTGGTTGATGGTTGATAGTGCTCGATGGGTAGGAGAGGAATATGTGGTTAGCGATTGAGGTAAAGTGTTTGGTAAGTCTTCCGGCGGATATGTCTGATTCGTGTAGAAATATTTTTGGTTTGTTTTTTTGAGATTTGAGTGCTTTTAGGATAGGAAAACCTACAAATCCTCCTTTAAAAAATATAACATCTGGTTGTATTTCTTTGAGCATTTTTTTTGCTGTCTTTATCGCTTTTAGAACCTTTATTCCGTCTGATATATTTTGTAATGACAAATAGGCTCGCAGCTTTCCTGTACATATTTCACAGTGTTCTATTTCTAGGCTTGAAAAGTTATCTTGAATAATTTTTGTGTCCAGTTTTGAGTTGGATGTAATGACGTGTACTTGATGTCCTTTTTGTATTAGTTCTTGTGCTAAGGGATATAGAGGAAGGATGTGTCCCCCCGATCCTCCTCCTACTAATAATATTTTCTTAGATTGTGTCATAGTTAGCGTATTAGGTTTTCTGTCGTATATTACTTTCTAAAACATTTTTCTTACACTTTTTTTTTGCTATTCAATAGCTATATAAATCTTCTAGTTCTACTTTTGTTATGTGTTTGGCTTGATATATGAAGGAGTAGACCAAATGCTGCAAATGTTGCCCAGAGGGAGCTTCCTCCATATGAAATAAGGGGGAGTGTGATTCCAGTGTTTGGTAGTATGGCGAGATTTACTCCTATGTTGATGAAGGTTTGTCCGACAATGAATACGGTGAGTCCTGTTGCCATTAATTGAGTAAAGGTGTCTGGAGCATTTCTGGCGATGGTAAGTCCTCGATAGCCTATGTAGAGATATATTCCAACGAGTATGAGAATTCTAAAGAAACCCATTTCTTCTGAAATAGCTGCGAATATAGTGTCAGATTGTACTTCTGGTAGATAATCAAATTTTTGTATTGAGTTTTGGAATCCTCGACCAAATAGTCCACCACTTCCTATTGCGATAAGTCCTTGTTTTACTTGAAACCCAGCACCTAGAGGGTCTAGCTCTGGATTTAGTAGTACTTGTATTCTGGTTCTTACGTAAGGGGTAGTAAATATTACGATTAGTATTGCGAGCATGGCAACTCCTACACCGCCAAAGAAGTGTTTTAGGTTTGCGCCGGCTACAAAATAAATACTGGCTGCGATCGTCGATAGAACCAAAATTGATCCAAAGTCGGGTTGTCCCATAATAAGCATGATTGGAATTGCTGCGACTACGACAAATGGAATTAGCCCTTTTTCAAAAGAATGTGCATTGTTTCGTCCGTTCGAAAATATGGCGGAGAGAAATATGATAGTGGCAACTTTTGCTACTTCGGTTGGTTGAAACGAAAGTGGTCCAACTTTGAGCCATGACTTGGCGGCGGTTCCAAAGCTTTCTCCAATAGTTAGAACCAAGACGAGTAGTAGCGTTGATCCGAGGAAGATTGGAATTGAAAGTTTTTTGAGTGTTTCTGATGGAGTTTTTAGGGTTATCAGAAAAATTGGGATTCCTATTATGACGTATATGAAGTGTCTCCAGAAATAGTAGTCATTTCGCCCAGTTACATCAAAACTCCCTGCTACAGAAATAGAGCTCATCATGATTAATCCAAAAAGTGTAAGTCCGGCAAATGCGGTAAAGAGTCCTTTGTCTATGGATTGCATTGTGAAGAGATGGGAAGATAGGAATGTGCGGAAATAAAAGTATATTTATCTCTTATTGTTGAGATCTTATGTGTGTCATATGATCGATTCTTTTTTGGATTAGGTTTTTGGTTCCTATGTCTTTTCGGAAAAAAACTGGTCCTTCAAATTCGGTGATGAGTGATTCACAGTTTTTTAGTGCTTGCTCTATGTTTTTTCCAGTTCCAAGGATTCCAATAGCTCGTGAGCCTTTGAGTATCAGCTTATCATCTTCTAGTCCTACTGAGGCGAAGAAGATTTGTTGGTTTCCCGTTTGAGGATTTTTTTCGGTTGATTTGTATTTAGTAAATGGAACGTTTTTAACACTATTGGTTGGGTATCCTTCTGGGCAGAGGTATTTGACTACCGTGGCAACAGGTTCGAATTCTAGTTTTTTGATATCTGAGAGTGAATGACTGATTGCCTTTTCACAGACTTCTACAAAATCAGTTTTTAGTATGGGTAATATGTTGAGCGCCTCTGGATCTCCAAAACGAGCGTTGTATTCAATCAGTTTTACGCCTCTTTTTGTTACGATAAATCCTCCGTACATAATTCCGACAAAACGCTCGTCTAGTTCTTTTGTAATTGCCTTCATTGTTTGAACCGTAATCTTGTGTGCCTCGTCTAGGTCTGACTGAGTTATGAATGGGAGTGAGCTGTTTTCATCGCTGTAACATCCCATTCCTCCTGTGTTTGGCCCTTCATCATTTTCAAAAGCTCTTTTGTGATCTTGTATTGCTGGGGTATCGAGAACGGTTTCACCATCAACAATAGAGATGAGGGAAAATTCTTCTCCGATAAGTTTTTCTTCGAGTACTACTTTCCCAAACTTATCTATTGATTTTTGAGCAAACTCTTCGGCTTCTTCGAATGTAGTAAAATGTTCTCCTGCTACGATAACTCCTTTTCCTCCGAGTAGTCCGTCTGCTTTTACGACGATTTGTCCGTCGTATTCTTCGTAGAAAAGTCGCCGCTGATCTTGCTGAGTGATGTCGGTACTGACTCCAAAGTCAGGTGAGGCATCGATATTGTGTTTCGCTAAAAGATTTCGGGTAAAAGCCTTTGAGCTTTCGAGTTGTGCACAAGCAGCCGATGGAGCAAATGTAGGAATATTTATTTCTTTTAGTTTGTCTGCGGCTCCGTTTCCGATTGGATCGTCTGGACCGACGATGGCAAAAGTAAGGTTGAGTGGTTTGGCTATGTTTTGTATGGCTTGATTGTCCATTATGTCTCCGACGAATACTTCTTCACAGAGATTTTGTATTCCTGGGTTTATTGCCGTTCCAAAATTATAAAGGATTGGTTTTTGTGGCGAACGTGAGAGCGCTTCTATAATTGCGTGTTCTCTTCCACCGTTTCCGATTATGAGTATTTTTTTTTGTTCTGACATTGTGGCTCAATTAGTAACTGGTAATAAACAAATGTTAAATATTGTTTTTAAAATTCATTGAAACTGTAGTGATTTTTTTGTGATTTAAAATGTATTTTCGACTTACTTTGGATTGATATTTTTTAAAAATAATCTTTCTTAATGGAAGAGAGGTCAAGAGGATGAAATTTCATTTCTTTACTATTATATACTTTTACTCGTATACTTTTGGTATGTGGTTAGAAATTTTATTTTGGAGTTTGGTTGTGTTTATTTTTGTATTTGGGTTTATCTATATTGTAATTGGGATTGGTGGCTTTTGGTTTGGGATTCCATTTATTCCATCGAATAAAAAAGTTGTTCAAAAAATGTTGGAAATGGCAGATTTGGACTCTACCGATAGGGTGGTGGAGCTAGGATGTGGAGATGGTCGTTTGGTTTTTGATTCGGCTGATATTTCGAAAGAATCAGTAGGATGTGAGGGAGTTTTTGTGGTGGCTTTATGGGCACGATTACTCCAGAAAATGGGAAAAAAGAAGGGGACTATTAGATGTATTAATTTTTATAAGGAGGATTTATCTAGGTTTGATGTGGTGTTTGTATATCTATCGGATGAGATAATGAGAACGTTGTATGAAAAAAAATGGGATGAATTTAAGCCTGGTTGTCGGATCATTTCAAATACGTTTAAATTTCCGATGGATCAAGTATTACCAGAAAGTGAGGTGATGGAGGGCAAGTATAAGTTAAGAAGGTATGTGAGATGACTAGCTCTTGATCTTGTTTTAAAATATTGAACTTTGTATTTCTTTGTGTAGGTTTTTTATGATGGGTGAAATAGAGACAACGATTTCTTCGTTAAAACCAATTTCGGATATTCCACATCGTCAGCAGGGAGGACATCATGAGTGTCTATTTTCTGATGATGAGCCTAGGCTTGTATTTAAGCCTGGGAAGTCAGAAACAAGGCTTTCGGTTGAAGATCAGCAACGATGTGTTGATAAGATTATGGCACGTTTTGGAGATGTTGGGATGCCTACGATTATATTTGAAAGAGTTATAGATAGTGAAGTTGTTGGAGTTCCTGTTCAGTGGAATTTCGATGGCAAGCCTATTTGTGATTTAAGTATAGATCAACTTACGAGTAAACAGCTTCAGCAACTACAAAAATTAATATCTAGGGCTATTATGTATTATCTTTTAGATGGATATGTGGATCTATCTGGTTCTTGCTCTCCGAAAGACCTAGATAGATTGAGTGAATTATCTTTTGTTAAGTATCTTTTACGTAAAACTGATCCATTTTTTTCTACAAATATAATGGTTGGAGATGGAGGTGTTTTTTTTGTGGATACCGTTGATACCAGTGTTGATTGTTATGGTAAACAAGTTGTTTTGACTAGAGCTATTCGTCGTGGTATTGGACGTGTTCTATCTATACCTATGTTAGTATTGCAAAAAGGACTTATTGCTCGTGAGCAATTAGGACGAAGGAGGAGTTCCTTTTCGGTTATTAGGGGTAATAACTATCTATAGCATCGTATCGTTCATCTTGAGGATTGGGAGATAGATCGCAAGGATCATAAATACTGCTCCACAAGCAATAAATGCTAAAATGAATGGTTCTAATATTTTAGAGAGAGATTTTATTTCTCGTTCTAGTTCTTCGTCGTAGAAACTGGCAACTCGTCCCATAACCGTATCGAGGCTCGCCGTCTTTTCTCCTATGGCGATCATGTTTATACAGATCTCAGGAAAAAGTTTTTCTTTGTCGGCGAGATTTTCTGCAATAGAAATTCCTCTAGAGATATCTTCGGATGCGAGTAGTAGTTTTTCCTTGTAGAGGTGATTTCCGGCTACATTAGCCGCAATCTTGAGTGATTCTACGATTGGAACTCCTGCTGTAAGAAGAAGACTGAACATTCGAGTAATTCGAGAAAGAATCATTTTTTTCAATATTTTCCCAATAATTGGGGTATTGATTCCAATGATGTCTATAGTTCTTTTTCCGTTCATGGTCGTTTTCCAGAACAATAGTAGTCCTGTTAAGACTATTGCGGCGAATCCGATTCCGAACCAGTTTCCTATAAGGTATTCACTTGAATTTACGAGTACTTGTGTTGGTAGTGGAAGATTGTCTCGTCCATCAAATATATTTTCTAGTTTTGGCACTACAAAGATTAAGAGAATAATGGTAAGGATTGCCATTACAATTATCACAATGGTGGGATAGAGCATTACTCCCTTTACTTGTCCTCTTAGGAAGTTCATTTTTTCGAGTTGGAGGATGAGTTCTTTTAATATCGTATTAAGTTTTCCTGATTTTTCTCCTGCTTCGATGATAGAACATTTTGCTTCATCAAATACTTTGTTGTGTCTTCGAAGACTCTCGGCGAAGGATGATCCTTCTTCCATATCGTTTCGGATTTGTTTAATAATTTTCTTGAGCTTTGGATTCTTTGTTTGTCGAGAAAGTATATCAAGACTCTCTATCACCGGAAGTCCTGCGTTATTAAGGGTTCCCAGTAATTCAAAGAAAAATAATATTTCTTTTTGAGATACAGGATTTAGTTCTGCGACTATATCATTTAATTTATCTATGAATCCTCCTTCTTTTGATACTTTTTTAGCAACTTCTTGCACGTGATTACCGCTGATATTTAATACCAGATCTTGAGAGGCAGGGGCGGTGTTTAATTCTGTCATGATTGTTGTTTATTGTCTTTCACTATTTTGTAGACTTCTGTGAGTGATGTAAGTCCTTGGTAGGCTTTTATGAGTCCATCTTGTTCGAGGGATACCATTCCTTCTTGTTTTGCTATTGTTTCTATTTGAAAGGCTGGTTTTCCTTGTAGTACTGCTTTTTTAACATTTTCAGTCATTGGCATGATCTCATATACCCCAGCTCGTCCTCGGTACCCGACGCCATTACATTCTTCACAGCCATCTTCTTTGGCTTCGTACAATGGTTGGTTGAAGACGTTCATATCTAGTCCTGGATAAGGAGTGAAGACTTCGAATGCTTCTTTTATTTTTTTCTGTGCGTCTTGGCTGAGTTCTTGTGGAACTCGGCAGTGAGGACAGACTCGTCGGACTAGTCGTTGTGCGATGATTAGATTGATTGATGATACTAGCAGAAAGTCTGGTACTTTCATGTTTAGTACTCGTATGATTGTATCTACCGCAGAGTTTGTATGTATGGTTGAAAGCACGAGATGCCCAGTAAGACTTGCTTCAATCGCAATATCAATGGTTTCTTTATCTCGGATTTCCCCCACCATTATGATATCGGGATCTTGTCTCAGGGCGGTTCTAAGACCGGATGCAAATGTATATCCAATATCTGGATGCATTTGACTCTGATTGAGCCCCTCCATTTGATTTTCTATCGGATCCTCGAGCGTCATTATGTTTACCGAGGCTTTGTTGAGAAAAGACATGGCAGAGTACATCGTCGTAGTCTTCCCTGAACCGGTAGGTCCTGATGTGAGTACGATTCCATTTGGTTGGCTGATAGCCTCTGTAAATCTTTCGTAATTTCTTCCGATGATTCCAAGTGTTTGTAGGTCTGGTATCTTTTTTGATTTATCCAAGACCCGCATTACGATTTTTTCGCCACTAGGAGTCGGGAGTGTGGATATCCGTAGATCAATTTCTTTTTCTTCAATCCAGGTATTAATCCGTCCATCTTGTGGGATCCGTTGTTCGTCGATCTTTAGGTTCGACATGAGTTTCAATTTGGATACGACTCCAGGATGTAGATTGAGTGGATATTCAATAAGTTCCTGTAGTACTCCATCTATTCGTATACGAATGTGTACTGAGTTTTTTCGGGCTTCAACATGTATATCGGAAGCTCTTTCTTTGAGAGCAATCCGCATAAAGTCTTCTATTATCTTGGGAATGTCTCCGGCAATAATTGAGTTTTTTAGTTGTTGAATTTCTGGTGAGTCTTTCATGATTCTCTTGAGTAAAAGTGAACTTGTAGATTTGCTTTTATTTCTCCTGGGTTTCGTCCCTGATTAAACTGTACTCGTTCGATAGTTGCGATAGGTAGTAGATCGTTTTCGATTGTATCAATGATGTCTTTACTAGTTATTACTTCTTCATCTATTCCTTTTTTGATTATGGCTTGGCTGTCTCCTGTTTTTATAAAGTTTATAAATTTTTGGATACTGGCTTTGTCTCCATCAACACTTATGTCTGCTTTTGTATAATAAGCTTCGTTGTTTTTCTGACTTCCAGAGAACCGTATGTTTTGTAGGTTTAGTTTGGCTGAACGTTGAAATCCGTTGTATTCAGTTTGGAATGCTATGATTTCTAGTATGTTTGCGATTTTTTGTGTATCTACTTTTATTGGATAGACTTGATCCTCTGTTGCTGCTTCATTTCCAGCAAGTTTTCTTTTTTTCTTTTCTTGTGCATTTTTAGTTTTTATCTTTTCGTCAATATCTGCTTTTATTTCTTCAATTTTTTCTTTTTGTGTTTCGTTTTCTTTATTGAGACTTTTCCAAGTTGAAAACTGAGGAGCTAGTACAAATATTATTAGTACTGAGAAGATACCACTTAGTATAAGCCAATGCTTTTCAAGGGTGTGTTTTTTACTTTTTTCTGAACGAATTTTGAGACTGAATGTTGGATCTGCCATGGTGTGTAAATATTAAAATTCTTCGCTAGAAGCTTGAAGTCCGTTGTTGTTTTGAATCCATTCTTGGAACTTCATAGAACTTGCTTGTCGATCTTTTGGATCTTTGTCCTCTGATGTCTGTACTTCTACTGAGAGTGTGAAACTCATAGAGTGTTGTCCGTTTTTTTCTTTCACTCGACTATAGTTCATGATTTTCCCGTTTTTAAATTCAGGAAGACCATTTATGATCTCAGTTATTTCGGAAGAGAGAAGAAATACGTTTCCAAGGAAATTGGAGGCGTGAATTGTGAAATTTGCTTTTTCTCGATCGATATTGAAGTTTTTTATGGTTATGCTGTTCGCGTTTTGAAGTATTTTGTGCTCTTGATGTCCTTTGTTTATGTAGTTTTGTAGATGTGTTGTTAGATCTAATAGTCCAAATTGAAATTCGCCTTCGTTAATACTGTCGCTCCAGTTTCGTTGTTGTTTTTGTATTCCTCCTATTATGTCAGAGTGAATGAAAAAGTTTTTGTCTTCAATTTGTTTTTGTGTTCTAGCAATTTCACCTTTGAGTGTGGCTTGTTTTATGGTTTCATTTGTTTTTTCTTCTTCTAGTTTTATATTTAAAGATTTTGTATTGTCTGAAATCTGAAATATTCCTAGATATGCATTTTTTTCATGAAGCACGGCTTTGAAGCTAATAAGTCCGACAACAAACAGAGTTATGAGTGTCATTGTTAGATACTTCATAACGGTATTTAGCCGTTGAGGATTCTCGATTGAGGCCTGGGCTTTATTTTTTAGTAATTCTTTGAGCTTGCTTTGTGGTTGTGGAGTAGGCGGAATTACGGGAGTTACCACTGAATTGATATTCACTGGAGGTGGTGGGGCTACAGGAGTTTGTCTTGTAGTCTGTGCACCTTGCATCGGAGGCATTTGTGGTATAGCGACCATTTTTACGTGTTAAAATCCCCCTATTTTACCAAAGATTGGGTCTTTTTACAAGTAAGCGAGCATGACTTTTGGTGTTTTTGTTTTAATGTGTCTATTTTTATTGTCCTTTATTCTTCGTTTAGGCTTACAATTGCTTCCTCTAGGGTTTTAAATTTTTTCCAGGTAGTAATACTTCGATCATCAGCAAGAAAACCAATATGCCAGGTTTCTTGATCTGACTCTATAAGGAATAGGTCATTGATGCTGATTAGTTTTGTGGCGGTTATTTTTGTTATTTTCTCTGGATCGTCTTTACTGACCGCTTGTATGTCGTAGTTTTGTGGTTTGTAGCATTCGAACTCTGTGTCGGGAATCATTTTGGATAGTTCTTCTTTCCATTGTCTTGTAACGGTAAGATCTCGTTCTTCTCCACTAAATAGATCTAGTTGTATTTGGGCTTGTTTGTTGGCTTGGTCTATGTCGTCGAGGATGAATGGTCCTGCGACTCGTTCCCAGAGAAATTTTTCGTCATCATCGATTACATCACTCCAGTGATAGATATTGATTTCAAATTTTTCTTTGAGTTGGTTTATTATGGCTTTGTAGTTTTCGTTTTCGGCGAGAATGGTGATTTGTTCTGACATGGGAGTTTGAGAAAAGAGTAACTGAGTAATTTGGTAACAGAATAATGTTTCTTTTTTGGGGTGAAAGTTTTTATCGGATGAAAACATTTGCCAAAATTGCTTTGGTTTTTAGAATCTTTCGGCTCTCTATGAGCTAGAGACTTTCGACCAAGTCTTGAAATTACTACGGAGAGATGGCAGAGTGGTCGAATGCGGCGGTCTTGAAAACCGTTGAGCCAGCAATGGTTCCTAGGGTTCGAATCCCTATCTCTCCGCCACGAAAAATTTCTTAAGCCTTTGGTTTACGAAATTTTTTGCATTAGGATGTGTGTTAGTCAATGAAACGGATTTAATTTAATTTTCAAATAAAGTAAGTATTGATTGTTTCTCGATTTCTGAGAAATAAGGAATAGATATATTTTATAGATTTAAACTAAACGTATGACAAAACCAGAAATCGCCACCGGGGTAGTGCATGAAGTGCCAGCTGATTTAGAAGAAGTTTTGATTTCGCACTCGAAAGTGTTGGAAAAATGGAATAATCTTACGCCATTGGCACGTAATGAATGGATATGTTGGATGACTATTGTGAAAAAATCTGAAACAAGAGCGGCTCATTTAGGTCGTTTGTGTGAAGATCTATTGAAGGGAAAGAAAAGGCCTTGTTGTTGGCCTGGATGTCCACATCGTAGAGAAAGTGCTAAAAAATGGTTTAAATAATTTGAATTTAATGCTTTAATGAAAGTTCTAATTTTGGAGGTAGTTTTATTTTTTTGACATAGCTTGCCATAATTAGCAATATGAGTCAGTAATGTTTAGATCCTTCAAAGATTTTTGTGATAGACGAATTAAGATTCCAGTGGATTGGGAAGGGTTAGTGTTGGATGTAGGTTCGGGAGACAAGCCTCATTGGAGAGCGGATATTCTTTGTGATTTATATCCTGAGGATACGTATGCACATCATCGTTCTGGGGGAGGAAAGGCAAAAGTTTCAGCGCCGTTAGTAGTAGGGGATGTACAAAATTTACCATTTAAGGATAAGGCCTTTGATTTTGTGGTTTGTTCTCATGTTCTGACGCATGTGCCTGATATTGATAAAGCGTGTAAGGAACTTATGAGAGTAGGGAAGTCAGGGTACATAGAGTTGCCGGCAGAAGGACATGCTAAAATTAATGATTTTGAATCTCATCTGTGGTGGTGTCATAAAAATGGACGAACTCTTACTTTTACACCAAAGGAGTCCATGCAGTTTGATAAAGAGATTTATAAGTTTTCTCAAACTTTGATTAAACGAAAGGTTTGGTTTGAAAAGGTGATTCATCCAAATTTTGATCTAGTGACCGTGCAAATCTGGTGGCATGATAGTTTTGATTACAAGGTGAAGGGCCCAGTTTCTGAAACGCTTTTGGAAGAGATACGTGAGTTTGAATTGCATCATCACCATCCAGCTCGAAATAAAGAATCTTTATTACTTAAGATCTTTAGAACTTTTTTAAAATTATTTATGTGGCATAAAACAAGAAAGGATGGTTTTTATCTCGAATCATTACTGAGATGTCCTGAGTCAAAAGAAGAAAATATAAAGAAAATAAGTGATCACAAGTATGTTGGAGCTGAGTCTGGAGAGCGGATTAAGGTTTTGTCTCGTTAAAAATTTGATTTTTTATTCTTGGCATTTAAGATGCCTTGGCACTTTTTAGGGCGATTAGCTCAGTTGGCTAGAGCATCTGGTTTACACCCAGGAGGTCGCGGGTTCGAATCCCTCATCGCCCACCATGAAAATTCTTTCAAGCTTTAGGTTTGAAAGAATTTTTATATATATCAAAATACTAATAGTTTTAGAATTGAGGTTATGACTACTATGATAAGTAGAAAACGAACCCATTGGTTGCCTTTTTTGATAGCGTGTTTCGCTCCGTAGTGACTTCCTATCATGTATCCTAGGGCTGCCGGGATTCCGAGTTCATAGTTTATGTAGTTATGATAGATCATGAAAATGAGGATGTAGATCCCTCCTGGGTATCCAGCAAGGCTCCTGGTGGCTTTTGCTTGGATGAAGGTCATGCCCCAGAATACAACGAGAATATACATTCCTACAGTCCCTGTTCCTGCGGAAAAGAAAAATGACCAGATACTAATTCCAAAAAGAAGGATGGTCCCAATTACTCTTTTTGTGATTGATGTCTTTTGAGGTGTTAATCCAGATTTTTTCTTCCACATAAATAATAAGGGAAGGGTCATTCCAATTGCGGCTATTATTTTTAGTTTTTCCTCTGATAGATCGAGAAATATTTTTCCCCCTATGAAATTGGCAATCATAGTGAGGACGAAAATAATTGGAACGGCTGACCAGATGATTTGTTTGGCTTTGAGATATTGATGGACCGAGAATATCTTTCCGGCCATAATGGCAAGTCTATGTGTTCCTACCGTCGTATGAATTGGGACTCCCATAAAGAGAAGCCAGGGGATCAATAATAATCCTCCGCCTCCGACTTGTGATCCATACCAGCTTCCGAAAAATCCTATTATAAAGGTGGCAATTATTTTCCAGAGTTCTGTTTCCATCTAGTTTATATTATATTTTTTGTATTTTTTATACATTGTTATTTTTATTCTTAAGATTCTTGCGTTTTTTATAATTAGTTTTTTCTTGCAATTTCTTGCGATTTGGTTTTTATGTAAATTGTATGAATTATAAAGAAGAAATTTCGGAGGAATCAGAGCACAGTAATTTCAGAAATGCACTTATTCAAAGAATAAAGGGAGCGGTTATGGTTATGCTTGGTGGATCTGGGTTGAGTTCTTTGGCTCTTACTCATGAGCAACTGATAGAAAAAATTGATGCTTTACCAGTGGTAGACGGGATAGGAAAAGAGGTTGTCTATGTTTCAGTTCTTGGAACTGGGGCTTTGGTTTCCATTGTCTTGATAGGGGCTGGGGCTATAAAGTGTTTTAAAAATAGGGTTAAAAAAGAATATATTCACAATATAAAGGGGAAGTGGCTTACGGAAACTATGATCGGGGAATTACCGGAGGAAGAAGAATAAGCTTTCTATTTCTGATATAAATGAATTTTTGTCTCCTCTTTTTTTTCTTTGATAGTTTTTGATGATCCATCCCAGTCTTTTAGTTC
>JABAZT010000010.1:45866-68118 GCA_018608565.1 Candidatus Altimarinota bacterium
TCTTTTATTTCAAAATTATACGAAATGAGTTTCCCGGTTGGCTTCATTTCTTTGGATATTTTTTTTTTGATTGGTTTATTTATGGTATCGGGAATTCCAAATACATATATGACGTCTGTGTCTGATATGTCGTACTTGAGAGCATTTCCAAATACTATTTTTAGATTTTTTGGGCCAAATATTTTATTTCTACATTTTGTATAGAGATAGAATAAAAAAGCGAGTTCTATTCCTATCACTTCAGCTAGAGGGTTTTGTTTGGCGATGTAAGTGCAAACTTTTCCATCACCACATCCCATTTCAAGAAATTTCTGTTCTGGTTTTAGGTCTGCGATTGTATCAATTCTCGATAAATCCTCTTTTTTTGTAGGAACCCAGGGGGCAAGTGAAATCCAAGCGTACAAAAGAGAGCCTAGTATTAAGGCAATAATTAGAGCAGAAAGGATCATTGTTTAGAGTTAATTATAAGACACTATATATCCTATTCTTTTTTGAGGGAAATTACTTCTTCTGGATTTGTGGTTATGATTTTGTGTTCTCTAAACGAGGCGAGGAAATGGTAAAACATAGGTGTTTCATCCTCTTATCTCCGCCAGAAAAATTTCTAATACTTTAAGGTTTGATGAAGTTTTCTTTAGTTATGATGTAATAATTGCATAGATCAGCCTCCGAGCGCGTTTTGTCAGAATATTCTGTATTTTAGTAGTAGATACTATAATAGATTTTGTTTTACTTTAAATTCATAATCCTTAATTATTACTTCTATAACTTCAGATAAAGAGGGCCGTATCATTACATGACTTGTCGCATAAAGAGCTGCATCATAAGCTTCTTCAGCTACTTTTCTATCTGACCCTACATTTATGCATTTGCTTACATTGTTTTTGGTGTCAGTTACCGTTATTGTATAATCAGGTTGGTTAAGTTTTTGGTCTGTACTTTCTGGTCCTACTTTGATGATATAACTTAGACTTTCTTGTGAACGTTCTTTTTGAAGAGGTTTTCCGATGCCGAATAATTTTTTAAAATTCATTTTGTATACAATTATTTCGTATTTTGAGTTACTACTCCTTCTTTAGAGCCATAACTTCTTCTGGATTTGTGGTTATGATTTTGTGTTCTCCGAATGATGAAATGATTTCGATGGCAACGTGTTGATTTTCAGCAAAGAATAATCCTTGTCCAACTCCTGAATTTAGGAGTAGGTATTTTTCCTGATCGGTTAGATTAAAGACTGGTTGGAGTTTATCCATGGCGGATGGAGCTTGCCGAAGCAATACCTGCATGGAACTATTGGTAATAATTGGTTTTCCCCATGGAGAATCGAGAAAATCCTCTACATCCTGTGTAATAGTAGTTATTCCCATGTAATACTTTCGAGATCGTTTTATGAGATTGTGCAAGAATCGTCCAGAATCTTCGTGTTGGACGATGTTCCAGGCTTCATCGATGACGAGCATTCTTTTTCGTAGATTGGATCGGACTCGACTCCAGATGAAGTTGAGTAGTATGTACATCGCCATAGGTCTGAGTATTGGCTCTAGGTCACGAATACAAAAACAAATCATTCCAGTACTAAGATCTACGTTGGTCTGCGTTCCGAATAATCCAGAGTAGGTTCCAGTGGTGTATCGTTCGAGTCGATTTGCCATATCTTGACCTCCTTCCATTGAGTATAGAATCTTTTGAAGATCGGTCATGGTTGGCATTTCGTATTCGTATGGATTCTTTATATCTGGGGTGATTCCTTTTATTTCATAACAGGTAAGAAGCGCTTTATCGATAATACTTTCTTCTTGTGGATTGAGTTTTCCGAGCATGAGTCCCATAAGTCCGGTAAGGGTGATTATGTTTTCTCGAAGAAGTTCTGATGTGTTGGCTTCTTTTTGATCAAATGGTTTTGGAAGATCGAATGGATTAATCCTATGTTTTGAGGTCATAGAGATGTTTACATAGGTTCCGCCTACGGTTTCACATAAAGTTTGATATTCGTTCTCCGGATCGAGGATTATTACATCGGTTCCGATCATCAGATGTCGAAGAATCTCTAGTTTTATGGCATAAGATTTCCCAGCCCCAGAGGTTGCAAATACAACGGCATTGGCATTTGATAAATTGAATCGATCAAAGATAACAAGGGAGCTGTTGTGACGATTGAGTCCGTAGAGGACTCCTTCGCTTGAGGTTAGGTCACTAGATACAAATGGAAATGTACTAGAAGCTGGTCCCGTATTCATGTTTCGGATAACGTCTATCTCATCAGTTGCCTGTGGTAGTGTTGTATTAAATCCTCTTTCGGTTCGAAAGTCTGCATTTCGTGTCATGATTAGTTTTCCTCCAAGTGTTGTTTGGATTTGTTTTACGACACTTTCGAGTTTTTCTTTGTCTTCTCCGTACATGGTGAAGTACATTCCGACCTGAAAGAATCTTTCGATTCCTTTTTGTAAATTTTCTCTGAGCTCTTCGGCATCTTCAAGTGCTACTTTGACTCCAATATCGTCAATAGTTCCTCCTTTTCTCGATTGAATTCGAATGGTAGATCGCATTTCTGCAATTTTTTTCCTAAGGATCTTCATCAAACGTCCAGAATCTTCTGGGTATATGAATACGGATATATCCATGGTAGTTGGGAAGTTGATGATCTGATGTAGCCATCCACTATCTAAGAACCGAGGATAATTGAAGATAAAGAAACTTTTCACATGGACTCCGTTGAGTTTCATGCTGTTTGGAGCTACTTCAAGAGAAGATGGTGCCACGAGGTCTTTCATTGAGGATACTCCAACTTGGTAGAGTCTTTCGGCTTCCTTGATTTCGGCTTTTAGTTCTGGTGTTAGTTTTGCTTTATCTCTTTTTGGATCAAAATTTTCAAAGAATTCAGTATCAATTATAATTGGTTCTTTATTTTTATCTTTGGATGTTTTCTTCTTTTTCTTTGTTTTTTTTGTATTTTCTTCAGAAGAATCATCTATGCTTGAGGCTGATCGAGCTTCTGATCGAGCTTTGTTTTGGGCTACGTGTGTGTCCCATTTTGTTTTTAGTTTCCCAATAAATGTTTCGTTTTCGACTTGATCTTTGATTCCCTCGCTTATTGCAGCTCCTGCGATCTTGGCGGTTGCAGAGGCTTTGGTATCGTCAGTTGTGATAACAGCTTCTTCCGGCTCTGGTTCTGTGATGTTTTGTGTGGATGGAGTTGGAGGTTCTACTGGTTTTGGAACCGCTGTGGTTGTTTTTTGAGTATTGACAGTAGGTGCCGGTACGCTTTGTTGTGTTTGGACTGGCGCGGCAGGGGGGGGAGTAGGTGCTACTGGCGTGACAGGTTGGACTACTGGTGGTGGAGTAGGTGGTTGTGTTGCAGGCGGAGTGACCTGTGTTTGTGTGTTTTGTGTTTGCGTTCCTGTGGTAGGTGGATTCATCACGTGATTATACCATGGATTGGAGTCGGGAACAAGTAGAAGGGGAGAGAGTTTTCTCTAGTTTATATTTAGGGGTTTGTGTTTTTAGTTAATAGTTGATTATTTATTATATTCAGATTCCTATAATTTTTTTATTACGAGGTAACCCAAAAAACACATTTCGCTTTTCCCATAGATATAGAGGGGTGAAATGTGTTTTTTAGTTTTTGTTAATTCTTCTGAGGTTTAGGCCAGAAGAGTCTGAGATACCATACTGCGGCGTTGTGTATGATGTCCGGACGCTTCCAGGAACAGTTTTTGATAAGCGTTTCCCAGCGCTTCTTGTTTTTTTTTATTTTATGTCAGTTTTGTATTTTATTTGTTTCTTTTTGTTGCTCTGCCGCGAGAACAGAAAGTGTTTGAAAGTGGGAAGGCCGGGGTAACATCGGCTCTGAGAAATCCTCTAAAAAAAAGCCTAAAGATCGCCAGAGGTCCAAAGCCGATATTAGCCAAGCCTTCCTGTTTTTACGTCCGGAATTGAAAAGAGCGATGGATCATTATATCAGAAAAAATTTGATTTAACAAGAGAATTAGATAAGAATCTTTTTAACATGAATATTGTAAGCCAAAACTGTTGTTGTGTACTTCCTAAACAAAGGTTGAGGTAAATATTTATGTATACATGAAGATTCGCCCCAGCCTTTGGTTGGGTTTTTTTTTGTATATTTTAAAAATTATTAAAGATGTCAGTGATTAAAGAAGTATTGGAGCCAAGGGGAATAGAGGATGAGATCGTTAAATTGGAAACGGAACCTCGAGTTCTGGTTCCAGATGGAGGAGAGATACAAATACCAACACCTAGAGAGGTTCGGGATGTTTTGTCTAAGAGGGGTTCTGATTTTACACTCAGTTTATCATCTGAGGACGAAGCCTTGAGAAAGTATTTTTCTACTCTTCCTGGGAATGTTCCTGAGGTTTATAAGGAATTGGAAAGAGGGGTTTTGAACTTTATTGAAGGTGGACGTAGGGATTATCCGAAAGGAATTCCTTTTGGTGAGGTAATAAATTTTAAAGAATCACTACATGCTGGTCCATTGGCAACATTTTTAGAAAATAGAATGAATTTTGATGGAGTTGATCAATTTCTTTTGGATGTGGGGTCGACAAAAGATCCTGAAAACCCATATGGACGTCATGTTGTTGTTAAATCAATAGTTGATGTTGAAATGGGGGGGGAGACGTTTGAATGGGTGATGGAGGTAGTTATATTGGTTTTTTCAAATTCAATTGGTCATACTGATGGAGAACAAAGTCCTGCTACAACTCCACCTCATACTCATACATTTGCAGTTGGTTATACTGGTGCAGCCTTGGGATCAAAAGATAAAGATCCTTTTTTGTTGGAGCAAGGATATTATTTTGTTGATTCTAGAGGAGTTCGTTTTCCTGAGGATGAAAGGGGCGGACCGATTCTACCAGCAGATCAAAATTTGATTTATTTAGTTCCAGATGGGGAGTCGGAGCAACGTCCTCTTAATGTGGGTACTGTTAGATCTTCTTTTATTGAAATTGGAAAACTATCAAATGGAGGGGCCACTCATCCTCATCAAGTGACTGGTTCCGTTGATTCGGTTGTATTAGGTACTTTTTGGGGACCAGTCGACGGAGTTAATTATGAAGATAAGGTTCTTTAGTTTAATATATTTATTTTTTCACAATTTTTATCATGTCAAAACAGATCTACATCATCCACGAAAATGACGAATGGGTTGTTCCACTGCGAGCGCAACTGGAACAACGGAATCTTCCATATAAGGAATGGTTTTTGGGAGAAGGGAATTTGAATATTGATGAAACGCCTCCGGAGGGAGTGTTTTATAACAGAATGAGTGCGTCATCTCATACACGAGGACATCGCTATGCTCCGGAACATACATCTGCGGTATTAGCGTGGTTGGAGTTGCATGGACGGAAGGTCTTCAACAATAAGCAGGCATTATCACTAGAGCTTAATAAGGTAGCTCAGTATACAGCATTTAAAAAATATGGAGTGAAGACGCCTCGGACGGTGGCGACGGTGGGGAAAGATTCACTTATTGAAGCGGCGAAGAATTTTGAGCTTCCTTTTATTACCAAACATAATCGTGCAGGAAAAGGTTTGGGAGTTCGTTTGTTTCATACTGTGAAATCACTTGAGGAGTATGTATGGAGTGATGATTTTGAAGAACCAGTAGATGGTATTACATTACTTCAACAATATATAACTTCACCAGAGCCGTTTATTACTCGGGTTGAGTTTGTGGGTGGGGATTTTGTCTATGCGGTGCGGGTAGATACGAGTGAAGGTTTTGAGCTGTGTCCCGCAGATAGTTGTACTATTGGAGATCAGTTTTGTCCTACGACGGTTCAGCCCAATCATAAGTTTGAAATTTTAGAGCATTTTGAAAGTCCATTGATTGAGTCCTATAAAAAGGTTTTGATCGATAATGGGATTCATGTTGCGGGGATAGAATTCATCGTGGACAACGATGGGATTACGTACACCTATGATCTTAATACTAATACGAATTATAATGGTCAGGCGGAGGGGCGTGATGTGAAAGGTCGAAGTGGAATGGGGGCGTTGGCTGACTTCCTAGGGGATGCATTATTAAGTATATGATTTGTTTATTTTAAGAATGTTTAAGTCTAGTTATTTAAAAAATGATAGAAATGATAGATAATTTGAAAATAAACGAAGAATCGGAGTTGAAATTTGTTATTGATTCGTTGTTTACCGTTTTTGAAAATGGAAGGGAGTTTGAATTAACTTCTTTTGAGGAAGTATTAAGTAGGTTATTTCCTTCTTCAGTCTCTGGGAAGGTAATGGATGTTATAGAAAGAGAGTGTAATCTTTTTGTAAAAAATGATCCAGCATCGGAAGGACATTCTATGGAACAGGTTCTTTCTAAAAGACGTGGTATGAAGGCTCTTGCAATTCATGAGGTTGTTTCACGTGTTGTTGACGAGCGTCCAGATTTTTTGGATGTAGTAGAGACAAAAATGACATGGGTTCAGGAAAAAATGAATGTCGAAATTCATCCTCAAGCTTCGATTGATTCTGCGGCAATTGATCATGGAACGGGTACGGTAGTTGGTGGAACGGCAGTGATTGAGGATGGTGTTTTTCTTTATCATGCGGTTACGCTTGGAAATTCCAGGGGCGCTCAATTTAAGACTTCATCTGGTCGTCGTCATCCATGGTTGCAGAGTGGGGTGAGAGTTTTTGCAGGGGCAAATATCTTTGGTCCATGTGTTTTGAAAAAAGGATCGAGGGTTTCTGCGAATGGAGTTCTTATTGATAGTATTTTGGGTAAGAACTCTGTGGTTGGGCCAAAAGCTCAATTGCAGGGAGTTGAAGTGCCTGATAATATAAGGATTGAGTGGGCATTTTTGGGGCGATTTTGTATTGGAAAGAAAAAGGGAGGGCTTTATTGTCCTATTCTTTTAAAGAGAATAGGTTTGGATGAAATTAATGAGCTTGAGGGAAAAGATCTTTCTGTTTTAGAGAAGTGATAGAGCGAGTGGATTTGTTGTTGTTTTTGGGGTATAATAGGTAGAATATTAAAAATAAATATCTACCCATGAAAGGACTCTCTCAATCGCAAGCGGCACAAAAACTCGAAGAATATGGATCTAATGTTCTAGAAACTAAGACGGGAAATCCTTGGTATAAGATCTTGTTTTCTCAGTTTACAGACCTATTGGTGGTTATACTTATTGTTGCGGCGGTTATTTCTTTTTTTGGACATGATAAGACGGAAGGATGGATTATCCTGGGGATTGTAGTGCTTAATGCGGCAATTGGATTTTTTCAAGAATTCAAAACAGAAAAGACCTTGGAGGCACTTCGAAATATGGTGCATCCAGAAATTCGTGTGATTCGAGATGGACAGGAGCAGCTGATAAAAACTGAAAATCTAGTGCCTGGGGATGTCGTGATATTGGGTGAGGGCGATAAGATTCCAGCAGATGGAAAGTTGTTTGAGTCTCATTCGTTGCGGATAGAAGAGTCAGCTCTGACAGGTGAAAGTCTGCCAGTGAATAAGAAGATCGAAGATCCTATCTATATGGGGACGAGTGTGGCGAAGGGTTCTGGGATGTTTGTGGTAGAGCATACTGGGATGAAAACAGAATTTGGAAAAATTGCAGAGCTTACGGTTTCAACTGATAAAACTAAATCGCCGTTACAAATTGAGCTAGAACGGATTGGAGTTTTTGTGACGAAGGTGACGGGGGTGTTATGTGTGGTTTTATTTGGATTGCAGTTGTGGAGAGTTATGAAACAAGGAGATACTTGGATGCATGGAATTTCTGAAAGTTTGGAGTTCTCGGTTTCGGTGGCTATTGCCGCGGTTCCAGAGGGGTTGCCAACAACTATTACGATTGCGTTGGCGCTTGGCGCATCTGTATTAGCGAGAAAGAAGGCGATTGTGAAGAAATTATCTTCGGTAGAAACGCTTGGGTGTGTATCGACGATTTGTTCGGATAAGACTGGAACACTAACGAAGAATGAGATGACGGTTCGAGAGGTCTATCTTGCGGATAGATCCTTGTATGAAGTGGGTGGTGTGGGATATGATCCGCATTCGGGACAACTTCGTTTTGTCGGTGGGAATAAAGGAGATGAGGATCCTTCAGAGCATAATGAGGCGCTTCTAGAGCGAGTAATGGAAATCTGTGAAAAATGTAATGAGGCGAAGTTGGTGGAGCATGATAATGTGTATTCTATTTTGGGGGATCCTACTGAGGGGGCGTTGTTGACGTTGACTCAAAAATGGAGTCTTGGAGATACTTCGCATGAAATGTTTGATAGTAAACCTGATGAGATTTTTCCGTTTGATAGTGATCGTAAGATGATGTCTATTGTGACTTCTACTAAATCTGTGGAAAAAAAACTGGTTTATACCAAGGGAAGTCCGGATCATATATTAGAAAAATCTACGAAATGGTTTGATGGAGAGAATATCTTTGATCTGGATGATGCAAAACGAGCGAAGATACGAGCCCACTATGAACGTATGGCGGAGAATGCTTTGAGAGTTCTTGCGTTTGCCTATCGAGAGGTAGAGGGTGATATTCCTAAAACAGAAGATGAGGCAGAACAGGATCTGGTTTTCTGTGGTTTGGTGGGGATGATTGATCCTCCAAGAGATGAAGTGAAAGATGCGGTAGTAAAATGTCGTACGGCGGGTATCCGAGTGATTGTGATTACGGGAGATTTTGGGATTACGGCAGAGGCTATTGCTCGAGAACTAGGAATCGTAAAAGGAAAGCATGTAAAAGTTCTTACGGGGGCTGAAGTGAAAGAAATGTCTGATGATGCAATTTCTGAAATATTGGGAGATAAGGATCAGTATGTGATTTTTGCTCGAAGTTTGCCAGAACAAAAAATGAAAATTGTCCAAATACTTCAGGATCATGGAGAAATTGTGGCGATGACAGGGGATGGGGTGAATGATGCTCCTGCACTAAAAAAAGCAAATATTGGAGTTGCGATGGGAATTACAGGAACAGAGGTGAGTAAGGAGGCTGCGACGATGATTCTTACGAATGATAGCTTTGCTTCGATTGTTACCGCGGTGGAGGAGGGGAGGCGAATTTATGAGAATTTGAAGAAATTTGTTTGGTTTATCTTCTCTTGTAATGTGGGGGAATTGGTAGTAATTTTTGCTTCAATTCTATTTGTATTGCCTTTGCCTCTGACAGCGGTGTTGATTTTATGTATTGATCTTGGGACTGATATTCTTCCTGCGATTGCACTAGGGGTTGATAGTCCCGAAAAAAATCTAATGGTTCATAAACCTCGTGATCCTAAGCAGAAGCTTATGAGTAAAGATTTTGTGACGAGTTTCTTTATGGTTGGGGCGACCATAGGTGCAGCAAGTATGGCGGTATTTGTTTGGGGGCTCTATCAGATGGGGTGGCAGTGGGGTGATGGATTAAATATCGAGATGTCGGCCCTTATAAAAGCTCAGACGCTCGCATTTGCAGTACTCGTAGTAGTGCAGCTGGTTAATGCGTTTGGCGCGCGTTCATTTACTCGGTCTATTTTTGCTATGAATCCATTTAGAAATCATTTTCTTGTTCTGGCGGTTATGTGTTCGGTGCTCATGGTCTTGATGATGATATATGTCCCATTGCTTAATACGTTACTCAAAACAGCTCCATTGAATCTAAAAGATTGGGGCGTAGTTATTGTGGCCTCGCTCGTTCCTATCATTGTATTTGAGGGGATTAAGTACTTTCGGACGCATTATGAGCAGGAATATAAAAAAGGGGTAGATGACACGTTGAACGTCTAATGAATTTATATTTTTTACGAGTAAGTGATAAGGGCCCTTGAGCCCTTTTTCTTTTTTTATATTAAATTTGAATTTTCCTTTTGACACTTGAAGCAATCTTTTTAGTATCCGCTCGAATCTTATTTAAACGCGTTAACTAACCTTTTTAACACATGCAAAAAGCCTACGACAATATTCACTCCATTGCTGGTCCTATTTTGATAGTAGATGGAGTTTCTGGAGCAAAATACGAAGAACTTGTAGAAGTGACTATGGCAGATGGAACGATCAAGATGGGGAAAGTGCTTGAAGTAAACCGAGATCGAGCGATGGTTCAAATGTTTGAATCAACGCAAGGGCTTTCTACTACAGGGCTTAAGGCTAAATTCCTTGGAAAGGTGGCTACGCTGGGTATGTCTACGGATATGCTTGGTCGAGTTTTTGATGGTGCTGGGAAGCCGATTGATGGAGGTGCGGAAGTTTTGGCTGAAAAACATATTGATATTTCAGGACAAGCTATCAATCCATTTTCTCGAAATTTTCCTTCTGATTTTATTCAGACTGGAGTTTCTAGTCTAGATGTGATGAATACGTTGGTACGAGGACAAAAGCTTCCAGTATTCTCTGGATCTGGACTGCCTCATGCTGAGCTTGCAACACAAATTGCTCGACAGGCTAAGGTAAATGATGGATCTGAGTTTGCGGTAGTGTTTGGTGCGATGGGAGTTACGTTTGAAGAAGCGATGTTCTTCCAAAAAGAATTTGAATCTACTGGAGCAATTGAGAAAGCAGCGCTCTTTATCAATACAGCAGCTGATCCTGTGGTTGAACGGATTGCTATTCCACGAATGGCTCTCTCATATGCTGAGTATCTTGCATTTGAAAAAGATATGCATGTATTGGTGGTACTTACGGATATGACGAATTATGCAGAGGCACTCCGAGAAGTATCGGCTGCACGGAAAGAAGTGCCTGGTCGACGAGGATATCCTGGTTACCTTTATACGGATCTCTCTACGATTTACGAACGAGCAGGGCGAATCAAAGGATCAAATGGTTCTGTGACTCAGATGCCTATTCTTTCTATGCCTGAGGATGATATTACGCATCCAGTTCCTGATCTTACTGGATATATTACGGAAGGTCAGTTTGTATTGGATCGAACTTTGCATCAAAAACAAATTTCTCCTCCAGTAGATGTGCTTAAATCTCTTTCTCGTCTAGCAGGTGCTGGAATGGGAGAAGGAAAAACTCGAGATGATCACTCAAAACTCAAAGATCAACTTTCCGCGTGTTATGCTCGAGGGAAAGATGTTCGAGAGCTAGCAGTCGTATTAGGAGAAAGTTCGCTTTCTGATGTAGATAAAATCTACCTCAAGTTTGCGACGGAATTTGAAAAACAGTTTATCGGACAAGGTTACTATACTGATCGAAATATTATCGACAGTCTTGATCTTGGGTGGGAGTTACTACGACCATTCCCTGTTACCGAGCTGAAACGGATTAACCAGAAAACAATTGATAAGTTTCATCCAGATCACAAGAAAAAATAATTGTTTAAAAAAGTTTATAAAATTTAAAAGAGTCTCCAATTGGAGACTCTTTTGTTGATCGGTTTCACTTAGTCCGATCGTCTTAAAATATTAGGGCTATATTTTCTGTTTGAGGATTCTCTCTAAAAGATATGTCCATAACTTGGTTTTCCAGCTTCCTGGAAAAACTCTGAGTAGTAAATTGGTCATTTTTCTAGCAAAATTAGTCCTCATACCACAAATACTCCAAATCATTTGGGATGTGCTTTGTACTGTTTTGACCGACTTTTTTCTTCTTTTTTCATACTTCTTTAGGGCTTGAGATACTTTTTGGGGATCAAAATCAACCGCCTTGAGTTCTTCCCCTAATACCCAGGCATCCTCCATGGCGAGTGAACACCCCATTCCGGTCAAAGGACAGAAGGCATGAACGGCATCTCCGGTAAGAGCAATCCGGTTTGTCACCCATTTTTTGGTTTCTACTTTTGCTAGGTCTGTGTGAAAAATATTATCTGGATCCTTGATCTTATCAATAATACGAGGAACTTTCCATCCTAAATCATCAAACGACTTATGCAGTTTTGCGAGACGTTCTTCTCTAGTTTCTGGTGTATTCGGCTTGGCAGGAGAGGCAAAGTATCCAAAACATTTTCCTCCTCCAACGGGATAGAGACAAAAATATTCGCTCGGCCCTAGGACTTGGACAACTCCTTGTGGCGGTTGAGAGATATGTTCGGTCCAAAACATCCAGCTTGTCCATCCATAGTATTTTAGATTTCTGTGTTGGAATATTTCTTCTCGTAGGTATGAGTTTATTCCGTCTGCTGCCACGATGAGATCATAATCTTCTTGTGTGTCATCATCAAAGGTGACACTGACTCCGTCCTCTTTTTCGTCAATGTATTTGATGTAGGAGCCCATTCGGATATCGGCTTTCTTAGCTCCTTTTTCCAGAATTTCGTGAAATTCTTCTCGGTTTATAAATAAAGTTTCATCATATTTTTCTCCAAATTTCTTCATATCAAGATGACAGAGTTCTTTTCCTTTATTGTTGAGTCCAGAATAATAGGGGAATGCGTATCCTTTTTTTGCTAGGTCTTTATCAAGATCTATCTCTTTGAGAATTTTTCTTCCGTTTCCCCAGATTGCTACCCCAAATCCTCGAGCATCCTTAAACACTTTTTGTTTTTCGACGACGGTGGCAGTGATGCCTTGTTTTAGTAGATAGGTTGCGAGTGTTAGTCCTGCGATACCGCCTCCAGAGATCAAAATTTTCATTTATATTAGATTAATCCTTTCATTGTATCAGATTTCGGACTATTATTCAAGTCATGGAATCAGCTATAGAAACGATTAGTGGTCACAATTATAATTGTCATACCGATGGAGATAGATCAAAACCTTTGATGCTTTTTCTACACGGTTTTCCGGACATAGCTGAAAGTTGGAAGTCACAGATGGATTATTTTAAAAATAATTATTTTGTGGTTGCCTATGACCAGCGTGGGTATAACACGAGTGTGAAGTTTAAAAAGAAGTCTGAATATAGGATCGATAGGCTTGCTGATGATGTGAAGCAGGTGATTGAATATTATGGATATAATAAGGCGATAGTAGTCTCTCATGATTGGGGGGGAATTGTGGCGTATCACTTTTCCGAGACGTATTCGGAGATGGTGGATCGGTTGGTGGTTACGAATGCTCCACATTTTTTGGCATGGAAATCGAAGATGACAAAGAGCTTGTTTCAGGGATTTAAAAGTTGGTATGTGTTTTTCTTTCAAATTCCTTGGATTCCGGATTTTGTTGCAAGGTATGGAGGACTCCGTTTTTTGATGTGGTTTTCTTCAAATAAAGGATCATTTAGCAATCTGTCTCAGCATAAAAAAGCCTGGAAACAACCTGGAGCCATAAACGGAATGTTGGGCTGGTATCGAAATGTTTTTCGATATAAATCAGTAGAAAAAATAACGAAGACGAAAACACTTCTCATCTGGGGTAAAAAGGATGTAGCGCTCGGAACTTCTATGGTTGAAGCGAATATGAAGTATTTTCCGAATACGACGGTTCGTTATCTAGATGACGCGAGTCATTGGGCGGTGCATGAGTATCCAGACAAGGTGAATGGTTTTATTGAGGAGTTTTTGGACAAGTGATTGCTTATTTGCTTTTTTGTTAAAGTTTATACTTTGTGTTTATGTTGAGTGAGAAACTGATTGAAAAAGTTGAAGAGGAGAGTCGTCCACTTTTTACTATGGCTCAGGAGGGAATAGCTATATTGGAAGCTGGTAAGTCTTCAGATGAAACAAAAGTTGCTATAGATGAGTTGTATAAAATAAATCAATACTGGTCGAGCTTGATTATGGTTTTATGTAAGTATGATAAGATGGTTGATGAAAATGGAGACCTAGTTATCGAAGTAACAGGGTTTCATGATGGAGATTCATTGATAGCGTTGTTGATTCCAATGTTATTAGAGTTTGGATGTACGGGATTGCATGAAAATAGAAAAGCAAAAATTGATGCGACGACTTGTTGGTTGGCGGAGTTTAATGTTCTTTGTTTTCATTTATTTGAGAAATATCATATCCAGATAGGAGTTCATGCGTCTATTTTTCGAAGAAATGTGAGGGGGATAGCCCAAGGAATGGAGCTCTACTGTGATGCTATCGGATCGGATGGAGTTGTGTTTGCGGATTTGGGCGAACGGATGGATTATTTGTGGTATACACTTGGGATGCAAATGGATGGTATGGCGGAAAAACTTGGACAGGGGGCGGGTAGTATCGATAGAAGTGGTTTTCCTCTTATTGCAAAGGAATTTGAGTATTGGGAATTTGAAAGTGAAAAGCCTCATGGGGTAGAGAGAGCGAGTGATTTTTTTGGATGTTTACAGTGTGTGCAGATGGGAAAATATAAGATAGAGGCAAAGGAGCTTGTATTTCAGACAATAGAGGCAATCGCTGATACTTTAGGAGTAAAAATACCAGATAGGGCTAGACTAGAAGAAAAAGCGCTTGAGGCTTTTAATGCCTATGTATTAGAAAATACAGAGAAATTTAAACATGGGGTTCCAGTTCCTGGAGAAGGGTTTTCATTTAATCCTAAACTTATTGACTGAGTTCTTAAATTTTGAGAAATACGGAATCTGTGTAGTATTTATTATTAATGAGTGATGCATTGAGTAAAGATATTCCGGAATGGACGTGTGTTGAAAATGGGGCGATGGTTTTTAAGCCTGAAGAGAATGAGGATCGTAGTATTAATTGTTTTAAATTTTTGAGATTTTTTTCAGTTCGTGTTGGTATTCCAGTTGCGGTTGTTTGTGTTTTGTTTGCTATTAATAAGATAGGAGGAACTAGGGATGACTTGATATTAGAGGCTGAAATTGAAGTAGTGACTCTCCCTGATGGAGAGGTTAGACATGTGTTGAGAGAATCAGGCTATGTCTTTGTCTTTGATCCAGACAATCATGATGATGTTGTTCAATATCCAGAAGATTCTTTTTTGATTACAAACCTTTAGTGTTTATGTTTTTTTTTGCAGAGTTTGAAATACTTTTCTTTGAATCTTTTCTTGAACTAGCGTTTAATTTAGCGTAAATTCAGAATGAAAATAATACAAATATTTTATGATTGCTCTTCTTCGCGCAAATTGGCATACGGATATTATAGATAATGGAATCAAGGGATTTAGGGAGCTTGTTCTTGAGCTTGGGTATGATGGTGAAATAGAGGTGATTGATGTACCAGGAAGTCTGGAGTTTCCGTTACAGGCACAGTTGCTCGCAAAGACTGGTAAATATGAGGCGATAGTTTGTTTTGGTTTAATCGTAGATGGTGGAATCTATCGCCATGAGTTTGTGGCTCAGGCGGTGGTGGATGGTATTGTGAGGGTGAGTCTTGATACCGAGGTTCCAGTGATGTCCGTGGCTATAAGTCCTCAGACGTTTGATGAAAATAATTCGAAGGATATTGAGTTTTTTAAGAATCACTTTGTTCTCAAGGGAGAAGAAGCGGCTAGAGGTACTGTGATGATGATTGAGAATGTTAAAAATTTGAAAGGATGAATTGATCCTTTTTCTTAATTAGCAGGATGGAGTTCCATTTATGGGAGAATATTAATTTAGGATATTTTTTTTCTAATTCTCTTTTACTTGGTTTGTGTTGTGGAACTTTGTTTGTACATCTCGTGACATATCTAAGATCTTTCCCCAGATTTGAAGCAAGTGTTCGTCTTGGTCTTTGAGTTCTGAATTTTCAATTCTAGATTTTATATTTTGAAGGAGTTCGGCTTCTCTAGCTTCGTCTAGGATAGGTTTTCCTATATCTGCTTTTATTCTTGCAACTTCTAAGGAGAGTCGGGTTCGTTCTTGGAGTAGTTCGAGGATACCAGCATCTATTTGATTTATCTCTACACGGATTTTTGTTAGGTCTTGTGTTGCTGTGTGCGCGTTGTTTGAATCGTTATTCATATAGTCATTATAAATTAGAAATTTTTTGGAGCAATCATAACTACAAATTCACCTTTTGTGTTTGATTCATCAAAATGAGCTCGGGCTTGAGTCACCGTTCCACGGAAAATTTCTTCGTGCATTTTTGTAAGCTCTCTTCCAACACATATTTTCCTATCGGGTGATACAAATTCGGCGAGTTCTTTTAGGAGTTTTGGGAATCGGTGAACGGATTCGTAGAAAATAAGGGAATGTTGATTTTCATTTATTGATTTGAGAATGGTTTGTCTTCCTTTTTTGTGAGGAAGGAATCCAAGAAAGGTAAACTTGTCACTTGGGAATCCAGACCCAGAGAGGAGTGTTGTGACGGCTGAAGCTCCAGGAATGGGGATGATGGTTATTGGTTGGTTTTGTGTTGTGGCTAGGTTGGTAAGCTTGAATCCTGGGTCACTGATGCAAGGAGTTCCTGCGTCAGAGATATAGGCGGCCGTTGCTCCTTTGTTAATTCGATCTATGATTTCTTGTGCTTTTCGTTCACTACTTTGTACATGAAAAGAGATTCTAGAAGTTTCTATTCCATAATGTTTACATAATATTCCGGATTTTCTTGTATCTTCACAGATGATGAAATCTACTGATTTAAGTGTTTCTATGGCTCGGTAGGTCATGTCAGAAAGATTTCCTATTGGGGTTGCAACGATGTAAAGAATACTCATGAAGAAAACTTAAAATGTCTGATGATAAATCAATTGTATTGAGATTGTATCTATAGAGGTTCTGAAGGGAAAGAGAATATTGTTGATAATTGAGGATGAATGATTGATAATTGAGACATATGGCAATAGAAGAGCATGGGGCTTCGGCAGGAAATTTTACGACGGGACAGACTACTTCGACTGAGACTGAGCAGTTTGAAAATACGTTGCGTCCAAAAACATTTGATGACTATATAGGTCAGGCGGATGTAAAGCGAAATCTAAAGGTTTTTGTTCAAGCGGCTAAAAAGAGGGAGGAGACCTTGGAGCATACTGTTTTTTATGGTCCCCCTGGGTTGGGGAAGACGACTCTGTCTATGATATTAGCACATGAAATGAATTCTCAGTTACGTATTACTTCTGGTCCTGCCTTGGAAAAACCTGGAGATTTGGCTGCTATTTTAACAAACTTAAAAGAAGGAGAATTCCTTTTTATAGATGAGATTCATCGTCTTCGTATGCCAGTAGAAGAAATATTATATAGTGCGATGGAGGATTTTGCGATTGATTTGGTGGTAGGAAAAGGACCTTCGGCACGAACGATGAGATTAGATATTCCTAAATTTACGTTGATTGGGGCAACCACTCGATTTTCTATGTTGGCGGGACCGTTGCGTGATCGGTTTGGACATGTAGAAAAACTGCGTTTTTATGAAGCGCCTGAAATTCAAGAAATACTAACTCGTTCTGCTAAAATATTGGATATAGAAATCGAAACTTCTGCGGCTGAAAAGCTATCATATTGTGCTCGAAGAACTCCACGTATTGCCAACAGACTGCTTCGTCGTATGAGAGACTTTGCTGAGATTCAACATGAAGGAGTTATTACGGATACGGTCGTGGAACAGGGGCTGAAGAGTTTGAGTATTGATGAAAAAGGTCTGGATTATTCCGATCAAGATTATCTAAAGAATTTATGTGAAAAATTTGGAGGTGGGCCAGTTGGACTTTCGACTATGGCGGCGGCTATGGGAGAAGAAGAAAATACGATTGAAGAAGTGATTGAGCCATTTCTGATTATGGAAGGTTTTATCCAAAAAACGCCACGAGGTCGAATCGTAACTGATTTGGCATGGAGTCACTTGGGGTTGAAATCTCCGGTTACACAAAACCAAAATGGTGGTCAGACTATTATGCTTTAGTATTCTTACCGACTAGCCATATAGGAACTGTCGGTTACTTGGAGAAGCATTTCTCTTACGACGCTTCCAAGTTCATCTGCAAATGGTTTTAGTGTTTGTGATAGTTTGGAGGCTCTTTCGGCTTGTTTGAGGGCAAGCATTAGATTTTCGAGCGCGCCGAGAGTTCGTTCATATCTCATGAATCGAAGACTATCAGTAAGATGTGTCATGGCATTTGATAATGCTCTTGCTGCAAGTGCATCACTTCCATTTTTGGTTCGTACTATTTCGTCATTTATTTCTAAAATTCTGTGAAGATAGAATTCGGCTTCGTTGTGTTTTTGGTCTCGTATAAGAGATAAGAATCGTTGGATTTGTCCTTGAAGTTCTACGAATTTTTTGGTGGTATTATCTCCGTGATGAATCTTGAGTTGACGGTAGGTCATAATTCCAATTTCTTTTCGAGAAAGATATTTATGAGGGAAATATAGATCATCTGCTGGAAGATGTGCTATTTGAAATTGTTTGGCATAGGCAAAGTGTGGTGCGAACCATGAATCTTGAGGGACGTCGGTTGCTACTCCTCGTTTTCGAGTAAAGTAGGGACCAAAATCTACATTGGTGGCCCGAAATAGAAATGCGAGGAATTCAGCTTTTGTAACTGACTGAGTTGGTCTGAAATTTGGATTGTTGTTGATTATTTTTTGGTTGAGTGCCGCATCTACGATTGGAGCGTACCATTCATTTGGATCAACATCTGAGAATCCTGGATCTCCATCGTACTCAGTTGCTCCTCTTCCTCCAGCCCTCATAGCTACCGTGAGCGCTTCGGCTCGTGTCATGTAGTTGTGTGGATAGAAATTTCCATCAGGAGTGAATATAATTCCTACCTCAGTTAGGTGTTCATACATGTGTCGATATGGATCGTTGGGATCAATATCATTGAGGGCATTTGTAGTATTGGAAACTATAAAAATCCCTAAACCTAAGGCTAGTGTTTGGGATATGTTTTTTATATGATTTTTTGTTTGAGGTTTTTTGTTTGATTTCATGTACCTAATGATCATATATTTTGTTCGTTCTTGGTCAACTTTTTTGTACAGTTTTCTTTGTTGTCTTGAGTTGTTTTGTTTTATATGTTATAATGTGTTATTAGTTTTCTAGAAAATTTATATGAAATTCTTTTATCAGTCGGCTTCAGAGATTACTTCTTTTATTTTTTTCAAGAATGGAGAGGGAGGCGATACTGATAAATTTGTAGCTCCGACGGTAGTATCGCTTGCAGATAAAGATGAATTTAAGAAAGGAATAGAAACTGAACATGAAATTGGTAGCGTTCGCAATGAGATAGCGATGGTAGATCAAGCTGTTCAGTTTGGAGCGGAGGATTTGATGGACAATTCAAGGAAAGAAGAAGGGCAGATGAGTGCGGCTGATTTACGGAAGATGAAGAGTGCTGAGCGAACGATGGACTATATATTAAAAACAGTTGGAGGTTATTTGAATGGAAGTGGTTTTGTTTTAGATACTGATGTGCTGATTTATAATTCGAAGGTTGAGGGACAACCGGCGAATGATATTGGATTTGTAGTAGGTCCTGCAAAAAGAGTTGGGCCGTTTAAGAAGAAGATTAGGGAGAAGATCTATGAGAAAAACCAAGTGGAATTAGATTTAATAATTTCTCAGATACTTCTTGATATTGGTCTTGATAAACAGTTTTCTGTTTCTGTTGAAAAGGGGACTAAGCCTGGTACTGAAAAACAATTTTCTGTTACTATAATTAATAAAACAGCTAATATCGGGGATACTTTTGATTCAGTTTGTACTGCTGAATTTTTAGCAAAAACAGAGAAAGATATTATGACTTGGATGAAAAAATATTTAAAGTCTGAGGCTGAGAATAAAATAAAAAGTATATTTAGGAGAAGATAAGGGAAAGGTGTTCGATAATCTTTATTGAAATTTTAGCCTAGAAATGATATAATGGGGAGATGATATCATTACTAAGGGGTTCGTGTCCGGGATTGAGAAGATGGAAAGGCTTTTGTGCCATTCTTTTATTTTTTGGTTCGTTTGCTCTTACAGTTGATTCGGCGGAGGCTATTTCTCTGACAAGAGGAAAAAAACATATGTTTACGATTACGGGGTATTATTCACCGTTACCAAATCAAAATTTTTATGTGACGGGGAGTTATGAAAAAGAAATTCGTCTAAACGGAAAGGGGATTGCGGGGGCCGATGGAACACCAGTTTATCCTGGTATGATGGCGGCTTCGCCTAATTTTTCGTTCGGAACAAAGGTCTGTGTTCCTGGGGTGGGATGTGGGGCGGTACATGATCGTGGGCAAGCCATTGTAAAGAAAGGGGAGCGAGATCTCGCCGTAAATGATCGTCTGGATATATGGATGGGGTATGGAGAAGAGGGATTGCTACGGGCACTTGCCTGGGGGGTGAAGCACCGAGAGTGTGAAATTTTCCCAGCTAATTCTCCTATTCAAGAGGTAATGAATTTTGAGACGACGATGCCGTTGTATCGAATTTTGGATATTCCGAAAAAGAAATTTTATAATGAAAATCTTCGTCATGGGATGGAGGGGGTAAAGGTAGAAGAGTTACAACGAGATTTGAAACGTATTGGGTATTATGATGGGAATATCGATGGAATTTATGATTTTGATTTAAAAAATGCTATTTTCCAGTTTCAGAAAAAACATTTTTTAGTGGAAACTGAAAGTGATGTTGGGGTTGGTGTCTTTGGTCCGAATACTCGTAAAAAAATGGCTGATGAAAAGCATCGTTTTGAGATTCAAGAAAAGATTAGAGAGGCATGGGAAAGTTTTCATTTTGAGGATAGTCTTTCTAAGGGGGCTAAGAATGCTTCGGTTTTGAAATTACAAGAAATGTTGGTAGAGCTTGAATATTTGGATGCTTATCCTACTGGTTATTTTGGGATTCAGACAGAGGCAGCGGTTCGAAAATTTCAAGTAGATGAACGAATCATAAAGTATGATTTTGCCTATGGTGCCGGACGAGTTGGGCCTAAGACGAAGGATCAATTGAATATTTTGCTTGAAGCAAAAAAAGAATCTATTGCGAACGAGAAGGCTGATATTCTTGCTTATGAGAAACAATGGGAACGGGTTCGGTACTTGGCAAGTAAAAACTTTCATGTGGATACAGTTCTTTCTCTTGGAGATTCGGGGGATCAGGTTTCCAAGCTTCAGGTAGCGCTTAAGAATTTGGGATATATTGATTCGACTCCTTCTGGTTTTTATGGAGATGCAACGAAGGTTGCTATTGAGCAGTTTCAGTTGGATTATGGAGTTATATTTTCTCTTAATGACAATGGCTCTGGAGTTTTTGGTCCTCATACGAGAGAGATTTTGTCTCAAGTATTGAGTGGGTAATTTATTACGATGTGTGGCTCTGAAGTTGAATCTGTTTTTCATCATTTGTTTCATACAAATATTGGTTTTGAGATTATTGAAGTCTGTTGTTTCAAATTATTTAAGACGATCGCAAAGGAATTGATTACTCTTTCGATTTCAGTGTTTTTGTATTATGAATTTGGATATGTGTTATGGCAGATTTTGTTTTGTTATTTATTGTGGCAATTTAGTTTGTTGGTGGTGCTTCCTTTTGTCCACAAGCTTGGTATAAAGCATAGTATGGTGACTCAGTGTCTTTGGGGTATTGTGTTGTTTCTTTCATTGCCTTATATACTGAAGGAGGATTTTTTCGGCGGTGGCCTCTGGGAGTGTGATGATTTATGCCTTAGTTATTGGAAATAATTGATCAGCCAAAAACGAATACTCAATTAGTATTTCGTTGATCTGTTTTTTGGGATGTTATTTTTAATATTATTAGAGTTTTTCCTTATCTTGTTTTTATGGTGATTTTGACACCTCTTCAAGAGATTAATTTTCAGTCATATAAGATTGCTTATAAATCTCAGATACATGAATGGCTTATTTTTGAAAATACTCAGGAGCGAGAACATTTGATAAATATGATACATCAGTTTGTAGCTTTTATTGGGATTGGTCTTATTACGGTTCTGTTTATGATGAGTGATGTGCCTCCTGTTTTGTTATTTCAGATTGTTTTTATAGGAGCGACTCTTATTGTTCCTCTTTCACTGTGGGGCAAAAAATTAGTTGTGAAAACTTAGTATCGTGAAAGTTAATTCTGCTTGCATTTGTTTTTTAATCGATTAATAATCATCTGTGGTTCTTAATGAACAAAAAGATTATGCAAAAAATAGTAGTGTTTATAGTTAGTTGTTTTCCTTTGGTTTTTTTGGGAGGATGTGATTTCTTAACGCCCGCTGATCCGTTTGAGGTTGAAGAGGTCGTAGAGCTGGTGGAGGTAAAGGGTGAAGTTTTTCCTTTTTCTGTTTCTGTTGCGACTAGTGCTACGCATAGACTCGAAGCTGATGGGAAGTTGGTGACGTATCTTGCTTCTGATGTGGTTGATCTTTCTGCCTTTGAGGGTGTGGAGGTCCTGCTAGAGGGGGTTGTGAAAAAAGAAAAGATGCGAGAGATTCTTTGGATTCAAAATGTGGTTGTGGATGATGAGATGGTTAATGGCGAGGTTGAAGATCCAGAGTTTGATAATTTGTTTGAAACTAAGCAGTTTGGCTTTCGATATCCTTATAACTGGGAGTATTCATT
>JABAZT010000028.1 GCA_018608565.1 Candidatus Altimarinota bacterium
TACGAATACATCCCCTTCATATTTTTTTATATCCAAAATTTTTCGAACTGGAAAGACTTGATCCATAAAAATGCTTTTTCTTATGACTGATTCGCACTATAGTATTTATAAGTTTATACTATGAAATTACAAAACCTACTCCCCTCTTTGCAAGAACTATATTTAGATATCCCATCTAAAGATCTCCTTGAAACCAAAACGGCTGTAGATCTCTGTCTTCAAGTATTACCTGAGAATAAAATACTAGCCCTGGAAGACCAGCTATCAATCCTTATGCCATTCAAACCAAGTCTATCTTGTGTATTGATAGCCTTACTCAAAAAACTTCCTTCGGACCAAATCCCCTCTAAAACTTCTCCGGAGATTCTTTCACTTATAAATAATGCCAATCAACTAAACTCGATAAAATTTAAAAACTCGAAAAATAACAATGAAGAGGTTAAAAAAATACTCGTCACTATTTCAAAAGATATTAGGGTTTTATTAGTCCACCTCACGGAAATAATCCTGCAACTACGCGCCACTGAACCCAATACTGAGTCTGCTGAAAAATTAGCACAATTTGGACTAGATATTTATAGCCCCATCGCGGAGAAACTCGATCTATATGTCTGTAAAGCTGAAATCGAAGATCTGAGTTTTCGCCTTAAATCTCCAGAGACATACAAAACCCTGACCAAGGAAATTGAAACACTTTCTGCTGAACAGGATAAAATAATTCTTGATGGTATTAGCCTTATTGAAAACTTATTTCTTGAAAAGAAAACCCCATACATACGAACAGAAGGGCGAAAAAAAAATGTTTATTCGGTGTACCAAAAGATGAAACGGAAAAATTTTTCTACCGCCAAAGAAGTATTTGATTTGTTTGCTATCCGAATAATCACAAATACCCCAGAAGAGTGTTATCAAATACTAGGAATTCTTCATGCCTCATTTCGTCCTATCTCAAATCGTTTTAAAGACTATATCGCGGTTCCAAAACCAAATGGATACCAAAGTCTTCATACCACGCTTTTTGGACTTGGAACTAATCCCAATCCAACAGAAATACAGATACAAACAAAAACTATGTATCAGCAGGCTAAGTACGGAGCTTCTGCTCATTGGGCATATAAAAAAAATAGATCTTCAAACTTCAGTAAAGATTTTTTGAAAAAAAACCTATGGACTGATCCAACTAATTTTGAGGATGAAAATCAGAGTAAAGAATCTATTTTTGATGAGCTTACCAGTAAAGTCAAAAATGAACGAATACATGTCTTTACCCCAAAAGGAGATATTATAAATCTTCCACAAAAATCGACCCCTATTGATTTTGCTTTTGCCATACACTCTGATATAGGATGCTCTGTCACGAATGCAAAAGTTAATGGGGTTATTCGACCACTGCACTATGAACTTCAAGCAGGAGACATTGTGGAAGTTATCACAAAAAAAGGAAGAACCCCAAATCCACTTTGGCTTAATTTTGTAAAATCTCATAGCGCTCGAAGTAAAATTAGAAATTTTATTAATGCGGAAAGAAAAGAAGATTCAATTGTGGATGAACCTATAAATTCCCCTCTCCCTCAAAAGAATCCGATAAGACCAAAATCAAAATATATAGATCAAACACAAAATACCTCTCGACTTGCAAGTGTTATGATCGGAGGAGAAAGAGATAGTCCCTATAAAATTGCGCAATGTTGCACTCCTAAAAATGGACAAAAAATTATCGCTTATAATTCGAGAGGACTTGAGTTCATGATTCATAAGCAAGACTGTAAAACTATAGCCAACCTAGAGCCTGAAAGATTTATGGATGCAACATTTATAAACGTAACCACGATTCACATAACATCCCAAGACCGAATAGGACTTCTCAAAGAAATAATTGAGACTATCAGTAATTCGAACCTCAATATCACTCAAACAAAACTCGCCTATAATGATAATACAACGACTACGAGTATTGAAGTCGAATACATAGATAAAAAACTAGTTATGACGGCCTTAGCCGAATTGATAAAAATACCAAATATACTAAGTGCCCAAGAAACTACTTGGAGTTAAATTCTTCGATAATATTGAATTCAAAATCTGTAACCCCTATCCATCCTTGATCTAGAAGCCAAGACTCAAGTTTCTTTTGATGTCCTGTCCACATCAATATTGAAAATAAAATAATCAAAACTCCTATTCCTCTCTTTAACACCCCAGTATCTGAGGCAATATTATTGATTATCACAAATATTTTTCTTCCAAGATAGGCAATAGTCAAAAGAACCACCCCAATCCCTAATAGATACAAACTCAAATATCCAATTCCAAGTAATAAATTTTGAGGAATAATAACTCCCAAAATCAAAAAATAAGTTGGACTACAACTTATGAAAACTGGTCCTAACACAACTCCAAGTATTACAAGCCCTACAACATTCTTATTGGGAAGATGTTTGTGTAACAAACTTATAGATTGAGATTGAAATACTGTTTTTGATAGTATTTTTCCCCAAAAAGATGGAAATATTAGCACTAAACCAAAACAAAATAAAATAATGGTTGAAAACAATTGCAGAATATTTTGATCAATTTTTAGGGTATCAATCAAAAACTTGATCCCAACCGTCAAACATAAAACTGAAACTAAAAACGAACTAATTACTACTAGTGGACTCCACCATTTCCTTCCTACAACTGCTCCTCCCAGTATAGCTGGAAGCAGCGGAAGTATGCATGGGGCTAATATAGTTAGTATTCCTGCAACAAATGCCAATACCGCTAAACTCATTGCTTGGTAAGGTATACTACGAGTCCGCACTTTGCAAACATTGGATGTAGCCTAAGATGAGATGGCATGTGATGTATAAAAAATAAATCACATAAATATGAGTAAAATCTTAAAATTAATTAAAAACATAAAACATGAGTAACCTATTTTTTTGTATCCAAGATGTAAGTCTCTATGAAGGAGTAGATGAGAAGAGCCTCGAAGAAGTGGCACGACTCGCGGCTGAATCGGTCTTAGATAAAGACAAGCTCCTCTACTCTCCTAATGAGCCCGCCGAATATATCTACGTCATCAAAGAAGGGGAAATTGAAATCTACCGAATCGAAGATGGGAAAAAAATAGTCCTCGATACCCTCTATCCGGGTGATGTATTTGGAGATTTCGGAACACAACAGACCAAACACTTCGCGGTTACAAAGCGAAAAACCTACGTCTGCAAAACCCCAAAAGATAAATTTATAAAAGTATTAGAAAAGAATCCGAGCCTTACACTCAAGCTGATTGAATCTCTGGCTGACAAGAACCTTTACTACGAAGATCGTCTTGCGCTTCAATCTCGTCCTGCAAAAGAAAGAGTCTATGAGGAACTCAAATTTCTTCGATCTAAGAGTCATAAAAATATTTTTGGAAAGATCTTCAAAATCCCTCTGAGAATATCTCATCAACGACTCGCTGAAAAAGTCGGGCTCAATCGAGTTACGGTTACAAAATTAATTGGAGAGCTTAAAATAGAAAACAGAATCTCTGTTGATCCAAATACAAATGAGATTAAGATTTTGGATGAGTCTTAAAAGGCTCAAACAGAAACCTCAAGAATAATTTCTTTTCCTGCCTGCATACGTTGAAATTGAATATCTAAGATCTCCCCCCAAGCAGGAGACGAACGACGAATATTATCAATAAAATATTTAAAATCACTCAAGAGCGAGGTCTCTGGCGCTTCCACTCTGACTATTGCTTGTAGACAAGATTGTATCCTAGCTCCTATCTCACGAGAAGCCTGTGTAGCATGTAAACAACACATACACGAACCAAGCTCTCCAATACTTTTATGTTCATTTACAAATTCAGCCACTATCTCTTCAAATTTCGTCTCATATAATTTATTCAACCCCTGAGCACTACCTCTAAAATCCACACTTGAATCTACCATAGGAACTGGGGTAATTATTTTCATAAAAAATATTCACAAAATAATAAAAGTCAAATGCCAGGGGCTGATAAAGAGATCTTGGACCTATCTGAGTTACGGCTACAAAATTAATTGGAGAGCTTAAAATAGAAAACAGAATCTCTGTTGATCCAAATACAAATGAGATTAAGATCTTGGATTTTCAAGAAAGCTTATCTTCAACTCGCTTAACAAACGAATCTGCAAAAAAATTGGCAGGATTCGTTTCAAACCGTATAAAATTTAAAAGAACTGCATACTCACTTTGTGCTCCGGCAACAGGAAGAGGTTCTGCATTTACGAGTGCATCTCGCGCCTCGACTTCCGTACCAAACTTTCCTACAAAATCTGACATTGCAGCAGCTGTCTCCCGTAACCGCTGTGCCCCCACAGTTCGCCTCTTATTATTATGATCATTTCCGGCACCAACAGTTTCAGCTAAATCATCAAGCTTTAAGGCTGCCTGTTGTAATGCCGTATCAAATCCGGTAATATCCTTTGGATGCTGCTCTGAAGAATCTGACATAGTTTTTTGGAAAGTTATATCAACTACATCATCCCTACTATCCCAAAAAAGTCCACCATGGAATACTCTCACCAAACTCTCGGCTCAAAAGAAGCAAAAAACATCCTCATCTTCCTCCATGGATGGGGCGGTTCAAAACAAAGTTTCGAATCATTGTCGAACAAAATAATTGATCAAGGAAAAGACCTACAAATCATCTTGCTGGATCTACCAGGTTTTGGTGATGCAGATATGCCAGCAGAAGATGGATGGACTACGCATGACTATCAATCTTGGTTTGAAGGATTTCTTAGCAATGAACTTAAACTCTCAAAAAATAAAAATATTCACTTATATGGACACTCCTTTGGTTGCCGAATTATAATCAGACATCTGCTCAAGAATCCCTCATTTCCTGGGAAAATTTTTCTCACCGGAGCTGCTGGAATCAAATGGCCACCGAGTTTCAAGACTCGTTGTACAAAATTATTGAACAAAGTATTTACTCCATTCAAATACCTTCTTCCTGAAAAAATTAAAAAGAAGATTCTTCGACGACTTGGGGCTGGAGATTGGGCAGATATTGATCCTGCGCTCAAGAATACGTTTCAAAAGACCCTGAAAGAGGAAGATCTTCGTATTCACCTCTCTAAGATCTATCAGGACTGCTATATCATCTGGGGGAAAAAGGACTCTTATACGCCCTACAAATCAGCTGAAGTTTTTCATCGTGCACTGCATCACTCAAAGCTAAAAATCTTCCCTCATGGAAAACACGGGATTCACCATACGCATACTGATGAAATAGCTGAAATAGTTGTGGATTTTGTATCAAAAAAATAAAGAGTTTACATACAACCTCTTCATCTTTCTATCTCTGCAACTCTCTAACTCCTTATCAAATTTGTAACAAAAACATATTTTTTACGTTTAACAAACTACATCTCAAAACCAACCTGCGACTCGCTCGCAATTATTACCCCAATTACAATGTTTTATACATTCAATCCTAATCAAGTCTCAGGACTCTCAACCCCGTAACGCTCGTGGACCAACCTCCGTAGATTTTCTGCACGTGGACCACCAGCTGGTCTACGATTTTTTGCGTTTATATAAAAAAACACCAAAGAACTCTTTAATTACTTTTAATCACTTCAACATGAATTCTGACTCAAAACCAACTTCTAATCTACAAATAGGAAAAACACTAACAAAACCCCCGCTAATATGCTATAATAACTTAATACAATGAAAAAAATGAACCCAACAAAACAAACTATTATTTACTTTGCCCAACAAGCAAAAAAATATCCAAAGAGATTAATCGCAATTATACTGTTTTCCCTCATGGCATCTACCATTGGGCATGCACTATACCCAATTGCGTTTAAAGAAATTATTGATGTCGTCTCTCAATTTACTGGGGCTGACAAGACACTTCTTAATGAAAAATTAATCGAATTAGTCACAGTCCTTGGAATATTATTCATAGTGGAAATTATCTGCTGGAGATGTGGTGGATATAATAATGATTTCTTCCAAAGTGCTGTAAAAAAGAATATTGGTGATGATTGCTATTATCGTCTTCACAAGCACTCTATAAGCTTCTTTTCTAATAATTTCATTGGATCGCTTGTCACAAAGACCAAACGACTCATAGGAAGTTTTGATCGAGTCCTCAATATACTGTTCTGGGATATACTTCCGACTCTTGTTGTATTTGTGGCCTCCACATTCATCCTCTTTAGGATCAACACGCTCTTTGGAACACTCCTCCTGACCTGGAGTGTTATCTTTATTGCTATCTCTCTCAAACTCTGTCTCTGGAAAATGAAATTTGATCTTGATGCTGCTAACAAAAGCTCGGTTCTAACCGGAAATTATGCGGACGGACTTTCAAATTTTTTCCCGGTAAAAATATTTGCGCATCAAAAATACGAACAAAAACGGTTTGAAAATTCAAGTGAGACCCTACGAAAAGCTGATAAAAAAGCTTGGAATTATTCTAATCATATAGAGATATTTAACGCCTTTGCGATGATTATCTTAGAAATTGGATTTCTGTATCTTTGTATAAAATTTTGGCAAAAAGATCTCTTAACCATTGGTGAAATTGTCTTAATCGAATCCCTTCTTCTTTCTCTAACGAGAAAGCTCTGGAACCTAGGAAACAATATTAAAGATATTATTACATCGCTTGCCGATGCCAATGAAATGACCCAGCTACTCAATACCCCATTTGAGATTAAAGATTCTCAAAATCCAGAAACTTCTAGAATCTCTAAAGGACATATTCAAATCGAGGACTTGATCTTCAAATATGAAGACAATGATCCTGTGTTCCAAGACTTCAATCTCGACATAAAACCAGGCGAAAAAGTCGGACTCGTTGGAGAGTCTGGATCTGGTAAATCGACGCTGACGAAAATCCTCTTCCGGTTTAATGATATCAACCAAGGAAGAGTCTCCATCGACGGACAAGACATTACTAAACTCAAACAGGAAGATCTAAGAAAAAACCTATCATTCGTTCCTCAGGAACCAATTCTTTTCCACCGAAGCCTTGAAGAAAATATCCGATATGGAGATCTCGATGCAACTAAAGAAGAAGTTATTGAAGCGGCCAGAAAAGCGCACGCCCATGACTTCATCATCAAAACAAGCGAAGGTTACGACACACTCGTGGGAGAACGAGGAATCAAACTCTCTGGAGGAGAAAAACAAAGAATCGCAATAGCTAGAGCTATGCTCAAGAAAGCCCCAATCTTGATTCTCGATGAAGCGACTTCTGCACTCGACTCGATCGCGGAGACCCATATCCAGGAAGCGCTGGAAACACTGATGAAAGATTGTACAACAATTGTGATCGCACATCGTCTCTCCACGCTCAGGAAGATGGATCGTATCATTGTTCTTGACCAAGGACAGATCATCGAACAAGGTTCTCACAAAGAACTGGTCAAACATGACGGAAAATACAATGAGCTCTGGTCTCACCAAGTAGGTGGATTTATCTCGGAGTAGAATCCAATCAAAAGGCTCCCCTCCGATTAAGGGGAGCTACTTACTAAGAAACTAGAATCCAACATCAAACTAATACTGGAAAAAGCGCAGCTTTAATTTGCTGAGGTGCATTAAGCTCTAATACCCCTCTAATCTGTATATCACTCAAACCTCTATCTGAAAGTGAATCCCCGATCTTATAGAAATCCCCTGCACTCTCTACCCCAATCATCTCGAATGACGCCACACCACAATAATCATCGCCAATACAAACCTGATCTACTCCTCCATCCTGAATAATTTTATCAATACATTCGGCGATTTCATCTATCTCAGAGAAAAATGGGAACGTTACACACGAACCAATAGTCCCTCCTTTTTTTATCAAACGTTTTTTTTCTTTTTCCCCCAGAGCTCGTTCGGATTCACCCCCACGCCAATATTTCTCTGTCGTTCCATGGCTATAAAACACTAAATGCCCACATCCCAAAACCTCTGCGATATCCATTATATCTCGACGTGTATTTTTTCCAGAATGAGCCAGATCTATAATTAGGTTATTCTCAAATAAATATTCGGCCGCATTCCTTCCTAATGAGGTTAATCCACTTGAATTAGCCAATGGGGAATCTGAGTCATACTGAAATCCAAATAACTTCACTCCAGCCCTTACTAATCTTATCAAATCAGTCATTGATCCTATAAGATGAGCGCCTCCCTCAAGCCCCATCACAAAACTACCAGTTTCCTCCATATCCGCTTCACAATTTACGAGTGTTACCCCATCCCTGATCCCCATTTCTCTATAATGATCGATTAACTCAAACATCTTCTCTCTCCGAATTACGTTGGTGTTCGGTTTTTTCGGTTTTGAAAACGCCTCCTCATCAAAAACAGAAACTACCAGACTCCGGTATCTAATAGCTATTGCCCGTGCCACGATCGTAATATAGTTTTCCCAAGACAGATTATGTATATCGCCAAACTCTTCAGCAACCTGCTCAATACTAACCCCAAACTGCTCAAGACGATATATTACTGATCGAATACGAGGATCGTATCGACTCAGATCTTCTCGTAACTCCCCTATTTTCATTTTTGGTACAAATGGGTCTCCGTGTAGTGATGAATAGAGTGGAGATGGTTTTATAATCATAATCAATCTCCTTTATTACGATAAAGTAATACAAATCAGATCAAAGTAAATAAATAAGTTTTAATACGAAATCTGAAAAAATAATTATAGATTATTTTTGCCGCTTCCTCTCACTTTTTCTCAAACCGCCAAAACCCTATTACTCCGCTGAGAAAAAAGAACGTATTAGCCAACATTCCTACATACGTCCAAATCATAATATCATAGATAAGCCACCCAAGTGTTCCACAGATCACCAATATCCGCATCAATCGATCTGTAGCCACAAAACTAGAAAAAATAATAAAGAGTGAAGAAATAAGTGCTAACACACTCACATACCAAAGCTCCCACGTATACCAAGCCACGAGGACATTGAGTACTACGAAAAGCCAAAGAATCCATCGTGCCTTAGAAAAAATAGCCACCACAAAACGAAGTGATCCGGTCATCGACATCAATGCCGCGACTATCGCTCCCAATAACCAAAAATGTGCAGCCCAGAACAAGTTACACAATGCATACGCCACAAGCATCTGCCATCGATGCTTAAATTGTGGTCCACATATCGCAATTACGGCGCCTATGGCTCCAAGGATTTGAGACAATAGATATGGATCAATTTCAAAGTTCATTACTTGATTATACCACAACAATACTTCAGTCAAAACCCCAAGAACAAAACCTATTCTATTTTTATAAAAAACGTATAGTCGATCTCGACTATGGCACCATTACTTTTCATCGGACTTATTGGACTCTTGCTTGCACTCTCGGTGCGAACCCTTCTCTGGCATCTACAAAACTGGCAGATCCGAGAATATAGACTTGATCGGATGTTCTCCTACCTGAGAACCAAACAAGGATTCTGGGGACTTTTTACACTTTGGTTTAAGCCAGGATTTCTTCCTCGACCAAAACGAAGTGGTAGAATTATACTTATAGTCCTCATCACACTAGGACTTTTTTGTAGCATCACCTTTATTTTTATACACATCATCGAGTTTATACTTACGTTCAATAGCCATATTGATAATCCAAAAAACTGCATCCAAGATATTTCACTTCCCGGATGCCAATTACTCACCAACTCAGACCTCTTTAATCTAAAGAATAGTCTCCTAATAGCACTCACAATTGCACTACTTATCAACGAACGTCTCATCTGGATCTTTACGACTATTGGAGTTTTTCTTTCTGCTATCCCTGTAAAATTCCAAAGAAAAAGAATCTTTGCCCATGCGAAACAGATCATCGATAATGCCCCCTCAAATATAACTAAAATTGGAATCTCTGGATCGTATGGAAAGTCCTCTACCAAAGAAATACTCTATCACCTACTTACTTCCGAATATGGAAAAGAGGCTGTTCTCTACAATGCTGAAAACAATAATAACGAACTCGCTATTGCTCGACTAATAATAGCCAATAAGGATTTCTTTAACTCAAAACAATCTAAAGTTTTCCTCTTTGAAACTGGCGCCTACAAACGTGGAGAAATCAAACAAATCACCGACGTTGTACGACCTGAGATAGGTATACTAACAGGACTCAACGAACAACACATCGAGCTCTTCGGCTCTATCCGAAATATTCAACTCGCTGAATTTGAGCTTGCCGAAAGCTGTACAAAAAAAGTGTTCTTTAATGCTGACAGTGATCTTGCAGCTGAAATATTCGCTGATAAAGAAATCGAAGCCGTAAAAATCCCCATCACCAAAACTGCGGCTCAAAATATAGAATCATCTGATCATGAGACTCTTTTTGATGTCTATGGTGAGCGATTTATGATTCCATGGCCTGGAGAATTTTTTGTCCAAAATGCACTCCTGGGGATAGAAACCGCACGAGAACTAGGTATCAGCCCTAAAAAACTGAAAGAATATCTTTCAAATATTGCTCCTCACAAGAGGGCTCTTCACTCAAAAACACTTACTATCTCAAACAATTCTATAAAAGTTTTATTTGATCTTTATTCTCAAAATCCAGATGGAACGCTTCGAGCGATTGATCATCTCGCCCAATCTGAAGGACAAAAAATATTCATCGGAATGCCACTCCTAGAGCTTGGCACATATTCAAAACCAATTCATGAACAAATTTTTAGATCACTAAAAGATCTCAACGCCACGGTCTACTGGCTTAAAAAAGATCATCACAAGCTTGGGACTAAAATACTGGGAGAAAAATTTCACCTCATTAATCCCCGAAAACCAAAAGACGTAACTAAAATTCAAGAACTATTAACTATCAACCATAAACCATCAGCCATCCTCCTCGAAGGTCGAATTCCTCAAAATATTCTAAATCTCTTCAAATAATGAAGAAGCTTCTTTCAAACCAAATCTCTCCCAACTTACTTTTATCAGATGCACTCTATCTCTGGGGACGACTTCCATTCATCTGGAGAAAGAAACAATTGGATTTTTCATCTGAGCTTCAAACCGAAAATTACCTTCTGACAAATTCGGCTAGAACGGCACTAGCGCTTATTATCCAACATATGAAAATTTCTAAGCATAAAACGATTGGAATTCCTGCATTTTGTTGCTCGGTTATGGCGACGCCGTTTCTTACGGCTGGATATCAGATCCAATGGCTTGATACAGATAAAAACGGACTGATCGATCCATCTGAAGTAACGAAATATACTAATACCCTCGGAGCCGTCCTCATTCCTCATATATTTGGACAACTTGCACCCGTCTCTGAAATCGTAGACATCTGTAAATCTGCTGAAATTATAACGATCGAGGATTGCGCGCATCACATCCCTCCTTGTCAAAGGGTGCCTGGGGGGGATTTACTCACAGACTATCGTATATATTCATTTGGACGAGAAAAAGTCCTCTCTTGCGTCTCTGGTGGTGCACTTGTATGGAACAACAAATCAATCTTAATTTCTCCCCTTGTTAAGGGGGAGGCAGAGGGGGTTTTGTCTAGACCAAAAACAACCTGGACTCTCGCTCATATGCTTCAACCCCTCATCTATTCACTCGCTCTTCCTTGGTGGTATCAAGGTGGGAAAATTATTCCGAGCGTTGCACAGAAACTCAAACTACTCCCAAAAGCCGTTACTCCATCTGAGAAAAAAGGAGTCGAAGATTTTCCACAATCTACGCTCCCCTACCCCCTCCAAAAACTCCTCAAACGGCAATGGAGAAAACATACAAAAACTTTTTCTCATAGACAAGAAATAGCAAAATCATGGAACGAAAAATTATCCAAAATTTATCCACAATCAGAAATAATAATTCCTCCAAATTCTCTGCGAGTAATTTTAAAACTCCCTAACCTCTCAAAGAAAGATGAGTTGATGCAATACTACAAACAAAAAGGCCTGCTACTCAATGACTGGGATGGAGTGCCAATTAGTCCTCCTGGATTAAATTTAGAGAAATTTGGATACAGTCTTGGACAGTGCCCAAACGCAGAACAATACGCCCAATCACAGATTACATTTCCGACGAGTATGAGGGTTAAAGAGAAATATTTGAAGAAACTATAATTCTTTTACCATCAAGAGACTTGGTGCTTTGTCTGGTGAGACACCCGTCACTATATCTAAAACTTTATACCCAGCACCTAGAAATAACTCTGCTGAATAAGATCCAGTCCATGCATGAGTATAAATAGTTGTATGTTTACTTTTTTTTGCTTGAATCTCCCAATGAGACAAAAGATGATTCCCACCCCCCTGAACCGAAGAGAAAACAAGCGGAATATATCCTGAATTATCAAGATCATGAATTTCAACTTCGGGAGAAAAATCCTCAACCTTATCAATAAAGTGTTCCAACATCGAGTAAGCAATAACCCCATTAACATGCCCTTCGGATTCTAGAGTAAGAGCGTTACTTGAACTACAAACTTGGAAAACTACTTCTGAAAAACCTTTCTGCATTGCATAAAGGGCATTTAATCGTGGCCCCCTTTTTTGAAACAAGTCATCTGACTTAGTAAGTATACTAAACTTATCAGACAACTCAGTAGTCCCTGACTCTCCATTAACTTTAATTTTTCTCAATAGATCCTTCAAACGTTGATTTCTATTAAAATAGAGAGGAATTTCCTCCGGATTCCCCTCTCCACCAAAAAATTCTTCTATCTGTCTATTTAAACCATCTTTATCTCTTTCCTCATATGGTCTAATTTCAAAATTATATCCCATACACCACTAATAACTCTCCTGCTCAAAAAGTCAATTAGCATTAGGCTTACTTACTAAACTCCTGATAAAATGCCTTTACGGTCTCAATCCCTTTGAAAAACCCATCCACACTCAAATGCTCATCTGGCGCATGAATTGCATCTGACTCAAGTCCAAACCCAAGTAATATGACCGGCAAACCTAATTCTTCTTCAAAATACGAAACAATTGGAATACTTCCCCCGGTTCTCACTGGAGAAGGAACTTTCCCATACCCAGACTCTATGGCTTTAGATGCTGCACGAAATCCAGGACTATCTAGATCTGTAACCCAAGGCTTACTCACACCACAATATCTCAAATTGTATTCCACCGACTTTGGCATTTTTTGTTTTACATAATCATTGATCAAATTTTGTGTTCTAAATGGATCTTGTCCCTTTGCCAACCGAAAACTAAATTTAGCCTCTGCACTTGATGGAATAACGGTTTTCGTCCCCTCCTCCATATATCCCCCGACAATTCCATGCACATCAAATGATGGCCAATAGCCTGTTTTCTCCAAGAAACTGACTCTTGGATCTCCCAAGAAATCTATCTCCCCTATATCACTCCCAAATGCCTCAATATCAAATGGAATCTGTGATATCTGCACACTTTCCTGAAGACTCACCATATCCAGATCATCATAAAACCCTGGAATCAAAATCCGTCCGTCCTCTCCCTGCATTCCTCCTAAAAATTGATTTAGAATATTGAGTGGGTTTATAACCGCGCCCCCATAAACCCCTGAATGCATATCTCGCTTGGCCCCCTTTACCAGTAACTGGAAATAGGCGATTCCTCGCATCCCTACATCAATAGTTGGGTCTTCATAGCTCAACATACCCGTATCGGATATCAAGCATATATCAGCACTCAGCATGTCCTTGTATTCATCACAGAAAATCTCCAAATTTCCAGCATAGGCTTCTTCTTCTCCCTCAATAACAAATTTCACATTACAGCACAGCGAGTTTTCCTCTATCATTTCCTCCACCGCCTTCATCTGGATAAAGGCCTGCCCCTTGTCATCACTCGCTCCACGCGCATAAACCTTCCCATTTCGAATCTCAGGCTCAAAGGCTGGATTTGTCCATTCGTTTGCTGGATCTGCCGGCTGCACATCATAGTGCCCGTAGACAAGAATCGTTGGAAGTTTTGGATCAATTATTTTTTCGGCATATACGATAGGATTTCCAGCGGTTTTATAAGCTTTTACTTTATCTAACCCAATTGAGTTAAAATATCCTTCCACCCAATCAGCACCAGCCACACAAGCTGAAAAATACTTTGGATCAGTGCTTATTGATGGAATAGCTAAAAATTCAAATAATTGTTCGAGTGTTTTTTCTTTATTTTTCATTGATTTGATTCTCCTCTCAAAATAAAGTTCGTCAATACTAATCCAGAGTCAACTCTAACATCTGAGCTCCTTCAAATGAAGAAACATCTGAATATCTCCTCAATACAGAATCCCTAGAATCTCTATAGGTAACAGACTTAAATCCAATTTTTTTCATCAAGTCCGACGAATAAGATCCCCCCCAGACGACTACGTATATTTTTTTTATTCCTCGATCTTTTGCGATTCCTATTCGCTCCATGGTCAATTTTGTTCCAATCCCACAACGATTATACTCCTCTGCTGGATCCCTTATGGCAATTGTAAGAAACATGCTGGGAACTACTAAATCAACTCCATCCGCTCGATACCTTGACACCATTTCATCCTCCAAATCATCAAGGATATTAAATCCTGATACTCCTAAAAGCTCATCATTGAATGTTAAAACTAATCCTTCATCCGAGAAATTAGGACTTACAATCCTCGTTACCTGCTCTACAAATGAAGTTTTTATAAATGCTAAATTTAATTCTGCTTGTTTTCGATCTACTCCATTATATATTGGAAACTTATCTGGATCATCAAATGTATTATAAATAATGTCCAACAAGTCATCAAAATCTGTTTCTATTGGCGGTCTAATATCAACACTCATCAACGACACAATAAAATATTACAGAATAATTGCAATTATTTTGAATTCTGTTTTTGTACCCAATACATAAAGTGGGAACTATGAAAGTAGAAATAAAACAAATCACCGCCTCAGAACTTCAAACTTTTTATAAAAATTTTGAAAACGAAAAAACTTTTCTTCAATCAGGAACTTATGGTCAGTGGCGAGAATCCATCGGTGAAACTATTTTTTACTATGGGGTTTTTGAGGATCAGAAACTAATCGGAACGGCGTTGTTTCAGAAAATAAAATCAAGGTTCAAAACCTATCTACATTGTCCTCATGGACCACTGATCGGACTACATAGACATAACCCACAAGCCAAAGACACCATCTGGGAAATGTTCCTATCAGCCTATAAGAAACTAGGGAAAACTGAAAAATGTGACCTAATTCGGATATCTCCTATTCAAAGAGAAATACTGATTCAAAATCAAGATAAACCAATCATAAACCCGCTCAAGAAGACACTTCATAAATGCAGATTTACCCCAGCTGCAACACATCTAATAAATCCTGAATTGACTTGGGTATTGGATATTGATCGTCCTCTAGAAGATGTTCTCAAGACGATGAAAAAATCAACAAGATACGAGATCAACCGAATTGAAAAATGTGGCATAAAAGTTTCTCATGGAAATGCTGATACTGATCTCGATGTATTTTGGGAACTCCATAGCGAAACGGTAAAACGGCAGGGATTTGTTCCATTCCCTCGATCACAGACAGAAAAACAACTAAAAGCTTTTGGAGATAACTGTTTTATTTTCAATGCCGAAATTGAACAAAAAAATTACTCAAGCTCGATCATCATATTTGACGACAATGCTGGATACTATCATCAAGGTGCTTCCACCTACTGCAAGCTCCCCTGCTCTCATGCAACACTTTGGGAAGCTATTAAATTTGCTCAGGAACGAGGATGCAAAGAATTTAATTTTTGGGGCGTTTCTCCTGAAGAAAATAAAAAACATCCGTGGCATGGACTCTCTAAGTTCAAACGAGGATTTGGTGGTGTCGAAAGAGAATATATCCACGTCCATGATTTTGAGATAACACCTAAGGCCAAACTTAATCGACTCATCGAATGGCATCGAAAGCGAAAACGGAAATATTAAAGATCCCTGCCCTCTATCCAGGTAGTTATCAAGTATGCTGCATACTCGGGTAAAAAACTAAGATCAGTTGATCTAGCCCAAACGTGACTTTCTGCAGGAGATTCATACGGACCAGCTACCCCCAAATCAATAAGTCGATCCCAAACCGCGACTGCATTCATTCTTTCTCCAGCCTCTGAAGGCTCTGTTTTAGTAATAAACTTAGATTTTGGAAAACTCAGAAGAGGGTATACATACGTAGCGATCCCAACTCCAACACCACGAATTGCAGAATCTAATCCCACAGCTGAATCAATCTCCAAATACCCAGACCTAAGTGGAAAAATATCCCATATCTTTCGTCTTCCATCACCGTCCTCCGAATCTAAAGGTCGAATAAATACAGAACCTTCATTATCACTATTCGGCTCAATTTTTACCTGAGCCAGGCGCTCCACTCCAATAACCCGTTCTAAAAAAAATCCAATTGCTGCCACAAGTTCTTCATGTAGTTCCTCTTTTAACTCAAACTGTTCATTGGCTTTTACTCGAAATCCAGGATGATTATCCCAAAATACTTCAGCCAACTGTCTTCTTCCAAGTCTATCGCACATAAGTATAAAATAGCCACTAATTATGAATTGTAAAGTTTCATAAAAAACAAAAAAGACTAGGTTCTTAAATGCGTAACTGCTTAGATTCTAAATTATCCCCTATGCCAAAAGTAACTATCAAAAACTCCCAAGGAGACGACCAAGGAACATTTACGGCTGATCCGACCCAATCGGTTGGAACTCACGCTCAAGAAGAAGGAATCGCTATCCCCTTCTCTTGTGGTGTTGGAGCTTGTCGAACGTGTGTCGCTACGGTTAATACCGGAATGGAACATCTCGACCAAGAAGCCGTAGGCCCAAAACATATCGAAACCGAAGACAATGAAATCCTCACTTGTATCTGTGGAGTCAAACCAGACGCCCCAAAAGGTTGTTGTATCGAAATACAAGCCGAGAATTTATAGTAATATTCTTAGGTCACAGTCCCTTCTGAATCCTTTTTGACCCAATGGGATTTTCCTTTTTTTGCTAAGGCTAATTCTGCAAGCTTCAACTGTCCAGGACTAAAGTTTTCCTGGGCTTTTGATTGTGTAATCTTAATAGCTGCCGTAGTTCCCTTGTCTTTAAGCATATCCATACCACTCTCAAATACTTGTGAAGCGGCTGCCCATTTGAGTGCGCCTTCCCCTGCGGCTCGGACTATGCTTTTTTGGACATAGGTTTCCCCTATATCGGTGGCTCCTTTCTTGGCTTTTTTCTGACTAAATCCAACTAACATTTGAGCTGCCTCTTTTTCTGTTAATTCCACCACCTCCGTCTTCGCTCCCTGTTTTATAGTGAGCTGCACGGTTCCGTCTTCTAGTGCTTTTTTGACGATAGTGGTTCCCTGAGTGGCGGCTTTTCCTGCTGATTTTGCAGCGGTACTGATTGCTTTTAGACTTGCTTGCTTTGCCACTCGTCTCATGAGAAAGGCTGCCGCCATCTTCCACCCCCATCTTCCAGCAATTTTGATCGCCGTTGCAACCGCGACGGATAGCCCTCCAGTGATAAATCCTCCTGCAATCCCTATAACCATAGGAATGTCTAGTGCGAGACTCACTCCTAGATCTGAGGCCTTAATCCAAAGAGGATCTCCGTTATTTTTTTTGAGCCGACGGAGAGCTCCGGGTGTCCCAAGAACAAAATCCTCTACTCCTGAATTGGCGATATTATCTTTGAGTCCGTCAAAATTTTTCTCTTCAATAAGTCCCCAAACGGCTTTTCGTCCAAGCTCCACAAAAGCAAACCTACCAGTTCTCCGAAGCTCCAACCCCTTGGCATGACCTGAACGCACTTGCTCACGAAATTGTGCCTGATATTTTGGACCTAATTCTTTAATCTCTTTTAAATGTTTTTGTACTTCTTGATTGAGATTTGCTATTTGTTTGGTCCCATCGCCTCCATTTGCAAATGCAGCAGCTACATTAGTCAGTTTTTTCCCCTCCATGGCCGTGTTTATACCTCTGACGGCGGATTGTAGTTTGGCTGCGTGTGCAGGATTATCTCGTATGAGATCTTCATAGGCTTGCTTACTTCGCTCTGCAGTTTGCTCTGCCTTATCTACATTTTCTCTGACAAATTCCTCTGTGTTTTCATAATGTTCGTGCACTTCCTCCGAAATCTCTGCCGTCTCTATGTATATCGCCACAGAGTTATGAAGATTTGGGTACTCAGCTAATAGATACGATCTAATCGCCCAAGCTTTTCCATATTCAAATAATCCTTCTTCCCCCTCTAGTATCTCCTCAACGGTATTAATTCGATAGTTTCCACTATCTGTTGGCTCTTCTTGGTAGTATTTGAGCGCTATTTCCTCAATACGACCATGTATCGCTGATAATTCTACCTCTGCTCCTGCACCTTCATATTTTGATCCAATAAATGGGATCTTACTCATGTTTTTCCCTAGATTCATAATCTCGCTATAGGCCCGATATGCCTCATCTTCCATCGCCAGAATTTCATCGACTCGTTCGACTGCTTTTGGATTCTTTCGTAGGATACGCTTCATCTCACGAGCGGCACGAGTGATACTATATTTTGGATTTTCCTTGATATGAAGGATTTGTTGATTTAGCTGAGCCACTGTTTTATTTCGTTCGCTCGCTGTTTCAATATGTTTGTTGGATCTTGTGGTTTGATGTGCCAGCATGTCCCCCACTCTCACATCGTTGGCAAGTGCCTCAAATGCTTCAATAATCTCAGCCCGTACTTCTTCTTTTTCTTCTGGAGTTTCTGCTGTCAATGCCGCAAGCTCCCCCTGAGCATCACCCAGAACATCTGTTCCATGAGTCAGTAGATTTTCGGCGGACTGAGTATTGAGTACCATTTTGTTTTATTTATTCAATATTGTTTAACTCTTCATCAAATTGCTTTTCGAAGACTTCGAATTCTCGTCTTTCGTGATGAGTAATTTTTTTGTTCAATCTTTTTACTTCTTCTTCCGTCTTAATTCGACCACCAAACATACCCCGCCTTCCGCTCCCTCGACGAGAGCTGGACCAAAATCCCGAACGGCGATTTCTTGATCGTGGCATAACTAGGTGTTTATGTTTTTCATAAAGTCTTCTGGAGTAAGGCTCTGTTGTTCTGTTTTACCTTTTATCGTAGCTACGATTTTCTTATCTTCCCACCGAACAATCGTAAACTTCTCTGCTATTATGGCTTCCCCGAGCTTATTTAGACTCGGTTGATTAAATACAAAACTGGACTTATTAGACACAGAGGTTAAGTCCTTAAATCCTTTTACCAGATCTCCTTCCGCCGTTAATAATTTGGCATCCTTCAATGTATCTACCCCTATCTCATCTTTTCTAATCCAGCCATCTGTATCTAGTTTTGTAATTGATGCTTCAACTTTGTTGTTAAATTTCAGTTCTTCTTCTGCTAAAAATCTCGATACATTGCTCATCTTTGTTTTTAAAGCTTCGAGTGTTGTAACTGGATTGGATATTGCGCCCTTCATCAGGTTAACTCCAACAAATTCTTTCGTGTCATCTGTTTTCTCTACTACTACATCTGTTATTTTTTTTGTGCTAATCATATGTCCTAACCCTTTTATGTCAGGCTCTGACAATCCCCCGCCCTTCCAAAAAGAATCTTCAATTTTCAGTAATTTTTCAAATACAGGATTTAAAGTCCCATCATCATTAGAAAGACCGTTTTCTTTAATTACTTTTGAATTAAGATCCCCTTCGAATTTATCACTAAATTCACTCAAATTCCCAGAAATTTCTAGAAGTAAGGCTTCCTCTACTTCTCTCTTTTGTGCCTCAACATCTAACTTCATTTCGTCCTTGAGCGCTTCTACTGTCTGATCCGTGATCTTTCCTTCTATTTCATAGGACTTAGCAGTGGCACCTTCTCCTACCGTAAAGATCATAACCGTTTTTCCATCTTTTTCCTGTGAACTGATCTTATTGGTTTCCTTTAATAGCGTTGTAATTGTCTCAAGTGAGGTGGTTGGATCAATATTCGTCCGAACTTTTTCTTGTCCCAGAATCTGAGATTGAAATTCATTCATCGCCTCTATTGTTCCAAAATTACTCGTTAAAAATGTTTGTCTTTTGGTCTGTAGTGCTTTTTGAGCGGTTTCAGCTGCCTCTGGTGAAACTGGAGCAGGCTCCGTGAATGCTGGTGGGGGCGTTACTCCTGGCGTCGTACCAGGAACTGGTGTGGGAGCCTGTACTGGACCTGTGCCTGGAACAGGAACCACTGTCTTTTCATAGTCTACCTCATTAAGAACAAACCCCGCCCAATCCCCTTTTTCCGCAATTTCTTTCGCCCTCACTATTCTATCATTCTTTTCCTTTTTCTCTGCTGCGCTGTCTTCCCTTACTTTTTTCTGTTCTTCACTTTCAGAAAGTCCATTTCCTTCTAAAAATAAATCTTTGGCTGACTTATCAGTTCCTGCCTCATCCCCAAGACTTATCCCCAATCCTTCTAGAAACTCAAGCAATGCATGAATCGCTCGTTCAAATTCAGCTCCATCGCCTTTTTGTAATTCTTCTTTTCGCTTTACTCCATCAAACCAATCATCCCATATCTCCGTTACATCAACTCTATTTGGATCAAATCCTGGACTTGCCGGATCTAAGGCTGGATCATCTGAATAGGTAGGAACTGCCGCCTTTGTATCGATTAGATACTGAGAAAAGTCTTCCGCATACTCTCCTCCACGGAACGAGTATGCCCATTTTGGAATTCCATCCTCCATAGCCCTTCGATAGAGTAGTGCTTGTTTTAGTGCTGCAACTTCAGAACTTGGACTATCCATTCCTCCATGGCTTTCAATCTCATCATTGAGCTGTTTTTTTGTATATGACTTATATTCATCCTTCACTTCGAGACGAGTATTCCCCATCATCTGAGTTTCTAGATTTTCTGAGTTTTTATCGAAATACTCAAGTGCCGCATTCTCGATCATATCGCTGGCTTTTGTTTTAAGATCTGAGGTATCAAGATTTTGTAATACTTTTACCTGACTTGCATTCAACAGGGCACTCAACTGTGGTGGAAATGGCAGCGCTGCCTCTCCGCCCATTATTCCTCCTAAAAAATCATCTAGTACTATTACATTAGGACCTGTTTTGGTCTTGTTTTGCTTCGCCTCATTTTTGGTTTTTTGATCTTTGGCTCTATTTTCATCGAGCCAGGCTTCGTATTCTGTTACCAAAGCTGTACCCAACCTTCCCGCTGCTAATTCTATTAAATCTGTTGATTCATAAATCTCTGATCGAGTAAAACTAAACCCTGAAACTTGACCTAGATCAATAGATCCGCCTGATTCTTGTTCTTTTGACTCTGGTACTTGAGGGGCTGGCATATGGCCACCCAAAATATCTGCTTGTGTATTTACTGGAATATCCGCAATATTGAAGATTCGTACTACATCCTCTGGGTCTAATAATCCAGATTCTATATTTCCCTGCACGGTTTCCTTGATGGCACCAATATTTTCTGTTGTTGGCGTGGCTTTATACATAGTTAATAATCGCCCCAACTCTCTCTTCATGTCTGCTATATCTCTATCTACGGCTGTATTCAATCTCTCTGTAAAAGCCCTTCGCTCTGGCTCTTGTGCTCCTGGTGCAGGAATTACCTCTCCATATTCCCTTGCGACTACGGCCAATTTCTGATTAAAAACTTCACTTAGTTTTGATATAACCTGTTCTCCATTTGTAATTGTCGAATCCACTTTAAGTGCTTCAACCCAGTCTTTTATTATATCTTTTCCTCCAATCTTACTATAGAGAGCCTCACTTGGACCTAGTAGATTCCCTTTGTATTTAATCCCTCCCAAACTGTCTACTATATCTGTAGTAGGAATATCCGAATCATCTTGTGCGATAAGACGAATCCAGTCCATTTTTTTAATCTCATCTGATTCATTTTTATAGCTTTCTTCAAACTGACTCAGTCTCTCTGATTGTTTTTGATTGAGACCGTAGGATTCCTCACCTTCATTCTCTACCACAGCAGGATCTCCATCCACTGTAGTCGTATCTAGACCTAACTCTGAGGCAATTGTATTATAAATTTTTTCTGTGGTTTTCCCACTTTTGAGTTGCGCCATAAGATAATCATCTATTTTCCCAAATTTTGGATGTTTTTCACTAATCCATTTTGTATAATCATCCCCAAAATCAGCCTTAAGCTTATCAGCTAGTGTGAGTAACTCTGTTTTTTGCCTCTCTGAAAGTTCTGGAGCTTCTGGTGCTATTGTTTCTGCTGGCATGAGCTTATCAGCCCAATATTCTGCTTCTTCTCTGGTAAATTGGGCGGAAAGCATATATTTTTTGAGTAATTTCTTGTCTACATCCCCTTCAGCTACTAGTGACTGAATACTTTTTTCTATGGAATCCGTCATTCCTCGAACTGCATCTGGACTTGAATATATTTGAAGCTCATCAACACTTAACCTATTTGTTTCGCCTGCCAACACTTCGTCAGAAAGAGAATCCAAATATTTTGATATTTCACCTCCAACTTCACGATCAAGAGTCTCTCGGTCGGAAATCAAAGCTGTTACTTCATCCTGATGATTTTCTGGAATTTCACTCATGATATTTTTTTATGCTTACTAAGTAAGGTTTGTAGTCGTGCAAACTTCATCAATAAAGATTTTTGTGAATCTCTTTTTTGTTTTTGAGCTTCTTTGAGACGAACCTGCAAACGTGCAAATTTCATCAAATCGTCTTTTTGTTTTTGAATTTTAGCTTCAGACATCACGTGATTGTATCATATTTTTGATAGTTTTACAATCTCTGTATTGAGAGGTTTTGCTCCCGATCCAATTCTGATTATGATGCACCCAATGGATGCTTCTCAAGCCTTAGAACGAATAAAAATCCTCAGAATCAAATTGATTGAGGCAAATACTGCATATTTCACCGAAGATAGAGAAATCATTCCCGAATCAGTTCGAGATCAGCTCAAAGCGGAATTAATCGAACTCGAAACACAATTCCCAGATCTTATAACACCTGATTCCCCTACTCAGCGAGTGGGAGCCGCGCTTTCGGAAAAACTTCCCAAGATCGATCACAAAACGCGAAAATATTCACTTGGAGATGCGTTTTCCACAGAAGACCTCATAGAGTTTGATGAACGGGTAAAACGGTTTCTTCGGGTAGAAAATGTGGAATATTCGTGCGAACTTAAAATCGATGGACTCAACATCACTCTCTGGTACGAACAAGGAAAACTCGCCAAAGCTATCACTCGAGGGAATGGAATTACGGGGGAAGATGTAACTCACACAATTCGAACGATTCACAACCTTCCGCTTGAGCTGAAAGAGCCTCTTGATCTGGAGGTCGCGGGAGAGGTATTTATTGGGAAAAATGATTTTGAATCAATAAACAATAAACTTGAGGAAGAAAATCGATTTAAGAACACTCGCAATTTAGCAGCTGGATCAGTCCGACAACTAGACCCAAAGATTTCCTCTCAGCGGAATTTACAGGTGTTTTTATATGAAATGGGCGCTACCACCCAACAAAATATCCCAACCAAAGACCAAACAGTCTTGTTCAACTTTTTTGATCAACTAATGCTTCCCCACAACCCCTCACTCAAGGTATTCAATGGTATTTCTGATGTGATCAATTTTTGTGATCAATGGAGTGATCGAAGCCTACATAAAGACTTAGATTTTGATATTGATGGAGTCGTGGTAAAAATTCATGATTTTGATCTACGAACTCGTCTAGGATACACCGCCAAAACAGCTAAATGGGCTATTGCTTATAAATTTCCTGCCGAACAAAAATATACCAAACTCTTGGATATAGAGTTTCAGGTTGGACGTACTGGAGCCATTACCCCTGTTGCCATACTAGAACCTGTTGATATAGCCGGATCAACCGTAGCTCGTGCCACCCTCCACAATCAAGATGAAATCACTAGAAAAGGTGTCAAAATTGGTGATACAGTCATCATCCATAAGGCTGGTGATATAATCCCAGAAGTACTAGAACCAATAGAATCTATGAGAGATGGCTCTGAATCTGAGATAATATACCCATCAAAATGTCCTGAATGTGCAGAACTTGTGGATATGACTGAAACTATTTATCGTTGTCAGAATAACGACTGCCCAGCACGTCATCGAGAAAACTTATATTATTTTGCACAAAGCCTCAAAGTCGATGGACTCGGCCCCAGTACGATTGATAGTTTATTAGAACTCAATCTCATTCACTCCCCTGCCGATCTATGGAAACTTACCCCTCAGGATCTTGCGCTTGTTCCTTTGTTTAAAGAAAAGAGAATTTTCAAACTCATTGATGCACTTGGAACTCGAAAAGAAATGACATTAGCTGAACTTCTTACGAGTCTCGGAATACGACTCGTTGGAGCTGAAAATGCCAAAATTTTTGCAGAATATATAAGGAATAAATGTGGCGATGTAAAACTTGGGGAGATTGTGAGTGCCTTCCCCCTCAACAACGAAGACTCTGGTTCTTTATTTAGCATTGATTCACTTGCTGACCTCGATGGTATTGGGGTCAAGGTTGCTGAAAGCTTTTATACCTATATTACTTCACATAAAAACAGAAGACTATTTGAAGACTTTATAAGTATTGGAATTGATATCCAATGGCCTGACCAAAACGCTCAATCAGAAAAACTGAGTGGTACAAAATTTCTTATTACGGGATCTTTTGAGCATTTTTCACGAGATGAACTCAAAAAAATTATTAGTGATCAAGGAGGAAAAATTCTTTCTTCTGTCTCTAAAAACGTAGATATTTTGATTGCTGGCGAAAAAGCTGGATCTAAACTTACTAAATGTGAAGAACTAGGAGTCGAGGTATGGAATGAGACACAAACACTCAACCGGCTCGACCTCGAGGCTCCCACAAAGAGCCTTCCGCAAGAAAGCTTGTTTTAAAAAAATTTCTTGCCCTCTACGTCCCTTTTACTACCATCTGTTGGCTATAATATTTACAGTTTATGAAAAATAGTGTTTTACGATCGTTTGCATTCGTAGTGCTTATCGCACTTATCGCAGGTCTCTATAGTCTCCCGAGCGGAACGCTTGGAGATAATTGGCTTGGAAATAAATTGGATGAAGCCAAGGTTTCTCTTGGACTTGATCTCGTAGGAGGAACAGAGTTGGACTACAAGGTCGACCTCACGGAAGCAAGAGCTCTCAACAGTGATGATGATCCACAAAATGATGTAAGTCTTGACTGGATTGCTGAATCAGTACGAGATAGCTTGGAAGAACGAGTTAATCCGGCTGGAGTTGGTGAAATTGTCGTAAAGCGATCAAGAGTCGATAGCGAAGAGCATATTCTTATACAGATGCCCCCTTCTTCTAATGTTGCTGCTGCAAAAAGAGACGCTGAACGAGATAATCGGCTTGAGTTCTTCGAACAAGATCCATCTAAAGAGGTTGAGGCACGAAATATGATCGCGAGTTATCTTGATACTATAGATAGTAACAACTTTGAATCTGAAGGAGCTCGTCTTGCTGATGAAGATGATCTGGTAAGCTATGAAAAGGTATCTGCAAAATTTAGAGATGAATACACTGATGGACCACTCGCAGAAAAACTTTTTGTGGCAAACCAAGGAGATGTACTGCCTGAAGTAGTAGAAACGACAATCGTTCCATCAATTTCTTTTGATGACGATGGAAACCAAACTATTGAGGGAAGATTTGCTCAAGTACTCGCGCTCGTAAAAATAACGGAGAAATCTGCACAAACACGAGATAAAACAACACAAGCTGAAGCTCAAGCACGACACATACTTCTTGCATATCAAGGAGCTACTCGGGCAGGAGAAGATGTTCCATATGTTGATGCTGCAGCTGCAAAAACAAAAGCAGAAGAACTACTACAACAACTTAAAGATGGTGGTGACTTCGCGGCTCTCGCTACAGAATTTTCAACCGGTCCAAGCGCTACATCTGGTGGCGATCTAGGAACCTTCAATCCAGGAAGTATGATTGGCGCCTTTAATGATGAAGTATTTGGAACTGACACTGAAGATTACACGACACTAGAGCCTATAACCGAAAACTATCTAGTACCAAGTGTTGTTGAAACAGACTTCGGATTTCACATCATTGAAATTCTTGGACGAACGCCAGAAAAAACTGAATCAATTGAAGAACCACTTGTTGGTTACGAAATGATTACTTGGGATCGAGATGAATTTGGATGGATAGAAACAGAGCTTAATGGTTCACATCTTGAAGCCGCAGCTCCAAGCTATGATCAACAGGTCGGAACTCCAGTTGTTGCATTGCGATTTACGGCCGAAGGAGGAGATCTTTTTGCTGAAATGACAGAACGAATTGCCGCTCGAAGATGTGATGGTGGGCCTTGTTCTCTTGGAGCCAAAGTAGGAGGAGAGTGGGTTTCTAGAGCAACTGTTCGACAAAAAATTGTAGGACGAGATTCAATTATTTCTGGAAGCTTTACCTTTGAACAAGTAAAAGAACTCGCTAGTGGTCTTAATCTAGGAGCTATTGCCGCACCAGTTCAACTGAGCGGACAAACGACCATCCAAGCACAACTAGGAGAGACTCAGCTCAAACAAAGTCTTCGAGCTGCTGGATTTGGTCTTGGAGCTACAATACTCTTCATGCTATTCATGTACCGATTAGCGGGAGTTGTTGCTGGAGTTGCACTACTGATCTATGCAGGAATTTTCTTTATGATTCTCAAAACGTGGCCTACTAGTTTTGGTGGTCCAATTGTTCTTTCTCTCTCAGGAGTTGCAGGAATGGCACTTTCTATCGGTCTAGCGGTTGATGGAAACATCCTTATCTTCGAACGAATGAAGGAAGAAGTAAAACGTGGACAACCACTCACAAAAGCAATTGAACTCGGATTTAGCCGAGCATGGAATGCGATCCGTGACTCAAACATTACGACGCTTATTACTTGTATGATTCTCTTTGTTATGGGAAGCTCTGTTATTCAGGGATTCGCTATCATGCTTATTGTTGGAACACTCCTCTCTATGTTAAGTGCTATTTTCATCTCTCGTGCATTACTACGATTCCTTGTAAGTTTTCCATCACTACAAAAACCAAGTCTCTTTGCTTGTTCTAAATCTAAGAAGAAATAATTAGTCATCTATAACTACAAAACTTATCAATCATGAATATCACAAAATCTCGACGAATCTGGTTTGGTCTCTCAGGAGGACTTGTAATCCTAAGTCTTGCACTTGTCTTTATCTTCAACCTAAATCTTGGGCTTGATTTTACAGGAGGGGCTCGATGGGATATTCAATTTACTCAGACAGCTGAAGAAAATGAATCTGTAACTGTGAGTAATCAAGAATTAAAATCATTTTTTGACTCAAGAGCTGAACTTGATCAAGGAGTTCAAATCCAACAATCGGATGATGGGACGTACCTTGTTACGATTCAAGATCTAGAGGACAAACAAATACAAGCTATTTCTGAAGCTCTTACTGAAGAAGTTGGTTCTTTTGAACAAACTTCCTACCGAAAAGTTGATGCTACGATTGGAGCTAGCTTTAAACGGAAAGCCTTTCAGGCCATTATTTTTGCACTGGTTGGAATCATTCTCTTTGTTGCTTATGCCTTTAGAAAAATTCCTGCAGCAATCAACCCTTGGCGATTTGGGGCGGTAGCTATTATTGCGCTCTTTCATGATATTATCATCGTACTGGGAATCTTTGTTGTACTTGGAGCTCTAACTGGGGCTGAGCTTGATCTTCCATTTGTAACCGCACTACTAGCGACGTTAGGGTTCTCGGTAAATGATACCATTGTTATCCTTGATAGAGTGCGAGAGAACATTCGAGCGCAAAAAGCACACGAAACATTTGAAGACACTATTGAGAAATCCGTTCAACAAACACTTCACCGATCTATCAATACTTCTATATCTACGCTACTTCCACTTCTTGGACTGCTGTTCTTTGGAGCTAACTCTGTATTTTACTTTGTATTAGCACTTACCATCGGAATTGTTATTGGAACGTATAGTTCTATCTTCCTTGCCGCTCCATTATTGGCTGAATGGAAAAATATTGCCGATAAACGAGAAGCATAAATCTAAGCTCTTAACGCTCCCCTCCTATGAAATGGATCCTCACGTACTGGAAAAATCCTCGAGAGACTATGCGTAGTTTTTCTGAAAAATATGCGAATAAAAAACGAGCTATTCTTACGATCTATAGTATTGCCCTGGGAATTAGTTCTATTTCAAGCGTTGTAGATGCCTACACTAACCCAGATCTTTATCTTGGGTCTCTAGGACTTCCAGTTCCCCTTCTCTTGCTTGGACTTTTCGTAGTTATTTTTGGACTAGGATTATTGGCTTGGTGGATTTGGAGTTATATTGTTACGTTTATAGCCAACAAGATCTTCAAACTTTCGACTACTTCATACGCGGTAAGACAATCTGAAACCCTTAGTGTTGCAGCTCCACTTCCTTTGTTTATTGGACTAGGACTTATTATGATGGGCTTCTTGTTTTTTGTCCCTTTGGTTGGAATGCTTATGATTCCAGTCTTTATTGTGATTGGTATATGGAGTACTATTTGTAAATATAAATGTCTTGGAGAAATGATGGGCTGTGGCGCGTGGAAAGCTTTTTTTGTTAGTGCATTACCAATCATACTCATTATGATCCTTACAACGGTTGCGCTGGCTTTTTTCAATATGGGTACTTATAGTAACTATCTAGATAAAGCTTATGAAGCAGAACAAGCCGCTCTCTCAAATAATATAGAAATAGATACTTCCAATCTCAATATTGATACGGATGTCAAAATCGTTGAATAAGCTCTCTTCCCCCTTGTTAGTATTGACCGCATGCGCAACACTGAATAGCTGTTCGTCTTTACGCGAATTAGCCCCAAAACCCACACAGAAAATACCTGATCCTATCTTACCATCAAGTCATATGGAAGTTTTACATCCAAAAGAGGGTGATCTTTTATCTATAACTGTTGTTAAATTTACTGATTCGATCAAACCTCTTATTTCTTCTGATTAAATATGAAACGATTATCGACGCTTATACTGCTTTATGCGTTAATAAGCTTTCTAGTACTTTATTTCCTACAAAATGATCCTGATATTTTTATTCTTTGGGTTATCGGAGCAAAATGGCTTCTTTTTGTTATTATTCCGGCCCTCTACCTCTCAAGACAAAAAAAACTTTCTTTTTTAGATAGAAAAAAACTAGACAAGACCTCACTCAAACGAGCTTTATCAATCTGTGTGATATTATTTGCAGTTGTTTGGGGTGGATATCTTATACTACAGCAGTTTATCGACCTACAGTCTATTGCGGATGATCTACAAAAAGATATCGGAATGACCCCGGAACGATTTGTCCCTATGAGTTTTTATATCACCTTTGGTAATTCTTTTGTGGAAGAGTTTTTCTTTAGAGGTGTTTTGTATCTATTCCTTGGATCTTTGATAGCGCCTCGAATTGCATTTTGGATCTCGGCGTTATTCTTCGCAGGATATCATGTCGTAATTTTTGATGGATGGTTTACTCCCCTCGTTCTCACTGTTTCACTTGTAGGGCTCACACTTGGCGGAGTCTTCTTCAATCTTCTTAACCGAAAATCACAGACTATTTACCCTGGATGGATTGCTCATGCTGGAGCGGATATAGCCATAATGATCGTGGGATATAAGATGTTTGGATTTTTCTAGTAATTTTTCATAGAATATTAAAAATATAAATACTCAATATGAAAAACAAGCTATTGCTCCTCTTCGGTCTATGGACAAACCCCAAAAGCACTACTAAAAAAATTATCCGAAAAAAAGTGTCTGAATGGAAACTCATTTTGGTGATTTTTTTATTCTTCATATTGATGATGCTTCCTCAAGTACTCCTAAACACTAAATCTAATACACTTAATGATCCAATACTCTGGATTTCAATCCTCGTCTCGTTCTTGCTCTCTATTGGGATGTTTTACCTTGAAATATGGATCATTGACCTACTAAGTCACTATCTATGTAAGGCTAAGCCAAATTATAAAAAAGCTCGTATCGCCGCAACACTTACTCTCTTCCCAATTACAATTGCCATGGCTTTAGGGCTTGTGTTGTTATTTATTCCATTCTTTTGGGGAATATTTCTATTTTTGATTTTAATGATATTGAGCTCTGTGGTAGTTTTTGGAATCTTATCGATTGGATTTGGCTTAAAATCTAGCTGGCAGGCTTTTGGAATGGTAATGATAGTAAAGATTATTTTTGCTCTTATGACTCTAACGGTGATCTATTTTATCTATCAAGATGATATCAACTACTATCTTGATCAGATCAATTTCTACAATCCCTATAACACCGAAGATGCACACTTTGTTCCAGATGAGTTGAAGTAGTATTTAAAGATTTTATTTTCTCGATAATCTTCTTACAATCGACTCACCTATAAACGATTGACTCTTTCATGATAGACTCCTTTCGAATCACCCTCCGAGATACTGTAAAAGATGCAAGAGGTAATACTTTTGGAGCTAAGGCTCAAAAAAAAGGATACAAGGTCACAGAAATACGCACTGCAGAGTGTTATCTTGTGAATAAAAATATTGATCAAGAAGTGCAAAATTCTGTTTCTAAAATGCTGGAAAACCCAGTATTTGAATCTTCTGTATTAGATAGCTCAAATGCACCAGCAGACTTTGACTACGCCGTAGAAATTGGATTTTTGCCTGGAGTGACTGATAATCTCGGGGCAACGGTTCGGGAAGCTATCGAAGATCTGACGAAACAAGATTTTGACTATCCAAGTGAAAATGTGTTTTCTTCTACACTTCTTTATATTTCTGGAGATATTAGTGAGGAGGAAGCCAAAGAGGTTGGATTGCTGTTTGCTAATGACTTGATCCAACGAATTTCAGTCAAAACCAAGGATCAATTTATCGCTGATGAAGGCATGGATATTATTATCCCTGAAGTAAAACTCGATCAGGCTCCGAGTGTTGATCAAGTGGATCTGGAGGTATCATATGATGAACTTAAAGTTCTCGGAAAGAAAGGAATCAAAAATACAAATGGAACATACAGAGGACCACTTGCATTGAGCGTTATACAACTGCATGAAATACGAGAACATTTTAGAAATCTTGGAAGAAATCCTTTTGATATCGAGCTTGAGTCTATTGCTCAGACTTGGTCAGAACATTGTAAACATACGATATTTGCAAATGCTATAGATGAAATTAGTGACGGTCTCTATAAGGGATTGATCAAGAAAGCGACGAATGATATTCGAGCGAATAAAGGTGATGATGATTTTTGTGTTTCTGTGTTCAAGGACAACAGTGGAGGAATTATTTTTGATGAAAATTATGTGGTGACGGATAAAGCTGAAACGCATAATAGTCCTTCGGCATTGGATCCTTTTGGTGGAGCGATTACCGGAATCGTTGGGGTAAATCGAGATTGTCTCGGATATGGTCTAGGAGCAAAACCAAGCCTCAATCGATATGGTTTCTGTTGTGGTGATCCAAGAGAAGAACTAGACCTCTATCGTCAAAAAAATAAAGAAAATCCAATTATCCAACCTCGAGGAATTCTCGACGGCGTCGTAGGTGGTATAAATAGTGGAGGAAACGAATCTGGAATCCCCTGCCCTCAGGGGTTTGTATATTTTGATAAAAGATTTAGTGGGAAACCACTTGTTTTCGCAGGAACGGTTGGAATTATCCCTAAAGAAATTCAAGGACACGATAGCTCTGAGAAAAAAGCTAATCCTGGAGATCTTGCGATTGTCGCAGGAGGACGTGTTGGTTTGGACGGAGTGCATGGGGCGACTTTTAGTAGTGAAGCCCTCGACAGTGGGAGTCCTGCTACGGCAGTACAAATCGGAGACCCAATCACACAGAAAAAAATGTCGGATGCCATAATCAGAGAAGCACGAGAACTCTATAGCGCGGTAACGGATAATGGAGCAGGGGGAATTTCTTGTTCTATTCCTGAGATGGCAGAGAGCTCAGGATGTGGGTGTAGAGTTGATCTAGAAAAAGTCCCTCTCAAATATCCAAACCTTTCTCCTTGGGAAATCTGGATCAGTGAATCTCAGGAACGGATGACGTTTTCAGTTCCACCAGAAAACGTAGACACTATGATCAAATTATTTGAACAACGAGGTGTGGAAGCTGTTGTCGTTGGAGAGTTTACTGATGATGGCCAATGTCGAGTCGATTTCAATGGTGAGACAATCATGGATATTGATATTGAGTTTATGCAGGATGGATGGCCACGACAACATCTGAAAACGGCTGAAGTCGAAGCTAAAGAATTAGATGTTGGAAGTGAAAAAGAATTGTTCTCTGAACCGAAAAATTATACCGCGACGCTAAATGAATTGCTCTCTCGACCGAATATCTGTTCGTATGAATTCATCTCAAAACAGTATGATCACAATGTGCAGTCTAACTCTGTCACCAAGCCCCTCCAAGGACCTGGTCGAGTTAATACCTCTGCGGTGGTGAGTAAGCCAGTACTCGAATCAAATAAAGGAGTTGTGACCTCTCAAGGAATCAATCCACGATATAGTGATATTGATTGTTATCATATGGCCGCCGCTAGTATCGATGATGCCGTTGCGGCCGCGGTAGCAACAGGAGCCAATGTCGATTATCTAGCGATCATGGATAACTTTTGCTGGTGTTCATCTGATGATCCCGCACGACTGGGGCAACTCAAGAAAGCCGTACAGGCCTGTTATGATGTCGCGGTAAAATACGGAACGCCGTATATCTCTGGGAAGGATTCGATGTATAATGACTTCAAGGGATTTGATAGTAAAAATAACCCAGTCCATGTAGCTATTCCGCCAACACTTCTCGTTTCTGGACTTGGAGTTATTCCTGATGTGAGTAAAGCCGTTACTCTGGATTTTAAAATCCCTGGAGATCTGATCTATATCATAGGAGAAACAAAAGAAGAACTGGGAGGATCTGAATATTTTGATCATCAAGGACATATTGGGATTTCGGTTCCACAGGTTGATACTGATATCGCGCTTGATCGATATAGAAAGATGTATCAGGCTAACCAAGATCGACTCCTGGCTTCCAGTATACATGTAGATCGTGGAGGAATTGCTGTCTCTCTTGCGAAAGCTGCGATTGCTGGTCAGGCTGGTATAGATGTAAATATTGAAGCAGACGACAGAACTGATTTTCATCTTTTCTCGGAATCAAAGTCTCGATTTATTGTTTCGATCAATCCTGATAATAAAGAGAAATTTGAAGCCCTTTTTCCTGAATCTATCAATATTGGATCAGTCTCAGACTCAGACAACCTAAGTATTCAATCGAACAATGAACAAATAATTAGTTCACAAATAAAAGATCTCACAGATAGCTATAAAGTAACGTTTAAAGATTATTAATATGACGCCCAAAACCCTCATCCTCTCCGGTTACGGATTCAACACCGAAAATGAAACTAAGTTTTGTTTCGATCATGTAGGTGTTGACTCTGATATTGTTCATATCAATGATCTCATCTCTGGAGAAAAGAAACTTGATGACTATCAGATGCTCTTTATCTCTGGAGGATTTAGCTATGGAGATCATACCGGAGCCGGAAAAGGAATGGCCAATAAAGTCCTCAATAATTTGAGAGATGACGTTATGAGCTTTGTATCACGAGATACTCTCACCCTCGGTGTTTGTAATGGATTTCAGGTTCTTACCGCCCTCGGACTCGCGCCGGCCCTAGGAGAAGCCTATGGAGAACGACAATGCGCATTACTCAAGAATGATTCAAACCGATACCAATGTCACTGGACAAACCTCAAGATACAATCTGAAAAATGTGTTTTCACTAAAGGAATGGACACCCTCTATTGTCCTATTGCTCATGGAGAAGGAAATTTTTATGCAGAGGATGATATTCTGGATCAGATTGAAGCGAATGACCAAGTGGCGTTTAGCTATACAGAAAATCTAAATGATCCCCTCCTCCCAACAAACCCAAATGGAGCCTCACGTGATATCGCAGGTATTTGTGATGGATCTGGTCGTGTTATGGGAATGATGCCTCATCCTGAACGAGCCATCTGGTTTCATCAGCGGCCTGATTTTGGGAAACTGAAAGAAGAATACCTCCGAGCTGGCAAAGAACTCCCTGAATTTGGAGATGGAATTAAATTATTTGAGAATATGGCAAGGTATTTTAACTAAATCACTCTAACTCTAAATCTTCAACACTGTTAGGATCTTGATTTAATATCTTGTTTTTCTTGTGCGCTAATACTACAAATTCAGCTGCATCTCTCACTACTTTTGACCAATCAGCCCTTTCTTCACCAATAACACTCGACGTAGCCAATATCCCTCCAACGGCAATCCACAATAAATTTCCTTTTCGATTTTCTATGTCAGGAAAATAGTCTTTTTTTTCTTCTACTTCTTTCATTTAAATATCTATATAACTTCTTAATTAATTTTATCAATGATACTACATTCAGGTCTATTAATACGAATATTCAGTATTAAATTTTATAGATGAATCGATCTAAGCTCATTAAAAAGAGATAATTCGACACTACTAAAGTGCCAATAATGGATTGTCAGTTTTTTATTTTTGAGAAATAGTACTTAGTTAAGAATATTTTTAACCTATAAGAGATTAAATTTATACATTTTACTGTTTATTTGACTGGAGAATCAAATTTATAGACAATGGATCTATAGTTTATTTCTCTCTTGGCTGAAGAGTAGTGTTGGTTTTAATTTTTATCCTAAAAAGTTTTTATGGGACTTACTATCGAAGAACAGAAATACAAACCTCAAGTACAGGATCGTTTTAATGAACTTATTTCCTTGTCCCCAGAAATAAGAGGTCGATACTTAGCTATTGGAGGAATCTACTGTGACATGACAACATTAGATATCCCACTGCCTATTATAACCGGAAGCATTGCTGCCTTTACTCATGGAGTAAAATGTATTCCTGATGATATTGATCTTAAATTTAAGGAACTAACCCAGGATTCTTGGGAAATTCTTAGAAATTTATTTTTAGACTGGTATTCTCTTGGTCTTATTAATCTCCCAGCAGGAGCTAGTGCCGAACACTTTTTTCCATTACATCCTGACTGGCTTGATACTTCTAATTTTGCTGATACTGCATTTGAGCTAAATTTTACTTGGAACCAGAGTCTCAATGGGGAAAATATAGAAATCCCCATAGACATACATATTCGTAACCCCAATGACTCAACTGGACTTATTCAGGATGGAGAAAAACGAGACAAATATCATGTTATTTGGAGTGATGGAGCGAAGTCTGCATTTGTACCTATCGATGACAAAGAATCACTTGAAATCATCTACCTTGGACAAGCGAGCCTTGCTCATAACAAATTACTCAAAACACCAAATATAAAATATAGTAATGACCTGTACTGCAAAAGAGTTGAAAAGCTCAGAAGTCGTTGGAACAAGCTTTTTCAACTTATTGAAATTGATTGTAATAAAACAGGAGAATTATTTTCTGACAGAATAGAATCGGTACTAGAAGGACTTTGGTCTTCTATCAGTAATCCTGCCATCATAGAAAATGAGATACGTGAAATCTTATTTAATGTTATCGAACCAGAATACCTAGATTCTGGCTTCACGACCCCTCTCAGTGACCTCAAAAACTGGTCCAAGAACCCTCACCATGGCCTTCCTCCTGAGTTTCTTCTCAACAAATCACAGTAATATCATACCCCGACTAACAACTCATGCACTTAAAAAACTAAAACTAGTAAAAGTCTACTAAGTGTGCTATAATAGTCTATGGTTTTAGATTATGACACCGTCATTAATACCCTGCGAAGCCCTGAACAACTGCGCTTAGACTTGTTAAAGAAAGAAAATCCAGCACTTTGTGATTCCCTCAAGGGAATTTTTAGTATTCTTCCTAAAGGAAAAGGACTTGTTACCGCTGGTGTTGCCGCCTATACCCAAGATGTTGATTCGAAACCTGATGACATAGATATACAGCTTACTACACTTTCCCAAGAAGAATGGGAATCTTTTAGAAGTGAACTGATTAATCTTGTACAAAATGGAACCATTCCGCTCTTTGTTGATGAAAAAAATAGATCTACTATTTCAGCCGAAGAATTATTTCCACTTAGTATGGATATACTTCCTCAATCACTTAGAGGTGATTCTTCCTTTGAATTATCATTTCTGTGGGGTGAAACTCCGATAGATATTCATATTCAGAATCCACGTGATCCTACGACGATGATTGAAGAATCTTTTAAAAAAGAAATTCATCATGTATCTATAGATGAAATAGATATCCCAATCGCTGACAAAAAAGCCATAGGAGGAGTATATACTTTTATGATGATGATGGTTACCTCTGATGAAATTCCTCTAGATATTCAAGAAAAATCACTAAAAAAGAGACTCTACTCAATATCACAGATGGCTCCGAATAATAAAGCTGGGTTTATAAAATTTCTCAAACAAGGACAAATATTTGCCATTACTTCACTGACAGAACTCAATAAAACTGAAGCAAATGGAGCTCAAATGATTAATCAGATGATTACAGAACTACAAAGTCTTTCTAACGAGAGATTTATTGAATTTCGAAACAAAGTAGAAAGAGGCACTATCAGTCGTACGGAAATTATGAACCCAGCACAAACTGAAACAGATGATACGATTATTGATGTGAGCTTTTCTGTGAGCCAAGAAATTGCTGCCTAGATATAATAACTTTCAAAAGAGTATTGATAAATTCAAACTATCTCCCTTAAATTCTTAGCACAACCATACTAAGAATTAATTTTACTTTCATGATAGAAACTTATAATCGGGTCATGAATACTACTTATGCAGATTCTGGAGTTGATATTGAAAAAGGCGATGAAGCTTCTTCTACCGCTTATAGTCATGCACTCAATACCTTCAGCAGTCGAAGTGGAATGATCGGAGAACCGGTCAAACTCGAAGGTGGATACTCTGGATTGATGGATTTTGGAGATTTTTATCTTGTACAAAATGATGATGGAGTTGGCTCAAAATCAGAAGTAGCCATAAGAGTTGGCAAATATGACACCCTCGGATATGACCTCCTGGCTATGGTCTCTGATGATGCTGTCTGTGTAGGAGCCGAAACAGTCTCGATCAATAACACTATAGATACTGAAAAGGTAGATAATGATATAACTGACAAACTCCTAGGGGGACTTTCCAATGCTTGCTCAGAACAAAAAATAATTATCTCTGGAGGAGAAATTGCCGAACTCCCAGGATTAGTCAATGGATTTACCTGGAATAGCTCTGCGGTAGGAATAGTGGCTAAAGACAAAGTCCTGACCAATGAAAAGATAGCGGTCGGAGATAGTGTCGTCACGCTGAAAAGTGGAGTCGTCAGATCTAATGGACTTAGCCTCGTTCGAAAAATTCTCAAGGATCAGTTTGGTGAAAACTGGCACACAGCCGAATGGAAAGATGGAACTACCTGGGGAGAGACCATCCTCACTCCGTCTGTGATCTATGCTAACGCCGTCCTAGATATGATCGGACGATATGGACAAGAATCGAAAGCTCAGGTTCATGGAGTTTCTCACATTACTGGAGGAGGAATGCACAACCCACGAAGAATACTCAAACGAAATAACCTAGGAGTTAACCTAGACAATCTCTGGGCTCCACACGAAGCCGTTCTAGATCTAATGAAGTTGGGGAATGTCTCTGACGAAGAAGCCTACAAGGTCTGGAATATGGGAAATGGAATGATGGTGATCACTCCAGAACCAGATAAAGTTATAGAAATCGCGAAGGCAAATGGAATCGAAGCACAAATTGCTGGATCTGTTATCAAAGAGCCTGAAATACGGTTTGTAAGTCAGGCTCTAGGAAATGATGTGATTGTGTTTTAAAGACAGTAATCCTTTTAAACCTCTACACTTTATTGAATTCTCCCGGTCATTGTTTGGTTACCTGATATACAGCTCATCTTCCTTTTTCAGCCCCTCGTATACGACCCTCAAAGACTCCTTCCCATTTCTGATTCGAGTTTTTACTGTTCCCAATGGCACCCCTAACACCTCCGCTATTTGCTTATTTGTCTTACCTCTTAAAAAGCTAAGTCTCAAGGGCTCTGCTTGTAAGGGATCTATAAGCTCCAAGGCTCTTTGCACAAGAACCGTATTATCATTCGCTTCTAATTCAACTCCTGGCCTTGGTATATCCAGAGGACGTACCCCTTCGGTATGTAATCTATCAAGTCCCTTAACCTGACGCCCCCTTTCCCGAAAGACATCAATAGTCCGTTTCTGAAGACTTCCAAACATCCAAGACCTTGCAATTCCTTTTTCTGGATCAAATTGTACAGCTCCCAATCGTAGCCAATAATCCCAAGTTTTGATTATTAGATCATGTGCATCATCTCTATCCTTCAAAATCACAGTTGCATATTTTAACAACTCCGGATAATACTTATTCCACAGTTCTGCCTGTGCCTCCAAATCACCTTCCCCCATTTTCACCAATAATACTCCATCCTCATCTGGAAGCTCTTTTCCTGAATTCTCTGAATCAACTGTCATAATAATATTTGGATTGAAAAATATCTACCAGCTCCTTTTTTAATACTATTATTTCTTTTGTCAACCACCTCTAAATACACATAAAAATTTAATTTTTGCTGCAGATACAAAATTGGCCTGCCGTGGCTTCGAATATATTTCGAGAGCACAAATCGGTCAGGCCAGCTGGAACTTTTTATTTATCTGGAAACTTTCGTCAAATTTTTTTTGAAATAAAATTATAGAGCCCTCTCCCATCGATACTTCCTCTCGATACAAACACTAGTTAAATACCTATCTAGATGAGATATTTGATTTTTTTGTATTAATATTGATTTTTATCAATAAATAAAATAAATTCCTGTCACATGCAAATCCCAAAAGAAACTATAATTCTACTTGAAAACGATAGTGTTTGCACTAAACCAAGATCAATCCGGACCAATAATCAATCATCAGATATTCTAGGGAAAGCTCTACTCGCTATTTCGAGTGAAGTACTACCGATCCCTAGTCACTCAAAACTAGAACCAGGTTCACGATATAAGAGCCTAAAACAGCCTGAGATAAAACTTTCAGATATCTCTTTTGAAGTTATGCGACGACTTCTCACAGGAGATGCTCCTGTCAAAATTCTAAAGACAGAAATTACCACAAGAATACGAATTTTTACCTATTCAGGACAAGAACTTGATAGAGATCTTTTACTAAAAAGTATTGAAGAACAATGCATGTCTAGTCAGTCTTCCTCTTTAGATGTAAATCAATGGATCCTAGAAACGCCGACTGAAGACCTAAAGGGCAGCGGATTCTCCGACTGGAAAAAAGAATTATCGTTTTCGTTTGATGGAATTGATACCGCTCTCCTCGAAGGAGTAACTAATTATAAAGAAATTTATACGTATTTTGAAATGCATGTTGAAGAGAATGGTGTAGATCCAGAAATCATAAATCAAGAATTTGCTGTGATGACACTCGCCAAACGATGGTGGATCGAATTATATGAATCTGAAAAAATAGATTTTAAAACTATGATCAGCGTCCCCGGACTTCCCCTCCACAACCGTGGAAAGGAGTCTCTTATGAACTCATCTCCAAATCTATCTTCGGCTCAAAAAGTAGATTTATTAGCAAATTCTGTCGGACAGAGAGCGGGTATGCTCGTCAAAGAATATGGCTGTAAAATGGGCTCCTATAACTTTCTCAAAAAAATAGCACTTATTCCCGGACAATTTCCTGCCTTTTACCTCAGCTACGCAATAGAAGCCGACCATATAACGGAAAGACAATTTCGAGACATTTTTAATCAAACAAGATCTCAATTTAGTGACTTTGAACTTGATATGGTTCTCCGTTACGCGGAAAACAAGAATTGGATAAATTCTGTGATAGGCAAGAAATTGAGAGAGGAAAGAAATCTTTAATTTTTCTTACTAAGACTATAAGATTCTTATGCAATGAAAATTCAACTCACCAACGACTGGAAAGAGCTACTTCGAGATGAATTGGAACAGCCTTATTTCCTAGAACTCAGAGAAAAACTTACCAGAGAAATAGAATCAGGAATACAGATTTTTCCTTATCCCCAATATATTTTTGAGGCTTTCAACCAATGTTCTCTCTCAAATACCAAAGTCGTCATACTGGGACAAGATCCCTATCACTCCCTCAGTCCGATTCAAGAGCCCCTTCCCTCTCCCAAAGGGCGAGGGACTTCAATGATTCCTCATGCGCATGGCATGAGCTTTAGTATTCCAAGAGAGTCAACCAAGATCCCTCCAAGTCTGAAGAATATCTACAAAGAACTTGCTGCTGATCTCGGCCATACAATCCCCTCTCATGGGAATCTTCAGTCCTGGGCCGAACAAGGCGTTTTGTTGCTCAACGCTTCACTCACCGTCCAAGCCCATCAAGCTAATAGTCATAAAAACTATGGATGGCATACCTTCACTGATCACGTGATAGAAAAAATTTCAAATCACAAAGAACATGTGGTTTTTATTTGCTGGGGTGCTTTTGCACAGGGAAAGATCCCGCTCATCGATGAGACGAAACATTTGATTATAAAATCTCCTCACCCATCCCCATTTTCAGCTCACAACGGATTTTTTGGCTCTAAACCTTTTAGCAAAACCAACTCATGGCTAAAGAAACAAGAACTACCAGAAATTGCCTGGGAGGTAAAGTAGCTGATGAGAATGGTTGATAGTTAATAGTTAATAGTTAATAGTTAGGATGAATGAAAACCTACGAAACTTTTATTTTTGAAGACTTTCGTTTTGATCCCGATACAGGAGCTCTTTCTTTGAGATATTCTTTGGATGAAGAATTATATTTTGAGGAACAATGGAATTTCCCAATATCACCCCCTAGCCCCCTCTTAAATCAAGAGGAAGAATCTCTCGCTGCTTTTAAAAATCAACTACAATCCGCAATCCAAGGACTCTGGATCATGTGTGGAATCTCCTATTACAAGGCACATCTTCCCAAAAACATATTGATCAAAAATATTGTTCTATCAAAATCTCAGGCTGTGTTTTTTGATAAAATATATTTACACGGATTGGGAGAGTTTTTTTATGAAAATAAAATTGATCCGAGGGGGCTTATTAACTTTCCGTATGAAAAGAAAGAGAGAAATGTGGAAGATAATTCTTTCAGCCCCTCAGTCTCTCAATCTCTCAATCTCTCTGGAACTCTTATTCCCGTTGGTGGAGGAAAAGATTCATTAACGACGATTGAACTCATAAAAAAATCTGAAAATCTTGAAATTTTACCGCTTAGCACTTGGGCTGTTGGGCATGGTGATATGTTTGGGCCGATGCTCGAGAAGATTGACCTCCCTCATCTTCAAGTAACCCGAAAAATCTGTCCAAACCTGATAACTGAGAATAAAAAAGGGGGCCTAAATGGTCATATACCTATTTCGTCTATCTTGGCTTTTTCTAGTGTTGTGACGGCGCTCCTCAACGGAAAGAAATATATCCCTCTCTCCAATGAATCCTCTGCCAATGAAGCGAATGTTGAAATGTATGGCATGGAGATAAATCATCAATACAGCAAGACTCTTGAATTTGAGCAAAATTTCCAAGGATATGTAAAAGAAAATATTTCAGAAGAAGTCGAATACTTCTCTTTCTTACGGCCTTTGAAAGAAATCCATATTGCACAAATTTTTTGTTCAATATGCTTTGATACATACAGGGACTGCTTTTCTTCGTGTAATAGAAATTTCAAGATAGAATCTTCTACGACTGATCGTAATATGAGATGGTGTGGTCAGTGCTCTAAGTGTGCTTTTGTGGCGTGTATCTTTGCTCCGTTTCTTGATCGAAAGCAGATGCATAATCTATTTGGATGTGAAATTTTTAAACAAAAGGAGATTTTGAAATTTGTCCCTGAACTTCTTGGACAGACGGAACACAAGCCTTTTGAATGTGTCGGAGAGTATGATGAAGTCCAGTATGGGATCAATGCGGCGGTTGATTCTGAAAATTGGCCCGAACTAGAATGTTTTAAAAACACTATCAATCTTGATCTCGCCCTCAACAACCATTCTATGCCTGAACTCTTTTATACAATTCTAAACAATAGCATGGACTGATATGAAAATTTCATTATAATAAACACAATGAGATTATCCCAACTGCAATCAGCTTCCAGAGTATTAATCTATGGATATGGGGTTGAGGGACAGTCTACCGAGAAATTTTTGAAAGCGCATCAACTCAAAAATTTTGAAATACATGATGATAAAAATGAAGCGTATAACTCTAAGAAAGATTTGGCTGACTATGACATAATTATAATCTCTGCTGGAATTAACCGACTTACGGTTATTCCGGAAGCCTTGTTAGATCGATGCACCTCCAATACTGAGATGTTTTTTCATAATCTATCTCCTGCTAATCGTCGTAAAACAATTGGAATAACGGGAACTAAGGGTAAATCCATGACGGCAAAGTTTGCCTATGAACTCTTACAAAATAATGATAAAAAGGTGGCTATTGCTGGAAATTATGGAAATGGATTGTTAGATTTTCTAGATCAAATGGATGATCTAGAGTTTATCGTGATGGAATTATCAAGTTTTCAACTGGCCTACCTCAATCGTTCTGTCCATATTGCGATGTGTACCAATTTATTTGAAGATCATCTCGACTGGCACGGAAACAAAGCCAACTACCATGCTCACAAAGCAAATCTCTGGAAATATCAGACCGAGGCCGATTTTCTCTATATTCCGTATCGGTACTGCAAAGATCCTTCGTTTGAAACTGATGGAGAAAAAGTTGTTTGTGGATCACTCTATCACCAGTTTTTTGAAGATGAAGAGAGTATCTGGCATGCCCAACACTATCTACAAAATTTTGGCCTTGTGCACGAATTACATAAACGAATGGATTTGGGTGAACATGCATTTAAACAAACAGCAAAAGAACTCAAACCACTTCCTCATAGAATGTCTTTCTCTGGAGAAATTAATGGCGTAAAGTTTTATGACAATGCCATTGCAACTAATCCACATGCGACCACGGCTGATATTGCCTTTCTCCAATCTCGACTTGGATCTATTATTATGGGGGGATCTGATAGAGGGATTGACTTGAAACCAGTCTTTGATGCGATGGTCAAAAATCATGTCCGATGCCATGTTATCGTTCAGGAATCAGACTCAAGTGATAAGATCATTAAAACACTCGAAGCATTTCCTCATCTCCCCTACTCTAAAGCGAAAGATATGAAAGAGGCGATCAAAATTGCTATAAAAGAAACCCCTCCAAATAAAGTTTGTGTTCTTTCTCCTGCCTGTGCTAGCTGGGATCGATATAGTGGCTATGGAGAAAAAGGAGACGAATTTACAACTATTGTACAAGCAAATATAAAACCTTGATCTTTTGCATCTCCCAAAAAATCTCTACACTCTGTAAGCTACATAAAAATAAACATATGTCAGAAACGCTTCAAGAGTTTTACGAACGTCACAAAGACTTTGCCTTCTCTTATATTTTATATGTCTTTGGTGGAAACCAAAGGGAGGCCTGCCGTGTCTTAAAACAAGTATTTATTGAGTTTTTTGAAGAAGCTGAATCAAACTCAAAAAACATGACGGATGACTATCTCAAGTCACTTCTACGAAGGAGAACTCGTACCTATGAAAAAAAATATCGAAAAGAAATTCAAGCCAAGCCACCAGCTGCCACCTACAACACACGACTACTAGAAACCGTCGGAGGTCTTCCTCAGCTACAACAAGACTGTATTATTTTTAAATACCTCTATCGACTTACCCCAAAACAAATTTCCAAAATATTGGATAAAACAGAGATGAGTATTCGACAGAACATTAGTAGAGGAACCAAGAAAATTCTCACTGAAATGGAGGATAACACACACACAAGTAGAACATTTCAGCTCCCGCTGGCTCAAGTTCCAGCTAGAATAGATCAAATTATAAAGCTTAAATTTCGACAGCCCCAATTCTCTTTTGGTGACTGGGGGATGTTTTATAAAAAATTGAAAGACCCTTGGACTACTTTTTGCCATCAGATTGCTCGAATGACACACTCTAAATGGGTTATTTTAGGAATTCTTATATTAGGAGTTACCAGTGTTCTAAAAGTTCCAGATATTGTCTACTCCAGTGATCTTGTAGGACCAAAAAACCCACTCTACACCTGGAAACGAAGTATGGAGAATACACGTCTTGCGTCATTTCAAAATCCTGCAAATCGTTCTCGATACTATCTAGTCCTATCAAACAGAAGGATCAAGGAAGCCTATGGACTTAGTCGTACTCCTTCTCTTATTAGTTTGGTTTGGCAGGAGTCTTTTGCTAATACAGATTTCGTACTCCAAAACTCTACTACTTTGACACCAAAGAATAATCTTGTGGCAGGACTTTTGGCTGAAGGTTCGTATTATCTAGGGCAATCAATACTAGAGGTAAATCTTATTGAAAGTCCTCATACAAGCTTTTCAATCTTAAAAGAAATTGACTCCAATCTAAAACAACACCAAATCTTGGTTCGGCATATCAAGAATATTAGTAGTGCCCCTGAATTGGTTGAAACCAGTACCAATATTCAAACAATACAGACACAACAACTCTCTACGATATCGACAAACCAGGCACTTATAACTGATTCGATTGCTACCGGAAAAACACCTCAACTTGTGGCAGCTCAAACAATGAAAGTTGTTTTCAGTGGAAATCCAGGAAAAAACAAGATTATAAAAGAAACCCTAGAGAAACATAATAAAATGAGAGCTGATGCTCCACCATACACAGAGACAGGAAACTACGAAGCTATTGAGTCATTTAAAGAAATTGTTTTGGATGTTCGAATTCCAATCTCTGAAGTTGAACTCACTCCACTCCCAATAGCCCCTTCTAGTGGTACATCTGTGTTAATGGAATCAAAACCACCAGTCCCGAATGTGCCAACTGAAACAAATGAAAAAACTACAACAGAAGAAGCTCGATCAAAACTAAATGATCAATTCACCGATCCATTAGAAGAAGTCATATCAGATCCATCAGAACCTATAGAAGAAGCTTCCCCTCTTGTTCCCGAAACCGAGAATATCATCCCTGTAATTGATATTCCTAAATCAGAGAACCCTTCTGCCATTGATGCAGAAGTTGAAAATCTTGAAAATACATTTGAAGCGCTTCAAGATGCCAAACAAGATATTCCCCCAATCATAACTGACTCTCCTGAAACAGATTCTCAAATAATTGAAGAGCCTATTGCTCCCGAAACAATTGCCGAAGAAATATCACCTCCTGCGGTAGAAGAAACGGCCAACACAGAATTGATCGAATCTACTGAACCTGAAACGGTTATCCCGGCTGAAACAATAGCACCGCTATCTACTCAGGAAGAAACAGCACCGCCTGCTACTCCAGATACTACTGAGGAGTTGATTGAATCTACTGAACCCGTCGCACCTCCGACAACTACAACCCCACCCCCGACGCCCGTAGTTGAAATACCTAAGCCTGAAACAGAGACCGAAATAAAAACAGAAAATAACACAGAGCCAAATGTCCTAGAAGAAACACCTCCTAGCGAAATAACGCCGGACACTGAAAATGAAATTCCTTCAGAAGAAGCCGCTACTCCAAAACCGACATCACTACAACCAGAAAAGGTAAAAGCGATGGAACAACTTTTTGGAAGTAAGGCGGAAAAAAAACCAGACCCAACGGGAATCCCAATCGAAACAACTATCACCGAAAAAGAAATTCAATAATTTTATAGAAAACGAATGAGCCTTCAGAAGATTCAACTCCATAACTCACTCACCAATAAAAAAGAAGTATTTAGTCCTCTCATCCCAGAAAAAGTTTCACTTTATTCTTGTGGACCTACGGTCTATGACTATGCCCATATTGGGAATTTTCGTTCATTCCTGATGAGTGATCTGCTTACTCGTGTGCTTACTATGGCTGGATATGAGGTTACGAAAGTCATGAATATAACTGATGTAGGACATCTGACTGGTGATGATATGGCGGATGCTGATGGCGAAGACAAAATCGCTAAAAAAGCACTCAAAGAGAAGAAAGATGCGTTTGCGGTCGCAAAAATGTTTGAGGACGCTTTTGTCGAAGATGAGGCTAAACTCAAAATACAAGCTCCAGACCATCGTCCACGAGCCACCGACTACATCCCGGAACAGATTGAGCTCTGCAATATATTGATCGACAAAGGTCATGCCTATATGATCAACGGATCGGTTTATTTTCGAACTAAGTCTTTTCCTACCTATGGAAAACTCTCCAACAATAAGCTAGAAGATCTCGATGCTGGAAATCGAGTAGAGATTAATACCGAAAAAGAAGATCCACTTGATTTTGCTCTCTGGAAAGCCGCTGATGCAAAACATCTCATGCAATGGGACTATCACACCGCCGAGAAGCTCACCCCCGACACAGATCAACCAGATACGGTTAGCCCTGGTTTTCCAGGATGGCATATCGAATGTTCTGCTATGAGCCAAAAACTTCTTGGTGATCGATTTGATATTCATACTGGAGGTGAAGACAATGTTTTTCCGCATCATGAGTGTGAAATTGCTCAAAATGAATGCTCTTGTGGTCATCAATCGGTGAACTATTGGCTCCATGCCAAACACCTTCTGGTAGAAGGAGAAAAAATGTCTAAATCGAAAGGAAATTTTTATACGGTTCGAGACTTGTTTGACAAAGGATGGAATGGAAACGAGATCCGTTATCTTTTGATTTCGGCACACTATAGAACGGCTCTTAATTTTAGCTTACAGGGTCTTGAAATGGCTCGTAACTCTATCGCACGAATCACAGAAGCTCGACGAATTTTTAATCAAATAAACGAGGACAAAGAAGAAAACTCTAATGATGACTGGATACAGACTCATCGTAATAAATATCAATCAGCACTCTGTGACGATCTAAATACTGCCGATGCTCTTGGAGCTGTATTTGAGCTTATCAATGAAGGTCTCAAACGAAGAGAAACTAATACGCTTAGTAGTTCTGAGGCTTTAGAATTGATCACTTTTTTGGATACAAAGTTCAATGCTATTTTTGAAGTTCTCGAAACAGAGGAAACCGTAATCCCTGAGGAAGTTATCAATCTCATGGATCAACGAGCACAAGCACGAATAGACAAAGATTATGCTGCCTCAGATAGCATACGAGATCAAATCAAAGATCTAGGGTATGAAGTTCTAGATGAATCTGGCGGGCAGAGCGTCCGAAAGATATAATATATTTCCTTCAAATAATATGGCTGAAACACTAGGATCGACACTCGAAAGTAGTACCGGAACTGAATTACTCAAGAAAACAGTTCACCTTACTGCACTTGCTGCAGGACTTGCTCTTGGGCTTGATTATGGTCTTGATGTTGCTGCTGGTATGGAAGGCGTGTTGGGCAAAATAGGCGCTACACTTGGCTGGACTGCGGCAGGAGGAATTATTGGTAATGCTATTGGTAAAACTGCAACAAAATAAATCTTAGACTTGATTTAATTTTGATGGTGATTAGGATCTGTCAGCTCTTTTGTGTCGCAGGTGTAGCTCAGCTGGATAGAGCATCGGTCTTCGGAACCGAGGGCCATAGGTTCGAATCCTATCACCTGTACCATTCAGAACATTATAAAATGCCTCCCTTGTGGAGGTTTTTTTAGATACCTATAAAAAAGGCTGATCAAACAGATTTAAGTGGACAAGAACCGTATAGCTCTGATAATTTTTTGGCCGAAAGTTCTAATTTATTCATTTCTTCTTCCGAAAGATCAAGTTTGGGAACTTGTATAATCCCATCTTTCCCAATGACGGCAGGAACCCCTATTGGAGTATGCCGAAGTTCTTTGTGATCGGTATGAGGATACACCGTTGAAACTGGTAATATTTCATGCGTATTATGGATAATCGCATTCAAAATTTTGGTGGTAGCCCCACTAATTCCAAAATAAGTAGCCCCTTTCCCTGCAATTATTTCATACGCTGCTGTTTTAACAGATTCTTCAATTTCTTCTTTTTTATCCGATCCTAGCTCTTCACATGGCTTAACCGTTGACCAAGCCACAAATTCACTATCTCCATGCTCCCCTAGCACATATCCATGCACATTCTTTATATTTACGTCAAAATGTTCGGCAATCCGCCAACGAAGCCGAGCTGAGTCAAGTAGTGTCCCGGTTCCAATAATTCTTTCCTGAGGGATGTTGAAAATCTGGTAGGCTAGGTGGGTCAAAATATCTACAGGATTGGTTACCAATAGTATAATAGCCGAAGATTTAATTGGGTTTAGCTTGTCGGCAATACTTTTTAGGATCTTAGAGTTTTTATTGAGCAGATCACATCGAGTTTCCCCCGGAGCTTGATTGGCTCCCGCAGTAATGACTACAATATCCATTTCTACAATTCTTGGATCATTGAAATCAATTCCTTGTATTTGCGTATGCTGAGAAAACAACAACGTGTCCTTAAGATCTAAAACCTGAGCCTTCTCCAATTCCTGATTGATATCAAGAAGAAAAAATTCAGCTCCCACCTCTTTGGTAATCCCATGATGAATAATATGAGCTCCAACATTCCCAGCGCCAATAACAAGAACTTTTTTCATAAGAAACGGAAAATAAATTAGAAAGAGAAACTATCAAAAAAACTTATCCAAACATCAACAATTCAGGCTTGAAGATAAGTAATCCTCCAAGAATAAGCATTAATATTCCACCAATTATATGAGAATATCGTGCATACTTTGTATCAATATTTGCATAGCGCAGTGTCGTCATAGCGATCCCAAACACTACCAAATCGTCCAACATAAAGATCAAAATATAAAATGCTAAGTAGGCATAATATTGCCACGTTTCCAAATTACTCAAAATCATAATTTCATTAAACACGACCGGCAATCCAGCACTACAAACTGCTTCTACTACATTAACAGCAAAGGCTAAAAGGATTATTCCCCCAAGTGCAATCCAAAGGTTCGGGTGCTGAGCAAATTGTTTGAGTCGAGCAAATACTTTTTGTTTATTTCCTCCATGAGACACCTTGCACTGCCCTGTTGGATTTGTTGCTGCATCGTAGAGATACCATCCCCCAGCTCCGAGTGCTAGGAGTCCTATTGCGAGCCGAATCCAAAACACAAACCCAAGCAGCAATAGTACATTGAGCCAGGCGGTCATAATCAAAAAATAGACGAATCCAGAGGCTAGAATAAACGTGGAACCGAGAATCCACATACGCTTTCGGTCTTTCATTCCGAGTAACAAACTAATCAAAAATACCAACACCCACATCGCACAAGGATTAAATCCATCTAACAACGCAATAACAAATGTCAAAACTGGTAGTGACACATACTTTGTCTGAATTGTTCCAAAGAGTGGTAAATCAATCGTTTCTGGTATTTTTTTAGTATCTTCATTGGTACTACTGCGTTCCTTCCCCTTTTCTACCATTTTTACTTCGACTTCTTCCTTTTTAAACATTCCATCTCCTTCCTTCGTCACGCTACTTTTGAGCACTTCAATCTCTTCTCCTGCCAAAACTCGCCCTACTGCCTCTCTCACTTTTTTCCCCGTAGTTTCTCCACTCAAAAATCCTGAAATTGTTGTTTCTCCAACAATGGTAAATGGAGTCCCTGGAATTTTTTGGTCTAATATTTTTTCAAGTGAATGAAGTAATTTTAAATTTTCACGATTTTTTGTTAGTTCATAATCATAAATTTTTATTAGAACTTCTTTTGCTAACTCCCCTAAGAACTCTATCTCTGCAGCACAGTGTGGACATCCATGTGCATGAAAAAAATATACATGAGCCGCATTTTCAACCTCTTGTGCCTGAAGGGTGGAGGAAGGCACTAATATTGCCAAGAGTAACACGAAATGTAAGAATATCTTTTTCATTACCCGAATTATGTCATAAATATGACTCACTGGAAAATGAACTACTAGTCATTCGGCATACCGAATTAATAAGACATGTTTTGCTAGATTAGATATTTTTTATTAACTTAAATGGACATTATAAATAAAACTATGAAAGATATTTTTTCGGGAACAACATGGAAACAAGAAATTAATGTATCTGATTTCATCCAAGCAAACTATTCACCCTATCTAGGGAATAGTAGCTTCTTGGTAGATCCAACACCTAGAACCATAGATCTAAGAGGCAAACTAGAAACACTCCAAAAACAAGAACGAGAAAATGGTGGTGTACTGGAGGTAGATGTACATATTCCGTCAACTATCACGAGTCATGCACCTGGATATATTGATCAAGAGCAAGAACTTATTGTTGGACTGCAGACAGACAAACCCCTCAAACGAGCGATCAAACCACGAGGAGGTGTCCGAGTTGTAGAAAAAGCTTGTGAATCCTATGGTGTCGAACTTGATCCGGCTGTCCAAGAATCTTTTTCAAAACATGTTACAACTCATAATGATGCGGTATTTGGTCTTTATGATACTTGGTCTGATTTTGAAACCCCAGATGGCAAAAAACTTCGATCTAAAGGGGTTATCACCGGACTTCCAGATAATTATGCTCGGGGACGAATTATCGGAGACTATAGACGAGTCGTCCTCTATGGAGTTGATATATTGATCAAGGACAAACATGAATATCTAGATATACACTGTAAATTTCCACTGACTGAGACTATGCAACTGAGAGAAGAAATCAGCTGGCAAATCAAAGCTCTTAACGATATGAAAACCATGGCTCAAAGTTATGGATTTGATATTAGTCGTCCAGCAGAGAATTTTCGAGAAGCGGTACAGTGGTTGTATTTTGCCTATCTTGCTGCCGTCAAAGAACAGGATGGAGCCGCCATGAGTATGGGAAGAATTGATGCATTTCTTGATGTCTATGCAGAACAAGATATAGAGAATGATATGTTGAATGAATCTGGAGTACAAGAGATTCTAGATGATTTTGTCATTAAGTTACGACTGATGAAGCATCTTCGTATGCCTGCCTACAATGATATATTTGCAGGAGATCCTACATGGGTGACGCTCGCACTGGGAGGAATGGGAAATGACAAACGAACTCTCGTAACTAAAACTACTTTTAGACTCCTCCATAGCCTCTACAACCTCGGTCCATCACCAGAACCCAATCTCACGATCCTCTGGTCTATCAATCTTCCTCAAGGATTTAAGGACTACGTGAGTAAAGTCGCGATAGATACTTCCGCCTTGCAATTTGAAAATGATGACTTGATGCAAGATCAAGGATTTGGATATGATTATGGTATTGCCTGTTGTGTCTCTGCGATGCAAATCGGGAAGCAGATGCAATATTTTGGGGCTCGATGTAATTTGGCGAAATTACTACTCTTAGCTCTCAACGAAGGACGTGATGAACTTGATGGATCTCCTGTAATAGAAGGAATTAAACCACTCAAAAATAAAGAATTTCTAAATTATGAAGAAGTAGAAACACAGTTTGAAATCTTGATGAATTGGATCTGTGAAAAATATGTCGGAACGATGAATCTAATCCACTACAGTCATGATCGACACTATTATGAAGGAGCTCAAATGGCATTGCATGACTGTAACGTAGAACGACTCATGGCCTTTGGGATCGCAGGATTCTCGGTATTGGTTGATAGCCTCTCAGCTATTAAATATGCAAATGTAAAAGCGATAAGAAATAAGGAAGGTCTCACTGAAAATTTTGAAATAACAGGAGACTATCCAACCTATGGATCAGATGATGATACAGTTGATGATATCGCTATTGAGGTACTTCAGTTATTTTACAAAAAACTCAAACAAGTTCCAACGTATAGAAACGCAAAGCACACACTGTCGGTTCTAACGATAACTTCCAATGTTATGTATGGAAATAAAACCGGTGCTACCCCAGATGGAAGAAATTCTGGAGGTGCATTTGCTCCAGGGGCGAACCCTATGCATCATCGAGATAAATTGGGGGCGATTGCCTCTCTCAACTCCGTCTCAAAACTTCCGTATGAGTGTTGTACTGATGGAATTTCAAATACATTTTCAATAACCCCTCAAGGACTTGGGAAAAATAATCTATCTCGAATACAAAACTTGAGTGCGCTGATGGATGGATACTTCGACAAAGACGCTCATCACCTAAATGTAAATGTCCTCAATGAAGAGACTCTGCGTGAGGCCATGCTCAAACCCGAAGAATACTCAAACCTGACGATTCGAGTTTCTGGGTACGCAGTACGGTTTGTCAGCCTCAGTCCAAAACAACAAGAAGAAGTCCTTTCGAGAACGTTTCATAAGAGTTAGACCCACTCACTATAAATTGTAGAACCGCCCCCCATGTCACTCCCAATAATTCAGCCAACAACATCAAAACCACAAAAGAACTGTTGTGGCTGCGGAGGCTGTGAGTCTGGATACGTACATTCAATTGAGTCTATGGGAATGGTTGATGGACCTGGTATCCGAACTGTTGTATTTCTTTCTGGATGTCCTCTGAGATGTAAATACTGCCATAATATAGATGTGACGGTTCCCAAGTCTGGACAGTCATTTACTCCTGAGGAACTCGTCGACAAAGTAAAAAGTAATAAAACCTATTTTAAGTCTTCTGGAGGAGGGGTGACTTTTAGCGGAGGAGAACCCCTCTACCAAGCCTGTTTTCTCAAAAAATGCCTCCAACGCTGCCAAAAAGAAAATATTCATACAGCGGTAGACACCTCACTCTTTACTGCGCCCAAAAATCTAAAAAAAATCATTCCCTATACTGATTTATTCATGGTCAGCATAAAGCAGATTGACGTCGAAGCACACCAAAAACTGACCGGAGTTTCAAATGAAGTTATCCTAAAGAATCTAAAAACACTCGCACAAGAAAAACAAAAAATTTGGATTCGGTATGTATTGATCCCCGAAATGACTAATACCCCAGAATATCTAAAAAAACTTGTAAATATCCTAAAACCAATCAGTCCAGAAAAAATTGAACTGCTTCCCTATCATCAAGCCGGAGCAAATAAATGGAAACAAATTGGTCTAAAAAATGAATTTGAAGAAATACGAGTTCCAACAAAGACAGAAATAAAAACAGTAGTAGAATTTTTTGAGGCAGAGAAATTTAAAGTTTTGTACAACTCTTAGATTGGTTTCTGTTTTTTCAAACAATGTTCTCGATGAGCACAATTAAGACAGGGCTGATCCTTATTTGGATCAAGTCGGTATTTCCCCCACTCTTCCCAAAAATCTACTTTTTTCCCCCTAATTTCTTCTAAAAAATTATTGAATCGACACATTTCTAACGCGGTATCTAGATCTAATACAGGCTCAATCTGTGCTGCTATATTTTTTGCATCCTGACAACAACGTCCCAAAACTTCTCGAAATAAAGTCGCAAAAATATACTGATTTTGCTCAATAGACTTAAGAATTTTTTCCCCCTCGGAGGTTAATAATAAAAACTTATGATCATCTTCTCTAATTAGTTCTTTTTTTATTAAACGAAGAATACTCTCAAAACAAGTTGAAGGACTCACTTTTAGATATTTAGCCACATCTATTTGCCGCACATCTCCTTGTATCGTCAGAGTATTGATTGCCTTCAAATATTTTGTAGCCGTATGTGTCAGTGCTTTTTGTGATTCCATGTATTCGCATTCTCTTATTTTGTGTTAGCTCAGTCAAAAACAAATGCTATGGCTTTTGAAAAAGATTAGTTATGAAAATCTAAAAGCCTAGAAAAGCTCCTTCCTAAATATCTTCTGAATCCTCAAGCGTCAATACTCGCCCGTCTGGCATTATACAAACTGGATTCTCTGGATCAGTCCTATCTACTGGTAGCCCTCCCATCACACAAGCCATAAACTTTGTTTCTTTTGTTATATCCATCTTTTTCCAAATCTTCGGGATGGTAATACTAAACGTTCTTCCATCAGTACTCGTACATTTTGAAACCTCATTTTCTCCAATGATGATCGTCTTCATCCCTGCAAAGACACAACTTTTGTAATCGGCGATTCCCTCTTCTACATGACTCAGTTGTTTGGGAGCGACTGTTTCTGCTGATTCCTGGACCACGTCCCCACAACCAATCATCAAGATACTGAAAGCCAAAGTGAATAATATTTTCATCGTCTAAAAGTTTACCGTAGGAAATTATATTTTCATAAAAAATAATGTACTATCAACTCCGATGCTCCCCTATCGATATATTAAAAATAATCGTGCTAAACATTATAGAATCACTTTAAAGGCTGATCATATCCGTGTTACTATTCCTCGATATGGATCAAAACGACGAGCTGAAGTTTTTACTGAAAGTAAAAAAGAATGGATAGAAAGTGTGATCAAAAAAAGTGTTCAAAGAAAGATTTACTCTACAGAAGAAATTGAAACTCTGCGAGCTCAAGCTAAAAACTATATTCCTGAACGAGTTACGAAACTAGCCGAAACCCATGGATTTGTATTCAATGATATCAGAATCAAAAAAATACGAACTCGCTGGGGAAGTTGTTCGAGGAGAAAGAATCTTAATTTTTCGCTCTATCTAATGCTGGTTGATCATACCTACATCGACTATGTGATTCTTCATGAACTTTCTCACACTGTGGAGATGAATCATGGACCAAAATTTTGGGCTTTATTAGAGTCTGTTTGCCCAGGTTCAAAAAAACTAGATAGAGAGATGAGAGACTTTTCTAATATGTTTTAACAAGCCTTGGAGCAAGTATTTTCTCTCTCCTAAAATTCATTAGGAAGGAGCTGCGGAAATAGAAAATCAATAAATTCATCGACCACTTCCGAGGCATGCGGGGGAGCAAGTGATGGACGTTCGTTACAGTCTGTAATGGTATAATTTTCAGGCTTTGTAATATCAGGCAATATCAAATCCACCCCCAATACCGCCATCCCTAAAGTTCTAGATATATTCTCTGTCACGAGTAGGAGCTCATTAGGAATCGTATCTGTTACGTTCTCTAGGAACTCTCCTGTTTTTAAATTTGGGCTTTCTCTCAAAAATATTTTTGTGTTTTCCGACGGAATGTCCTCTGGTTTATAGTTTTGAGATTCAATACATCCATAGGTTTCCTTATCTAATGGAATATGCATTCCTTCATACATTCCTCCAATTCTACGATTTAGCTTTTCTATCAGTTTTACTACGGTATGACTTCCTGTTCCCAATATATAAGGAACTTCTACCTTCAATACAGAGCAAACCTTATAATTTATTACCAAAAACCGATATCGACTTCCCTCCGTAGTTTTCTCAATTAATACCCTGTGACCGTATTTCTGAGCTTTTCTTAATCCATACTTTAGCTTTGAATTTTCAGATATATTATTGGTGATACCGTAGACTTTTGTCCCCTTCAGCGGTTTTATAACGACATTGGTATGTGCTGCCATAAAATTTTTAGCTTCCTGTAGTGTGGAAATTTCTGCTTGAATTGGAACCTTTAAATCCGCGGCGGCTAATACTTTTCGATTTAATTTTCGGTTATCACAATACTTGAGCGCAATTGAATTTGTAAACTCTGTCAATGATTCGTAACAAGACAAAGTTCTTCCTCCAAAACCAAGCTCATAAAACCCCGTCTCATCCAAAACATTGATAGAGATGCCCCTCTTTCGAGCTGCATCTATTATGACTCGAGAATGAATATTTAATTTTTTTTCTGGTGGAGGTCCAATAAAATAGGGTTCATTCAACTCATTTTTGTGTTCTATCACAAAGGTTGGAAGTCGTTTGAATCCTAGTTTTTCATAGAGACTTATGGCCGCTTTATTTTTGGTGGTTACAAGTAAATCAAGATATGATTTCTGGTTTTTTCTGGCGGCATGGATCACATACTCAACCAACATTTTTCCGATTCCAGGAATATTGGCACTTGGATTTACCACTACGCCCCACAGACTGGCTCCATCATCTATGCCTTCATGATTTACTAACGCAGCACAAGCCACGACTCTCCCTGTTTTCTGCTTCTCTACTACGATCCACTCTACCGCCTTTTCAAGTAATCCTTCTGCGAGTGCTTCTCCATAAGGATTCATTTGTCGTGCTTCGTATATTCGCTGAACAGTTTCTAGATCCGTCTTAGGATTATAGGCTCTAATATTTAGATTTTCACTCTGTGGTGCTGTTGAGATCGCTGAGTTAAGTTCGAGTCGATAGGTATGATAGGGTCCTAAAAAAATCTTGTGAGGAGATACTGGTAAAACCATATGCGGATCATCTACCAGTACCGCACTATTAACTCGACCAAGAGGTTCTTCGCATACCTCTCTGATCAATAATTCTGGTGTTTCGTAGTTTTGTGCAAAAATTACTTTCCCCCACCCACAGTCTATATATTTTTTCTCGGGCAAAGGATCAGGCTCGTCATCAGTGGTAGAAATTTGTCTCATTAGACGAACTATAAAGATATGAGTCTATTTTTCAAAACATTGTATTTTTTAACCTAGAAATTTAGTGAAATACGTTGACACTTTGTTCCTTGTAGCTTAGAAAAAGAAGTAATGAAACAATTCCCTGAAGTTATCGATAAAACTGGAATATTAATTTCAAATAGTTCTTCCCATTTTTTTGATCACTGTAAAAAAATAGCCGAAGAGAAGTATTTTCAATTTAATCCTAAGATACTAGCAAGCGCGTCAAAACACCTTCAAGATTTAGTACGAATCCGTAGTGTCACTGGATTTGAAGGAAAAATATTGCATCATATAACTCAAACTCTTGAGAACTATGATTTGCCACCAGTATTTGATGTAAACGTATATGAACCCAATATTGTAGTTGAATATCGAGGCGACCCGAAAAATAAAAAATTCACAAGCTTTGTTAGTCATGTAGACACGGTAGATTTTGATGCCAATGAATGGTCTCATGCCCCTGATAGTGGAGATCTGATAGAAATAGACGGCGAGTGGAAACTCTATGGTCGGGGATCACTTGATGTAAAACAAGGTTCCGCCGCCTCACTCGCTCTTATCGAAGCTCTTATCGAACAGCCTGTAGATAAAAATTTTCGATTTGTCTTCTATGAAGGGGAAGAAACGGGAGATCCTACCGGCGCCAGTGCGTTAATACAACAAGGTATTATCACTCCAGAAAATACAGATGTAGCGTTTGTTATTGAACCTTCTAAAAAAAATATAATTCATGGTGCTTTTTGTAATATTACGATAGAAGTTCGAGTTGATGGTATCTCTGGGCACTCTTCTGAACCAGATCATGCGATCAATGCGATTCGAGTTCTTGCTGAAGCCATTGTTGAGATTGATGAGAAATTTGAACGTCCCTCCATCCGCCTTGGAGATGAATTATTTGTGAGCACTCTTGCCCCGACCGTTTTTGATACTCCCGATAAATCTACAAATGTGATCAAAGGAACGGCTTCTGCATTATTTGATCTTCGACTGGTGCCAAACACCGATCCAGAAGTAGTCCGAAAATCTATTGAGACATTACTTAATTGCGTATGTGCAAGACATGAAGCCGAGTCTAAATGCACACTCATAAAAACAGAACAAGGAGGCGTCGCCCTCTGGAATGATTCTACCGATTTTGATTCTGATATTATGGCTCCCTGCCAACTACCACGAAAAGTCTATACACTTGCGAGAGCGTTTAATCTCAAGCCTCTTATTGGTAAGTTTTGGTCAGATCTTGCCACTATGCTCTCTGCGGGAATCCCTGCTGTTAATATTGGTGGTGGTCCTATTGAAAGAGCTCATAAAAAAGATGAATATCTTACCATCGAAGAACTAGGAGACCTTATGTCTCAGATGTGTTTCCTGGCTTTTGACGGATTGGAATAAAAGATTTCAACACCCCCTTTATAGAAGTTTTAATTTTAAATAAAAACCTCTCAGAGCCAGAAGAAGACTGACTACTAAGAGGAGATGATTTAAAAAGATGATGTGATCTATTTCCCTATATTTATCAAAGGAATTGGACTCCCCTCTCCTCCTGATCCAAAATAAGTAGCTGGATAGGCTCCGTCCCATTTTTCAATGGCAGACTTGGCATTTTCGAGTTTTTTAAACTCTAGAATATCTGGAGTAATATCTGTTTGCAGGAGTCTATTAAATTCTCCAATCCCTTCCCCTTCTAGTATTTTTGCCTGTTTTTCTGCTTCGGCCTTTTTTACTTTTTGCTGCGAACTGATTTCAATTTGTCGGAGTATATATTCTTCTTTTTGAGCTTTTTGTTCTTCTATTTGTTTTTGTTCAATAGCAGCTTTGAACTGTGCATTGAAGTCAAAGTTTGTAAGATTTATGTCCTCCAGCACTATAAAGTCTTCTGCAAGTTCAATCGTTAGATATTCTTGAACAAGATTTTTGATCTCTTCTCGTTTTGTTAGTATGTCAGACACCTTATATTTAGCGGTAAAAGTCTTTACTGCATCGATCGTTTTTGGAATTACTTTTTTGGATTCATAGTCGAGCCCAATGTCCTGATAAATACTGGCAACTTTTGCTTTGTCGAGATGATAAGTTACTACTGCATCTACATATACATCCTGAAGATCAGAACTTGCGGCAAACATAGATCCGTACTCAGTTGCTTTTGCACTCGTAAAAGAGGTTTGTTTATTATAGGCGAGCTGATTGTTTGATTTATTTACAAATACAATCTTCTGACTTCGTACCGGTATCTGAACTACGTCTTGAAAAATTGGGAGTCTAAAGTGGAGACCCTCTCCATGGGTACTTGACTGAATCCCTCCACGTAATTTATCAAACACCACCCCAGTATGTCCTGGATCTATAGTTACAAATGGATTGAGTGCGGTAACGACAAGAATAAGGAGCACTCCTATGGCGATCCACTTAGCGGTACCGAAAAATTGTTGTATGTCTTTCACGAGTGTCATTTTATTTTGGTGTTTAGAATCTACTTCTTCTTTATAGAGGTAGTTTTGTGTTTATTCAATTTTTTTGACAGAAACTATACGAGGCTCTATAAATGACTGTAGATGAAAAACATAAAAGTAATGATGCCAATGATGATAAACCTTCTACCGAAGGCGAGTTAATTGTTTGTATCTACTACGAATTCTTACTCCGCCTTTCTGGCGGTTTTTTTATTTCTAAATTTATTATCTCTCTCCCTATGCCACTGATTATCCCCTCCTCAAACAAACTCCCTATCTATAACTCGCTTGTCTCTGAACGAGTCCATGTAATAGACAAATCTCGAGCCGAACATCAGGATATCCGTCCACTGAGGATTGGACTCCTCAATCTCATGCCGGCTGCCGTGAGAGAAAAAACTGAGATTCAATTCTTTCGACTCCTCGGGAACACCCCACTACAGATTGAACCAGTATTGATACGATTTGATGATTTTATTCCGAATACGGGTAAGGAGCGTATGGAAGTTTTTTATGAAAAATTTGTAGAAGTGAAATCAAAAGGACTTGATGGGCTGATTGTGACAGGTGCAAATCTAGAGACACAAGAAAATGGATTGCTTTTAGATTTTGATCAAATTCATTTTGTAGATGAATGGAAAAAGATTCTCGACTGGGCGAAAGAATATGTCACTTCCACTATCTATTCGTGTCTTGGTTCTCATTTTGCGTTAGAGCATTTTTATAAGATTGAACGAGAACATTCTGAACAAAAAATATTTGGAGTTTTCACTCATACGCTCGATCACTCCAATCATCCAGAAATTCTTCGTGGGATGAATGACCAAGTCCCTGTTCCACACTCTCGATGGGGAAATATACCAATAAAATCTATCAACCATCCTGAGTTACAAATTGTTGCCCAAAATCCTGACTGCGGTTGGCATATGATCCTCGGTCGAAATGGTCGCGAAATCTATCTCCAAGGTCATCCTGAATATGATAGAGAGGATCTAGTCGGAGAATATCTCCGAGACAAAGAAAATGGTCAGGAAATGCCGCATAATTATTTTCCAAATAATGATGAAACTCAGACTCCCATCTGCAACTGGAAGGCTGATAGCTCCGTTTTCTATCGAAATTGGGTCAATCATGTCTATCAGACAACCGGATACGATACGACAAAGCCGTTTATGGAGTCGTAGGAAAGATTGAAAAATGAAGGGAAATACAAACTCTTACTTTCTACCTCTTAATCACTCAATCGATCCCTCCTCCCTTTCTTCAAAAATAACCAAATCCCTAGTAATGGAAGGATCAAGCTCACCCCAATAACGGTAATCATAAGAAGCCCTAGCTCCGAATAATCCATTGGTGTTATGACTGCTCCAGATGCATCTTTTACTTCTCGAGAGATGATAAAAATCTTGTTCAAATATTTTGTTCCTAAACTCCCTGCTGTCGTTGCTAGATTCATAAAACTTGCTGCTACTGCAAACCATGTCGCTCTCGAATGTGATGGTGCATAGTAGGCAATAATTGCCAACATGGGGATCATCGAAATATGTAAGATCGGACTATCCCAGGCTTGATCTACAATTGCAACTAGTCGAGGACTAAGCCCTAGCATCTCATGAAACCCATAAAATAATCCAAGCTCTGGAAGGCTTAGTATTGCAGTGATAATAGTCAGAAATATAAGTACAGACCGAACTGGTTTAGAGGCAATGAAATTTGCAAAAACCCATAAAATAACCAAAGGAACTATAGCACTAATTATCTGAAGCATTCCTATAAACTCTCGATCAAAATTGAATGTATCAATCAACCACCAGGTAGTTCCTGGGCCAACCGATGGAGTGGCTCTAAATATAAATATAGCCAAAAGTACTAAGAAAATAGTCTTCTTTCGTTGCTTCGTTTCATCCTTGAGAATCCAGAATAAGAGGTAGACCAATAGTATCGCCGAAACAATAAATGTAAGTTCCTGTGTATAGGGACTGAGTGATTGTAAGATAGTTCCTATAACTCCAGAAGCACTTCCTACCATCTTAGACCAAAAAGCCATTAGGAGCATAAAGGCCGCGTAGAGAAGCCCCCCTGTCATGACGGTCTTATTAAATTTCCCATGTTCAGGATGATCTGTTATTTCCAGCCTTACAAATAAAGCCCCAAGAATAGAAATCAATGGAATCAATAATGCAATCCATATAATGTTTTGAGGATTTGACTCAAATATAGTGGCTAACCATCCAGTCATAAACGCCGCCACTACCCCCGAGATCATAAGACTCAGTCGTCCCAAAATCTGAACCATAGTTAGCTCAGCTCGTATCTGGTCATCAGACTTTCCTTCTCGCTCTACTACCTCAGTCGTCATAGTATCAGCTGTCACATCCTGTACTACGAACCCAAACATGAGTAATAAATTGGCGGCAAGATACATCGTAAACTGATTTCCCATCCAAGTTACCGCTGGATGCTGTACCATCATCCCCATGAGCATCAAATACCCCAAAGAAAGTAATATAGATCCGATGACGATATAGGCTTTTCGCTTTGATCCGAAGATCTTGAAATTATCAACTAACTGCCCAAAAATCATCTTGAGCGTCCAAGGCATCGTCACCCAGGCTGATATCATGATAAATTCTTCAGTAGAGAGACTTAGATTTTCTTTTTCCCAAAATGTTAGAGTTACACTCGTCACTGTCTGAAATCCATATGCAAAATAGATGAGTAACAACGGTATGTATCGAGCTTTCAAGGCACGAATAGGTGTAAGAATTGCAGACGAGATAGTTTGAATCATTGATTTTATTCTATCTTTTTTTTTAGTACTGTCATGCTTACATGAAATATATCACCTTATTTTTGACTCTAGTATTTTTATCTGGATGTTCGGGCATGACCGAATTATCACTTGACGACTTTCTTCCGGCTATTGAAGAATTCATAATTGAACAAAATAGTAGTTCAATAGATGAAGAGTTTTCATATATTTCCATAAATTTTCCACAAAACTGTGATTGGAAACCACTTAAGCGAGTGGTGGATGGTGATACTATCATTGTAGATCGAGACTTACGAGTTCGTTTTATCGGTATTGATACTCCTGAAACCAAACGAGAAGGCTATCCTGTCCAGCCCTATGGACTCGAAGCGAGTGCCAAAATGAAAGAACTTCTTAAAGATACCAAAAGAGTCTGCCTTATTGAAGATAGTATCGGGGATAAATATGATCAATATAGTCGTAAACTTGCCTATGTCTTCACTGAAGACGGAGTAGATACCAATGGAGCAATGCTCAAATCAGGACTGGCGCGAGGCTACTTTCGATTTCCGTTTGATCGGAAGGCGGAATTTCGGTCTTATGAGCGAGAAGCCAAAGATCTGAAGGTTGGGATTTGGGAGTAGTAATTACTTCAACATCATCACCCCCGATGCATTCTCGACTTCTACTTTTCCTTTTTTGGTTTTGAAGCTGAGATTGGTGAAGACAATTTCTATCTGGTCTGACTTAAAAGTCACTTCTTCTTTTGATCGCTCTCCTCGATCTTCTTCAATTGCGTTAAGCCAGTCAACAAGTGAAATGATTTTATCGCCTTCAAGCTCAGAACTAATTTCAATAATCCCTTCATTTTTGAACAATATTTTTGTTCCATTTATTTCTCCGAGTGCTTCTTCTTGATACCGTTTTTGGAATAAAAATATTTTTTCACTGATAGTTTCCACCTCCTCTAGCTGACTCTCTAAGTTTAAATACCGAAACTGCCAATGATCTTCATCTTCTCCTCGATCAATAGACTCCCATCGACCGACATAGTCAACCTCCAATGATTTGAGTGTATCTTGAACGACACTATATCTGTTTTCGTTTGTTTCTATTTCGATATTCCAAGTCTCTAAAATCTCAACGCCGAATGTATTTACTAGAAAATCTAAGGATGAACTGAGTGTTTTCCGTTCTTCTTTCGGAATTTCCGTATTTGGCTTCTGAAGGTTTCCACCTTCATCCACCATCTCATATTGTTCAAAAATATTGTTCACAATACTTTTCTGGCTCATCTTCGAAACCCCAAACACTCCCCATGGCCCTACTGAAGTAATCAGAATAAGACCGCTAAAAAGAACCGGAATAATCCGCCGATCCCGAATCCGACTGAAGATAAAGTAACCACATAGCACGAATAAGTAGATCCCAAAGAGAACGACGAGATATCGTTTTGGCGTGATTCCATATTGATTGATTCTCAATCCTACAGCGATGGCTAAAACTACCACCTGAATACTGAGTAGGCCCCAAAAAATTGGCGTATATTTTTTCCAAGCCTTTTCGGTTCCTTCTATTTGGGGTGTCAGGATCCAGTAGGTCAACGTCCCTACCAGTGAAAAAGCAGCAATCATATAAGAGATTTGCCCACTCGGCCACTCCCAGGTTAATAATACCTTTCCTGTGTAGGCATAAAGCACGAGGAAATAGAGAGCCAGTAACGGAAAGAGAATGTATACTCCGAAAAATTTCCAGAGTTTGTTTTCATTAAATTTAGTATCAGGTTCTGCATTGAGGAGCGGGAGCTTGGAAAGGAAATAAAATGTCGCAAATCCTCCAACAACCGCAAACCAAAGGCTCGGATAAATCTCCTCTGGAATATCAACGCCAAACAGAAAGTCGATAGAAGCAAATGTTGCGGCTAATCCTAAGAATAAAACAATTGAGAATGCGATCGCCTGACCAATAGCTTCCGCTGTGGCTCGGGAAAAATTCCAAAATTTCTCCGTATTAGATTTCCACTGGTAATGTGAAATAAAGACGAGTCCAACACTCGCTATTGTGATCAGTATATGTCGAATAATAAATATAGATTCAAATTCATCTAAATCCGCCGGCAAATGAAGATAATAGGCTATTAATGCTGCGAGCAATACTATTGCCCCAATTACATCTATTGAGAACCTTCGTTTATTACTCTGTACCCAACTGCTCCAAGCCAAGAAAAGAAAAAAGCTTATAACAAGAACGAGCATAATTTTGATGATCCAAGATTCGTTATAAGTATCAGTCCAGACCATCATGATACCAAATACGGCAAAAAGTATTGATATCACTGAAGAAGGAAGAAACTGACTCCAAACTTTTTTATAATTTTCGAAGAAGGTGGAAAAGAAGGTTTTCATGTGCGGTTACATTTAAGTGTTTGGACGCCTAAGAATGTAGATAATTAAGCTCAAATAAGCAAATAAGAAGGACTTCCTTCAATACCTCTAAATACAAGTTAAATTAATATTTTTTAGGTAATACTATCGCTCAAAAGGCAAACTATCTTCTTCTGTTCTTTTTTCCATATCTTTAAGATATAGCCCAAGTTTTTCTTTCTCTTCAACTTGAGGTTCTTTCCTCGTAAAAATCCAAGCAATAATAATACATCCTATTCCTGCAATTACCCATGGAAATAATTCTAACCATACCAAAGAAAACTCCTTACTCTCGGGAACAAATATTTCATTATTGGCAAAAGCTTCCCACTCCTCTGGAAGCTGATGTATGTGATTTATATTTTCCGAGGTATTGAGATCCAATGGAATAGTTGCCACCATCTCTCCTGCATCATTGGTTCCCACGATTTCTACTCGAGTTTTGATAGCTTCCTTGTACCTTCCGACAAATCGTATTGGACTATCGGTTATAAACTCTATTTTTTCTGGATACACCTCCTCAATATTACCTCCGTACTGCAAGGATATATTTTGGAGATAAACTGGACGAAGCGCTGAAGCCGTAAAATGATCAAAATCCTCCAACATTGTATCTGCACCCCTTGGGACAAATATGAGTGATGCTTGCGTCTCATAATTTTCTCCTAAGGCTATAAGTCTTACGTACGCTTTTGATATATATTCAGGTTCTTCTTCTTTTTCTATCAACGTACCTCCAAACTCAGTAATAAGTGGCAATAACGTTCTAAACCTTTCTGCATCACTTTCATCAAAATTTTTCACATATACATTTTGAATATCCATCTCAGGTTCTCCCAATGGAGGCTGTATCGTAAGAGAAAAATATCCTGGTGCTTCGGGGGTTCTTTCTGTATAAATTTCTACCTGAAAAGCAGAAACAACGCTCACACTCATAGCGAGTACGAAATAACTCGTCACGAGGACAAAGGATTGAATTATTTTTTTAACGTCAACCATAATCTCTTTTTACTTATTTTTCTCATAAGTCAAAATCTAATGTAATCTATTCAGCTCTTTTACGTTGCCCAAATCACATAGTCCCAACCTACTGGACCAAATGATAGGGCTGTACACTCGTGAATCCTGGCGGCGATAACTGC